>NZ_JBHWDS010000067.1:0-41362 GCF_042734615.1 Kitasatospora sp. NPDC059646
CGGTGGCACCTGCCACCGGCCGGGCGTTCGCCGTTCCGCCGGGGTGCGGTCAGGCGATCGAGAAGTCGTCGCCGTAGACGCTGCCCTGGCCGTACCAGCCGTGCAGGTAGACGGTGACGGTGCCGCTGGCGCCCGTGGTGAACGGGACGGTCAGCTTGGTCCAGGACGAGCCGTTGGCCCAGGACGAGGCGGTGGCGCCGCCGCTGACCCCGACGTACGAGTACGGGCCCTGGACCCAGGCGGTCAGGGTGTACGCGTGGTTCGGGGCGAGGGTCACGGTCTGCTCGCACTGGCCGGTGGTGCCGGCGGTCGGGACGACCTGGAGGGCCTTGGAGCCGCCGTGCACGGGGCTGCCGACGACCGCGCCGCCGCTCTGGCAGGTCCACGGGCCGAGGCTGCCGGTCTCGAAGTCGCCGTTGACCAGGCCGCCGGCCGGGGTGGTGCCGGTGACGGTCAGCGCGTAGGTCGCGGTGTGGGTCTTGCCCGCGCCGGTGCCGGTGACGGTCAGGGTGTAGGTGCCGGGGACGGTCGCCGCGGTGGTGGAGACGTTCAGCGTGGCGGAGCCGCCGGCGGTGACGGTGGCCGGGCTGACGGTGGCGGTGACGCCGGCCGGTGCGCCGGAGACGGTCAGGCCGACGGTCGCGGCGGCGCCGGAGGTGACGGCCGTGTTGACGGTGCTGCTGGTGGCGGAGCCGGCCTGCACGCTGCCCGCGCCGGAGGAGAGCGAGAGCGAGAAGTCGGAGGCGGTGGTGCCGCCGGTGACGGTCAGGGTGTAGGTCGCCGAGTGCGAGCCGCTCGCGCCGGTGCCGGTCACGGTCAGCGGGTAACTGCCGTTCGGCACGGCGGAGGTGGTGGAGACGTTCAGGGTGGCGGAGCCGCCGGCGGTCACCGTGGAGGAGCTCAGCGACACGGTCAGGCCGGCCACCGGGGTGCTGGCGACCGACAGGTTGACGGTCTGCGCGGAGCCGGAGGTGACGGCGGTGTTGACGGTGGTCGACGCGGACGCGCCGGCCGTGACCGAGCCGCTGGCCGGGTTCAGCGACACCGAGAAGTCGTTCGCCGGGACGGTGGTGCTGGTGAACTGCGAGAAGATGTGGCTGAAGTCCCACTTGTTCTGCGCGATGCCCGAGCAGTCGTCGCGGGCGCCGGTGCCGGGGCAGTTGCCGTTGTCGCGCTGCAGCGCCCAGAAGGACAGCGTGTTGATGCCCTTGGAGACGGCCCAGTTGTAGACCGCGGTGGCGTTGGCGACGGTGAAGGTCTCGGCGGCGCCGAAGTCGTCGATGCCGGGCATCTCGATGATGCCGACCATGCCCCACAGCTGGGCGGCGGTCTTGGTCGGGTACAGCTTCGCCAGCTGGTTGTAGAGGCCCTGCGCGGCGGTCTGGGTGTCCGCGGCCATGTCGTGCGGCTGGTTGTCGTAGTAGTCGAACGTCATCAGGTTGACGACGTCGATGCGCGCGTTGTTGGTGACGGCGTTCTTCAGCACCGCGAGGCCGCTGGAGGCCAGGCCGCCGGTGGTGGTCGGCAGGGTGTAACTGAACTGTATGTTGCGGCCGTTGGCGGCCGCCCAGTCCTGGACGATCTTGATCGCCTTGTTGCGGCGGTCGATGCCGGCGGTGTTGGTCAGCGAGTTGTCCTCGATGTCCAGGTCGATCCGGGAGACGTCGTAGGTGGTGATGACGTTCTCGAACTGCGCGGCGATCTGGTTGACGTCGGTGCACGAGTCGGCGATCTCGGTGCCCGTGTTGTCGGCGGTGTAGCCGCCGAAGGACGGGATCACGTCGCCGCCGTTGGCGCGGATGGTGGCGATGTCGGCGCCGAAGACCGAGTTGGACACCGGCATCGAGGTGTCGCCGTTCCACAGCGCGGTGCAGCTGCCCTTGGTGGCGGCCTGCAGGAAGGCCATGGTGAGGTGCTTGGCGCCGGACTGGGCGGACAGCGCGGCCGGGCTCTCGCCCGTCCAGGACTCGAAGTACGGGGCGAAGACGCGCTGGGGCAGCGGGGTGGCGGCCTGTGCGGGGGCGGAGATCAGCCCCAGCGAGGCGGCCGCCATCGCGCCCGTGGCGAGCAGCGCTTGGAGTGGTCGGTGAAGGCGCATCGAGGCTCCATCAGGCATGGGTGGACGCCCGCGTGCCGCTCAGCGGGCACGGGGCAGGGGATCGGCCTGGTACAGGGAGTGCCGGGGTGGTGCGGGGCGTTACGACAGCCCCGGCCGGTGGTCACACCCCCACGATGCGTTCCGGTCGGGAAAAACAACGCTCCCATGGTTGGTCTGGACCACTGATCTGTCAAGACTCGCAACTGTCCGTCCCACCAGGCGTCCTGACATGCCGTCGGCCCCGCCCCCGGAGGACCGGGTGCGGGGCCGACGGGCGGCGCGGGAGCGCCGGGGTCAGTTCAGCGCGTTGCTCTTCAGCCACTCCTTGGCGACCGCCGAGGGGTCCTCCTTGTCCACCGCGACGCGCTTCATCAGCGCCGTCAGCCCGGCGGTGTCGAGCTTCGCGGAGACGGCGTTCAGCGCGGCCGTCCCGGTGGCGTCCAGCCCGGCCCGGTTGACCAGCGGGGTGACGTTCTGCGAGCTGAACAGGTTCTTCGGGTCGCCCAGCGACACCAGCTTCAGCTGGACGATCTTCGGGTCGGTGGTGAACACGTTGCCGACCTGGACGGTGCCGTCCTTGAGCGCGTTGGCGGTGGTGTCGGCGGTCGGCTTCCACTCCTTGAAGGTCAGCCCGTACACGTCCTTGAACTGCTGCTCGCGCCGCGACTTGAACTCCGGCGGGCCGCCCACCACCAGGTCCTGCGACTTGCCGGCGAGGTCGGCGATCGACTTCAGGCCGAGCCGGTCGGCGGTGTCCTGGGTGACCGTGAGCGAGTCCTTGTCCTCGGCCGCCGCCGAGTCCAGGATGCCGAGGCCGGCCGGCAGCTTCGCCGCCAGCTCGGCGTTGACCGCGTCCTTGCCGGTCGCCGTCGACTTGGCGTCCAGGTACCCGAGCAGCGCGCCGTTGTACTCCGGCAGCACCGTCAGCGCCCCGGACTGCAACTGCGCGTACAGCACCTCCCGGCTGCCGATGTTGAACTTCTCCTCCACCTTCACGCCCTTGGCCTGCAACGCCTGCGAGTAGATCGACGCCAGCAGCACGTTCTCCGGGAAGTTCGCCGAGCCGACCACCACGGTCTTCCCGGAACCTGCCGCCCCGGCAGTGGTCTTCGCGGCCAGCGGGTCGCCCCCGCCGGAGGAGGAGCAGGCCGCCGCGCCGAGCATCAGCACGGCGGCGGCGACGGCGGTTCGGACCGGACGGGTCGTCATATGGAGTCCTTCGACAGTGCGGGGGAGCCCGCGGGTTCGTCAATGGGGACGGTGCGCGCCGCACGGGGCGACGCGTACCGGATGAGCAGGGCGAACAGCAGTTGGACGGCCACCGCGAGCAGCACCACGAGGAGCGCGCCGCCGACGGTGGTCGGGAAGTCGCGGGTGGCCAGGCCGTCGATGACGTACCGGCCGAGACCGCCGAGGCCCACGTACGCGGCGACCGTGGCGGTGGCGATCACCTGGACGGCCGCGGTGCGGGCGCCCGCGAGCAGGGTCGGCAGCGCGGCGGGCACGCACACCTGGAACAGCGTCTGGGGGTGCGTCAGGCCGATGCCGCGGGCGGCGTCCCGGACGTCCGGGTCGGTGCCGCGGACGCCCTCCGCGGCGGCCACCAGCAGCGACGGCGCGGCCAGCGCCGTCAGCGGCAGCAGCACCGCCGTGTCGCCGACCCCGGCGAGCAGCACGGCCAGGGTGACCAGGCCGAGGGTGGGCAGCGCCCGGGCGACGCCGGTCAGCGCGGTCACCAGGAACAGGCCGCGCCCGGTGTAGCCGATCAGCAGGCCCAGCGGCACCGCGAGCAGCACCGCCAGCGCCAGCGCCGTGGCGGAGAACGCCAGGTGCTCCAGCACCCGGTTCAGGATCGAGTCCGGCCCGGACCGGTGCGCCGGGTCGGTGAAGAAGGTGTTCAGCCAGCCGAGCCAGTTCACCGCGCCACCCCCGTCGCCCACGGCGCGAGCAGCCGGCGGGCCGCCACCAGCAGCAGGTCGCAGACCAGCGCCAGCAGCGCCACCAGCACGATGCCGGCCAGGATCGGGGTCGGGAAGGTCCGCTGGAAGCCGTCCACGAACAGGTAGCCGAGCCCGCCGCGGCCGACCAGCGCGCCGACCGCCGCCAGCGAGATCGACGACACCGCCGCCACCCGAAGACCCGCGATCAGGTACGGCACCGCAGCCGGGAGTTCGACCGCCGCCAGCCGGTGCCACGGCCCGTAGCCCATCGCGGTGGCCGCCTGCCGCACCGGCTCCGGCACCGCCCGCAGCCCGTCCACCGTGGTCGGCAGCAGCACCGCCAGCGCGTAGCAGGTCAGCGGCACCATCACGGTCTCCCGGGTGGCCAGGCCGGTGTACGGGATCAGCACCACGAACACCGCCAGCGACGGCAGCGCGTACACCACGTTGAACACCACCGCCACCGGCTGGTACAGCCGCGGGAAGCGCGTGCAGGCCAGGCCCAGCGGCACCGCCAGCAGCAGGCCGATCAGCACCGGGACCAGCGCGATCACCGCGTGATCGCCCGTCAGGCCGGCCAGGTAGCCCAGGTGGTCGCCCAGCCAGTGCCAGCGGACCAGCGGCTCACCGTCCAGCATGGTTCACCTGCGCCCCGTCGCCGGCCAGCGCCGCCACCACGGCGGCCCGGCTCGCGGTGCCGATCGCCCGGCCGTCCGCGTCCACCGCCACCGCGTGCCCGGACGGCGCGAGCACCGCCGCGTCCAGCGCCGCGCGCAGGGTGTCCCGGGCCGGGGCGAACACCGGCACCGGGTGGCGCCGGCCGTCGCGCAGCCAGTGCTCCGGGCGGCCGTCCTGGTCCAGCGTCAACTTCCAGTCCTCGTAGGCCGGTTCGAGCTTGGCGAGCGGGACGTCGGCGGCCGGGCGCAGGCCCAGGCCGCGCAGGCCCCGGTCGCGGCCCAGGAAGGCGGCCACGCCCGCGTCCGCCGGGGCGGTCAACAGGGTGTGCGGATCGGCGAGCTGGGCGATCTCGCCGTGTTCGCGCAGCACCACCACCCGGTCGCCGAGCCGCACCGCCTCCTCGATGTCGTGCGTCACGAACAGCACCGTCTTGCCCAGCTCGGCCTGGAGCCGCAGCAGTTCCTCCTGCAGGCCGGCGCGCACCAGCGGGTCGACCGCGCTGAACGGCTCGTCCATCAGCAGCACCGGCGGATCGGCCGCCAACGCCCGCGCCACGCCCACCCGTTGCTGCTGGCCGCCGGAGAGCTGCGCCGGATAGCGGCGGGCGGTCTCCGGCGGCAGGCCGACCAGCTCCAGCAGCTCCGCCGCCCGGGCCCGGGCGCGCTTGCGGTCCCAGCCCAGCAGGCGCGGCACCGTCGCCACGTTGTCGATCACCCGGCGGTGCGGGAACAGCCCGGCCTGCTGGATGACGTACCCGATGCCGCGCCGCAGCTGCGCCGCCGGCAGCCGGGCGACGTCCGTGCCGTCCAGCAGCACCCGGCCGCCGGTCGGCACCACCATCCGGTTCACCATCCGCAGGATGGTGGTCTTGCCGCACCCGGACGGGCCGACCAGCACCGTCGTCCGGCCCGCGGGCACGTCGAGGTCCAGGCCTCGGACGGCAACCGTGCCGTCGGGGTGGCGCTTGGCGGCGCCCTCGAATCTGATCACGGAAGTCCTAGCGCTGGACGAGCAAATTTTCGAACACTGATCTGAATACGTCTGTCCGGCTTCCCGCCCCGGTCTCACCGCAAACCTTGATCCACCGAACGGGTGGGCAGCCCGGCGGCGGCCCACGCCACGAACCCGCCGTCCAGGTCCGTCGCCCGGAACAGCCCCAACTCCCGCAGGGACGCGGCCGCGAGGGACGACGCGTAGCCCTCCGAGCAGACCACGATCCAGTGCACGTCGTACCCGGTCGCCTCGGCGATCCGGTGACTGCCCGTCGGATCGAGCCGCCACTCCAGCACGTTCCGTTCGATCACCAGCGCCCCCGGGATCTCACCCTCCCGGGCGCGCTGCGCCGCCGGGCGGATGTCCACCAGTCGGGCCCCGGCCGCCACCGCCGCCCGGGCCTGCTCCGGCCCCGGCCGGTCGACCCCCGCCCGGGCCCGCGCCACCAGCTGGTCCACCGTCGTCACCACTGCTCCGGCCCTTCCGTCGCGGTCCGCACCAGGCCGCCGGCCCGCAGCTCGTAGCGGGACATCTCGTTCAGCGGCGGCGAGTACGCGTGCAGCGTCACCGCCGGGCCCGGCGAGGTGTTGCGCACGTCGTGCAGGTACTGCGGCCCGAACGCCCGCTCGCTGCCGGACGGCAGCCGACGCACCGTCAGCCCGTGCTCCGGTCCCGCCAGCGCCAGCTCCTCCAGCTCGCCCAGCGCCACCGTGAACGCCCCGCGCGAGCCGCCGTGGTCGTGGAACCCGGTGGACTGACCCGGCAGCCAGCTGATCAGCCACACCTCGTAGTCCGCTGCCAGCTCCAGCCGTTCGTACCAGCGGTCCCCGGCGGACAGCCGGACCCGGTGCAGCCACCGGTCGGGCCGCTCGGCGAGATCGCGGACGATCCGGCGCAGCGCGTTCGGCGACAGCGGCGGGCGGGTCGGGGCGTCGAGGACGGGTTCGGCCGGGACGGTGGGCATGGGGCTCCTCCGGGAGTGCCGGGGCGGCCGTCGCCGAGCGCCGCACCGGCCGGCAAGCGGCGGGCGGCGGCAGGCGACCGGCCCCGGCGGGGCGGACGGGACGACGAGGGGGCGCGCCGCCGGACGGGCGGTGCGGGGGTGCGGCGGGAGGTCCGCGCGAAGGGCCCGGGGAGACTCACCGGGAGCGTGCGCGGGTCAGGCGGAGAGCGTCAACAGGCACACATGTCGCTCGCCTGGCGTCGCAGGTCGACGTGCAGGCGGCAGACCAGGAAGGTGCCGGGATTCATGCCGCCGATGCTTCACGACCCGGTGGCGGCGCGTCAAGTTCCGCCACGCCACCGTTCACCTGGTGGACGATCGCGTCTCGCTGCTCGGGAAGCCGCGCTCGGGAAGGCCGACGGCCCGCGCTCCGGGGAGAGCACGGGCCGCCGGAGTTCCGGAGGGCGGTTCAGTTGTCCTGGCCGGCGTTGTCGTCGGCCTGGGCGGCGGCGCTGTCCGCCGCGTCCACCTTCTGCTGCATCTGCTGGACCTGCGCGTCGTCCGGAGCCCCGCCGGACCCGGAGGCCGGCCCGCAGGCCGTCAGCAGGGCCGCCGAGGCCAGCGCGAGCGCCGCCAGGGCAGCGGCCGCGGCGGCCGGGCGGCGGGTCACTTGGCCGCCGCCGGGGCGCTCTTCGCGCACCAGTCCGCGACCGCCTTCAGGTCCGCCTTGCGCGCCTCCAGGGTCGGCACCAGGCCCCGGCGGACCGTCAGCCGGTCGTTCAGGTACTTCTCGATCTCCGCGTGGCCGGCCTTGTGCGCGTTGTCCACCCGCTGCTCCAGCCGCGCGATCGAGCCGCTCTCGGTCGCGTCCCCGTGCAGCCGGTTCAGCGCCTTGTCGATCCGCTCCTGGGTCTTCGGCAGCCGCTTGCAGATCGCCTTCGCCCCGTCGCCCTTCGGCGCCCCGCCGGCCGCCTCCGCGGGCCCCGCCGCCAGCAGCGCCCCCGCCAGTGCGAGCACCCCCGCCGCGGCGACCGTCCGGTTGATCCGCATGACTCTCCCCTTCCCGCTCGGTACCGGGCCGGACTGCTGCCCGGCCCCGAACGGACCGTACGGGCGCTTCTTGTGGAAACCCTGTGGGACGGGAGCTCAGCCCGCGGCGGCCGCCTCGAACAGGACCAGGGTGCCCAGGCTGCCCGGGGCGACGGAGTGCTCGACGCCCGCGCCGACCACGAACAGCTGCCCGGCCCGCACCTCGACCGGGACGCCGCCCGCGACCAGGCGCAGCACCCCGTCCAGCACCAGCAGCGCCTCCGGGGCGTCGTGGCGCTCCGGCGGCAGCGGGCGGCCGTCCATCCGCAGCACCTTCAGTGCGGCCGGGCCGGGCAGGCCGAGGGGGAGCGAACTCCAGGCCTGCGGAAGGGCGTCGGCGGTCTCGGCCAGGTCGATCGGTGTCATGGCAGCACTCCTCGCGGGCCGTCGTTCGGCCCGGTGGCGGTCGGTGGATGCGCCGACGCTACGCCGGATCGGGGCCGGGTTGGTCGACCGTTCGGCAAAATCCGTCGGCGGAAGCGTCCCGGTCGGGCGGCTGCGGGGCCGTCAGCCAGGTCCGCGGGGCGGGGAGTTGGCGACTGGTGCCGTCGTGGAGCAGCGGGAGGCGGATCTCCAGGCGGCAGCCCGGGCCGTCCGGGCGGGCCGTGGCGATGGCGGAACCCCGGTGCAGGGCGGCCTGTTGGGCGACCAGGGTGAGGCCCAGGCCGGAGCCGGGACTGTCCGGGCGGCGGTGGAAGCGGTGGAAGACGGCCGCCCGTTCGGCGGGCGGGATGCCCGGGCCGCGGTCGTCGACGGTGAGGCGGGCGGTGCCGCCGTCGACCCGCAGCCGGACGTCCACCTCGGCGGGACGGCCGGCCGTCCCGCCGTGCACGGCCGCGTTGGCCAGCAGGTTGTCGAGCATGATGCGCAGGCCCGCGTCCCAGCCGAACACGACGGCGCCGGGCGGGAGTTCGTGCCGGAAGACGGCCTCCGGGCGGCGCCGGGCGGCCTCCGCGACGGCGGCGTCCACCAGCTCCGCCAGTTCCACCGGACCGAACGCGGACACCTCGACCAGGTCGCCCCGGGCCAGCATCGACAGGGCGCCCAGCAGATCGACCGCACGGGCGTGGTCCTGCTGCAACTCGGCCAGGACCTCCGCGCGTTCCTCCTCCGGCAGGTCCGGGTGCGCCGACAGCACGTCCAGGTTGGTGCGCAGGCTCATCAGCGGGGTGCGCAGCTCGTGCGAGGCCGCGGAGGAGAACGAGCGCGCCGTGTCCAGCGCCTGGGCGGTGCGGGCCGCCTGCTCGTCGTAGCGAGACAGCAACAGCGCGATCGCGCCCGAGAGTTCGTCCACCTCGGCGGTGCCCGTGCGGGTGTGCGCGAACACCGCGTGGCCGGTGCGCGGGTCCAGCGCCGCCGCCCGGCGGCCCAGTCGGCGCAGCGGCAGGGTCGCGCGCTCGGCGAGCGCGAAGGCGATCAGCCCCGAGAGCGGCGCCGAGAGCAGCGCGACCAGCAGTACCCGCCGCCGCACCGCCCGCAGTTCGTCGGCCGGCGCGTCCGCCGGGGAGAGCACCCACAGTGTGCCGGTGGCCCCGCCGCCGGTCAGCTCCACCGTCAGGACCCGCCAGGCGGCACCGTTCCGGCGGACCGTCACCATGCCGTCGCCCGACGGCAGTTGGGCATCGTCCGGTTGTGAGCCCGCCGACAGCAGGACGGTGCCGTCCGCCGCCGCGACGCGGACGCCGGCGTCCAGCGCCGCGTCGAGGACCTTGCGCTGCTGGTTCTGCTCGGCCTTCGGCCGGCCCTTGGTGTCGGCCGTCAGCAGCGCCCGGGAAGCGGGCAGCAGCGCGGCGGCGCGGTCGTTGAGCCGGGCGTCCTGGCGGCGGTGCAGATCCGTGTCGACGAGCGGGAGGAGCAGGGCGGCGGCCGCCGCGACCAGCAGCGGCACCAGCAGGGCGGCGCCCAGCGCGATCCGGGTCGAGAGCTTCACCGTCCCTCACCCGCCGCGCCGTCGGGGGAGCGGAGGACGAAGCCGACGCCGCGCACGGTGTGGATCAGCCGGGGCCGGCCGGACGCCTCCAGCTTGCGGCGCAGGTAGGAGACGAAGGTGTCGACGGCGTCGCTGCGCACCTCGAAGTCGTAGCCCCAGACCCGGTCCAGCAGCAGTTCCCGGGAGAGCACGATGCCCGGATTGCGGGCGAACTGGGTGAGCAGCTCGAACTCCCGTCGGGTCAGCCGGAGTTCCTCGTCCGCCCAGAACGCCTGCCGGGTCTCCGGATTGATCCGCAACGGCCCCGCCCGCAGCAGGTCGGACGGCTGCGGCGGCCGGCGGCGCAACAGGGCGTGCAGGCGCAGCACCAGCTCCTCCAGTGCGAACGGCTTCACCAGGTAGTCGTCCGCGCCTGCCTGCAATCCCGCCACCCGGTCGGCGAGTTCGTCCAACGCGGACAGCATCAGCACCGGAGTGTCGTCGCCCCGGTCGCGCAGTGCCCGGCACACCTCGGTGCCGGCGAGGCCCGGCAGTCCGACATCGAGCACGAGCACGTCCGGCGGAGTGTCGGCGACGGCTGCGAGCGCCTCCGGCCCGTCCGCCGCGACGGCGACGGCGAAGCCGCTCAGCCGCAGCCCCCGCGACAGGCTCCGCCGGATCGCCGCGTCGTCGTCCACCACCAGCACCCGCCCGGCCACCCGGCCACCTCCGGCTCTCCTCGTCCGCCCTGTCGCGCGGGGACGACTGTGGCACAGCGAGATGAGAGCCGGCTCCCCGCGTCCGGCCTCCGCTGGCCCCCGGCGGCCGGCGCAGGGCAGGATGCGGCCATGACGACGACGGCGGGAGCCCCCGGAGCGGACGGCGAGGCGGCGGTGCGGGAGCTGCGGGAGCTCGCCCACGGGTGGATCGACGGCCAGTACGGCGACCCGGCCCGGTTGGTCGAGGCCGCCGCCCGGGCCGTGGCCGCCGGTGTCGACACGCCGGCGCTGCCGCTCCTCGCCGGGCTCCTGCGGGCCGAACTGGACCAGGTCCCGGAGCTGTTCCGGCAGGTGATGGACGAACTCGGCTTCGGTTTCCACCCGCCCGAGGACTACTGGCAGGGCCGCCTGGCGCTGGCCCGCTGGTACGCCGCCGAGGTGGTCGGCGGCTGGCTCGACCCCTGGGACGGCGCCGAACTCGTCATCGAGAACGTCGCCGAGGCCTACGGCGCGTCCGAGGAGCTGGCCCCCGTGGTGGACGCGGTGCGGGCCCTCCAGGACCCCGGCGGGCCGGACTACCCGTCCGACGTCTCCGCGCACCTGACCCGGGCCGCACGCGAACTGCTGGCCCGGATCCCCGCCTGACCGGCCGTCACGCCCGGTCGTGCCAGGCGAAGGCCGAGATGCGCCAGCCGTCCGGGGTGCGGACGAACTGGAAGGTCTTGGTGCCGGTGCCCTCGTAGGGCTCGCCGTCGAGGACGCCGGACTTGCGGTACTCGCCGATGCGGCAGGCGATGCCGTCGGCGATGTCGGTGTGCTCGCTGGTCTCCCACTCGTGGAAGTCGGTCAACCGGCCGTCGGAGAGCAGCAGTTCGCGGGGTGCGACGAACTCCTCGACGGTGTGGGCGAGGTAGCGCGGACCCGTCACCACGATGACGCCGCCGGGGAGCATCAGCCGGCGGAGGCGGTCGACGTCGGCCCGGCGGCCGTCGCGGTTGTCGAAGGCGGCGAAGAACTCGGCGGTGAGACGGTCGAGTTCGGCTTTCACGGTGGAGTGCGACATGGCCCGAACAGTAACATTGCACTGAGCGGGCGCGGGGCGGCAGGAGCCGGCGGATCGGCGGAGCTCGGGAAACTCGTTGCGGACGCCGGGCGCGGCCGTGAGAATCCGTCGCATGAGCTCTCTGATTCGCCACGTGACCATCGACAGCCTCGACGCCTACGCGCTCGGATCGTTCTGGGCGGAGGCGCTCGGCCAGCCCCTGCACGAGGACGACCACCCGGGCGACCCGGAGGCGCTGATCGAGGGCGCCGGCCTGCTGTTCGTGACGGTGCCGGAGGCGAAGACCGGCAAGAACCGCCTGCACTTCGACCTGCAGCCGCAGGACCGCACCCGCGACGAGGAGGTCACCCGGCTGCTCGGCATCGGCGCGGTGCTGGTGGACGACCGGCGCAGGGAGGACGGCACCGGCTGGGTCGTGCTCGCCGACATCGAGGGGAACGAGTTCTGCGTCGAGCGCAGCAAGGCCGAGCGCGAGGCCTGAGCATCCCCGCCCCGGGCTTCTCCGGGCGGCCCGAATCCTTTTCGGCCGCCGTCCCCTCTTACGGGCACACACCGGCGGACGGCCGCCGGACGGAACAGCTCGGAGGAGACCCCATGGTGCTGGCCATTGCCCTCGGCGCCGGCGCGGTGCTGATCTGCACCTGCACGTTCGTGCTCAAGTCGAAGCGGGGCAAGCGTGGTTGAGACGGCCTGGCCCGCCGAGGAGGTGATCGCCGCGGCCCGCTGCGGCGACCCGGACTCGATCGACGCCCTGGTGGCGGGCGCCCACCCGAAGGTGCGGCGGTTCGCCCACTCGCTGTGCGCCACGCCCGAGGACGCGGAGGACGCGGCCCAGGAGGCGCTGATCATCCTGTACCGGCGGATCGGCATGCTCCGGGCCACCGGCGCGCTCGCCTCCTGGCTGTTCCGGATCGTTCGCAACGAGTGCCTGCGGCGGGTCCGCGCCGTGCCCGCCGCGCCGCCGGCGCCCGCCGAGCCGGCCGACTCCGCCGAACAGGAGGCGCTGCGCCGGCTCGACACCGAGCGGGTCGCGGCGGCGATCGCGGCGCTGCCCGCCGACCAGCGGCGAGTGCTGATCATGCGCGACCTGCAGGGCCTGGGCGGCCGGGCGGTCGCGGAGGCGCTCGGGCTGAGCACCGCCGCGATGAAGTCCCGGCTGCACCGGGCCCGGGCCGCCGTCCGGGCCGAACTCGGGGGTCCGCGATGAGCGGACAGCAGGACTTCGCCAGCCCCACCCTGACGCGTCATCTGCTGCGCGGCGCCCTCGGCTTCGGCGCGATCGCCGCCGCGTTCGCCCTGTGGCCGCTGACCGGACCGGCCTCCCTGCTGCTGGCGCCGCTCGGACTGGTCGCCCTGCGCGGCTGCCCGATGTGCTGGGCGATCGGGCTGGCCCAGACCCTCTCCCGGGGGCGGCTGCGGCGCGAGTGCGAGGACGGGCAGTGCACGCTCAAGCGGGCCTGAAGCGGCGGGCGGTGCCCGCCCGAGCGGGCCCCGGCCGCGTCCGGTGCGAGTCCGGCACGGGCCGGGGCCGCGTCCGGCACGGGCCCGGAGCGGGAGTTGACGGGGGAGGGGCGGTGGTGGGGCGACGGCTGTGATCCGAGCGGCCCGGCTCCTGGACAGGTGGAGCCGGGCCCATGATCGGACCATCGGAGCGGATCGGCCGGGCGGGGGAACGGCCGCCGGTTCTGCACCGTCCGCGCGCGGACGTCCACCAGACTCGTCACGTCGATCGCCCCCGAGCGGCGGAGGAGCCAGCCGTCATGAGCCCAGCCGCCACCGGCCCAGCCACCGCGCAGCTCCGCTCCACCGGGCAACTCCCGTCCGGGGGACCGCTGTCCGAGCTGCTCGCCCGCACCCCCGCCCCGCCGCCGCACCCGCACGCCGACGCGCTGCGCGCCGAGCTCACCCACTGGCTGGCCGGCACCGGCGTCCTGGACGCGGCCGGCACCGCGCGGTTCCTCGACCGGGGCCACCTCGAACTCGCCGCCCGCTGCTGGGGCGACGTCCCCGCCGGGCCCGGCCTGCGGACCGCCGCCAAGTGGCTGCTGCTGGCCGGGATCCTCGACGACCACGTCGAGGACCGCCGGCCGGGCGACCCGACCGGCGCGGCCCGGCACACCATCGGCGCGCTGCACGCGCTGTTCGCCGGCGGCACGCCCACGGCCGCCCCGGGCCACGGGGCCGCGCTGGTGCGGGCGTTCGCAGCGCTCCGCCGCGACGGCGCGGCGCTCACCGGCCCCGACTGGGCGGTCCGCTGCGACGCCGACTTCCGCGCCCACCTGGACAGCTCGCTCGCCCGGCTGAGCGCCGACGGCACCGTCCCGACCGTCCCGCAGTACCTGACCCACCGGGAGCGCGACGGCGCGGCACGCTGCGCGGCCGGCTGGGTGGAACTCGCCCACGGCCTCGACCTGCCCGACCGCCTGCACCGCCACCCGCAGCTCACCGACCTGCTGACGCGCTTTCGGCACCTGGTCCGCTGGATCGACGACCTCGGAGCGGGCCGGACCGCCGCCTCCTCCGGCCGGACCCTGGTGCGCGCCCTGGAGGTCCACCGCGGACTGCCGCCGCGCACCGCCGCCGCCAGGGTCGCCGAGCTGTGCGCCGCCGAACTCACCACCCTGGAGTTCCTCGCCGACGGCATCGCCCGCGGCTCCCACTGGCCCACCCCCGTCCGCCGCCACGCCCGCGGACTGGTCCGCTACGCGCACGCGCTGATCCACTGGACGGCCGACCGCTGACCCGCCGTCAGGCCGCCTCGTCGAGCAGCAGCGCGAGCACGCCCACCAGCGTCGCGCTGCTGACCATCTCGCGCCGGGCCGCCAGGCCGCGCAGCTCCGCGAACGGGACCCAGGCGATCCGGTCGGACTCGTTCCGCTCGGTCGGCGGCCCGGTGAACTCCACCGGCTCGGCGCGGAACACGAAGTGCTCGGCGTCGGTGATGCCCGCGGCCGGCTGCGCGTAGATCAGCGGACGGACGTCCGAGACCCGCCAACCGGTCTCCTCCAGCGCCTCCCGGGCCGCCGCGGCCGCCGGGTCCTCGCCGGGCTCGACCAGGCCCATCGGCAGCTCCCACGCCCAGGTGTCGGTGATGAACCGGTGCCGCCACAGCATCAGCACCTCGCGGCGGTCGTTCACCACCGCCGCGACCGCCAGGCGGCGCAGCTTCACCACATGGTGCTCGAACCGCTGCCCGTCCGGCAGTTCGACGTCCGCGACCCACACGTTCAGCCACGGGTCCCGGTACACCGGACGCTCGCCGTGCACGGTCCACTTCATCCCGGCACCCCCTCCGGCCCCGGACGCTACCGCAGGAAGGCGTCGGGTGGCGGCCGGAACCGGACGGTCCCCGCCGGGCGTCCTGATCAGGGAGAGCACGACGGGGTTGGCCCTCGTGGCGCAGGGCAGGAGAGCGGCATGGGCATTGTCAGTTGGATCATCCTCGGGCTCCTCGCCGGAGCCGTCGCCAAGCTGCTGCTTCCCGGCAAGGACCCGGGCGGCATCGTCATCACCACACTGATCGGCATCGCCGGCTCGTTCATCGGCGGGTGGCTGTCCTCGAAGATCCTGCACAAGTCCATCACCGTGCACTTCTTCGACCTGCCGACCTGGATCTCCGCGATCGCGGGCGCGCTCGCGCTGCTGATCGTCTATCGCCTGCTGTTCGGCAGGTCGCGCGACTGACCCCCCGTCACTCCGATGCCCCGGCCCGCGCGGCCGGGGCATCCGTCGTCCCGCCTCGGAGCGCGGGCAGCGGCTCCTGCGCGGCCGACCAGCCGGCCGGGACGCCCGTCAGGCCGGTGCGGGCCGCGACCACGCCGCCGGCGATCGCGCAGGTGGTGTCCATGTCGCCCCAGCCCGTGAGGGTCTGCCAGAGCGCCTCGGGGAGGTCGTCCGGGTGCCCGGCGGCGGACCAGAGCGCGAACGGGACGGTGTCCTGCGCCGAGACCTGGAACCCCGAGCCGAGCACCACCGCGGCATGCCGGACGCTCGTCCCCGCCGGGAGCGCGGCGGCGATCCGCAGCCCGGAACGGACCTCGGACTCCGGCAGCAGCCCGGCCACCTCCCGCAGGAACTCCGCCCGGGGCGCCGCCGCCCCGCCGCGCGAGCGGACGGCCAGCGCCGCCGCCAGCGCCACCGCGCACGCCCCGGCCGCGGCCTCCGGGTGCGCGTGCGTCGCCGTCGCCGAACGGGCGGCCTGCTCGACGACGACCGCCAGGTCGTCCGCGAACCACGCCCCCAGCGGTGCGACCCGCATCGCCGCCCCGTTGCCGTGCGAGCCCTGCCCGCCGAACAGCGCCCGGGTGACGGCGAGATGGTCCTCGCCCGCGTGCACCGCGCGCATCACCCGGTGCATCGACGGCCCGTACTTGCGGTGCGGCGCCGCCGCGTACTCGGCGGCGAACTCCCGCGCCAGCGAAGCCGGTTCGACCTCGCCGCGGACACGCAGGTGCCGCGCCAGGACGAGCGCCATCGCGGTGTCGTCGGTCCAGTGCCACGGCCCCGGCCGGACCAGCCGGGCCGCGACGTCCGCCGACGCCTCGTCCACCGGGGGGTGGAACCAGCGATCCCCGAAGGAATCGCCCAGCGCCAGGCCGTGCAGGCTGTCGAGGGCGGGCGGCGGGACGGGGAACACGGCGACTCCTCGGGGAACGGTGGATGCCGCCGATTCTGGCGAGCCGGCGGGCGGCCCGTCGAACCGATTTCGGACCGGCGCGGGCGGACGGTCGCGGGCGAGCTCCGGACGGGTGCCACAGGCTGGTCCGGTGTCGTCCCCCCGGAACGGGGTTCGCTCGATCGTGGGCGATTCGCGCTGCCGATTCGCCCTCGCGGGTTCAAGGTGAAGACGGACGCGCTCGGAAGTCCGCGTCCCGCCCGCCGCGCCAGGCCCGGGGCCCGTGCCCGAACCCGGACCGGATCCGACGGGTCGAGCGGACAGGCCACCTCGCAGGGAGACGAACGGATCTCATAGGCTCGCCTCTCGGTCCCTGCCAACGTGCTTGCCGCACCGAGGAACGGAGACCGACGTCCCCGGACCCCGGGCCGAGCCGGGGTCGCGGACCGAGCGAGGAGGACACCGTGTTGCCCAGCCCCAGGTCGCACCGGACGCCACGACCGAGCCCGAGGTCGCAGCAGATTCCCGCGACGCCCGTCCCGGCGATACCTCCCAGTGCTCCGCGCCCCACCGGGGGTGCACAGTGAGTCCCCATACCGTGGCCCCCGAGCCGCAACCCGCCCCGCCCGCCGCCCCGGCCACCGCCGGAGAACCACCCGCCACCGCACCGGTGTTGGCCACCGCCGCACTGCCGGGCCTGCCCCGCACCCTGACCAGTCGGGCCCGCACCCTCACCGCCGCCGTCCGCAAGCGCTGCGCGGACCTCGCCCGGATCGAGACCCCGTCCGGCGACGCGCCCCGATTGAACACCCTCGCCGAGGACATCGCCGCCGGCTACACCGCCACCGGCGCCACCGCGACCCGCGAGAGCTGCGACCACGGCGACCACCTGGTCCTCAACTGGCCCGGACGGCACGAGGACCTGCCGCACCTGCTGGTGGTCGGCCACCACGACACCGTCTGGCCCGTCGGCACCCTCACCGACTGGCCCGTCGAGGAACAGGACGGGTGCCTCACCGGCCCCGGCATCCTCGACATGAAGGGCGGACTCGCCCTGCTGGAAGGCGCGTTCGCGCTCCTCGCCGACCTCGGCCAGCGCCCGCACCGACCCGTGCGGATGGTCGTCGTCTCCGACGAGGAGATCGGCAGCCCGGACGGCCGCCGTCTGGTCGAACAGCACCTGCGCGGCGCGGCCGCCGTCCTCGGACTCGAACCCGCCCACCCCGACGGCCGCCTGAAGACCGCCCGCCGCGGCTCCACCCGGGTCCGGCTCACCGTCACCGGACGCGAGGCGCACGCCGGGAACGACGCCGCACAGGGCGTCTCCGCGATCGACGAACTCGTCGACCAGCTGATCGCCGTCCGCGATCTCACCGGACAGCCCGGCACCGAACTCAACGCCGGACGCATCGAAGGCGGCACCCGCGCGAACGTCGTCGCGGGCCGCGCCGAAGCCGAGATCGGGCTGCGCTTCTCCACCACCGAGGCCCAGCGCCGCACCCTCGACACGCTCGCCCGCCTGACCGCGAACCGGCCCGGCGCGAACGTCCGCACCGAGGTGCTGTCCTCCCGGCCGGCCTGGCCCGAACGCACCGCGAATCCGCTGCTGCGGCACGTCCGCTCGCTCGCCGCGGCGCTCGGCCAGGTCGTCGACGGCGCGCCCGCGGGCGGGGCGGGGGACACGAACCTCGCCGGCGCGCGGGGGCTGCCGACGCTCGACGGCCTCGGCGCGGTGGGCGGCGGGCCGCACGCGCGGCACGAGCACGTGCGGATCGACCAGTTGGGGCCGCGGATCGCCCTGCTGGCGGCGCTGCTGGCGGTGCCGCTGCCGCGGCTGCGCTGACGCGCGGTCCCCGAACGCCGGCGGGCGCGGGAACAGGGACGCGGGGGACCTGCGCGAAGCGGACGGCACCCGCCCGCGGGATCGCTGCGCACGGCGGTGACTCGCACGTGACCGCGACCCCGCGGACGGGCGTCCGGCCGCTCGCGCAGGTCCCCGCGCCCCCGGCCGTGCGCCCTCCGCGGGTGCGCCTGCTGTGTTCTTGTATTCGGCCCCCTCCTGTGTACAGAATGGAACCGACCGAACGGTCAGTCGGGAGGTGGGTGGTGGAGGCGAGCGCGGAAGCGCAGTCGCGGTTCGAGGCGGTGGTCGCCAACGAGCAGCGGGTGGAGCCCCGGGACTGGATGCCGGACGCGTACCGGGCGACGCTGGTGCGGCAGATCGCGCAGCATGCCCACTCGGAGATCATCGGGATGCAGCCGGAGGGCAACTGGCTGACCCGGGCGCCGTCGCTGCGGCGGAAGGCGATCCTGCTGGCGAAGGCGCAGGACGAGGCCGGGCACGGGCTGTACCTGTACGCGGCGGCGGAGACCCTCGGGGTGGACCGGGCCGAGCTGACCGAGAAGCTGATCGACGGGCGGCAGAAGTACTCGTCGATCTTCAACTACCCGACGCTGACCTTCGCCGACGTCGGCGTGATCGGCTGGCTGGTGGACGGCGCGGCGATCTGCAACCAGGTGCCGCTGTGCCGGTGCAGCTACGGGCCGTACGCCCGGGCGATGGTGCGGATCTGCAAGGAGGAGTCCTTCCACCAGCGGCAGGGCTACGAGCTGCTGATGACGCTGATGGCCGGCACGGACGGGCAGCGCCGCATGGTGCAGGACGCGGTGGACCGCTGGTGGTGGCCGTCGCTGATGATGTTCGGCCCGCCGGACGGCGCCTCGCCGAACAGCGAGCGGTCGATGGCGTGGCGCATCAAGCGGCACAGCAACGACGAACTCCGCCAGCGCTTCGTGGACATGACGGTCCCGCAGGCCCGGATCCTCGGGGTGACGCTGCCGGACCCGGCGCTCGCCTGGAACGAGGAGCGCGGCAGCTGGGACTTCGGCGAGCCGGACTGGTCGGAGCTGACGCAGGTGATCAAGGGCCAGGGGCCGTGCAACGCGCAGCGGATCGAACGGCGGCGCGCCGCCCACGAGGACGGTGCCTGGGTGCGCGAGGCGGCGTCGGCGTACGCGGCCAAGCACGGGCGACGGAAGGGAAGTGCGGAATGAGCGGGGAGCGGGCGTCCTGGCCGCTGTACGAGGTGTTCGTGCGGCCCCGGCGCGGGCTGAACCACGTGCACGTCGGATCGCTGCACGCGGCCGACGACCGGATGGCGCTGCTCGCGGCCAGGGACCTGTACACCCGGCGCAACGAGGGGGTGAGCCTGTGGGTGGTCCGCTCGGACGCGATCACCGCGTCCAGCCCGGACGAGCAGGACCCGTTCTTCGCGCCCAGCGGGGACAAGGTGTACCGGCACCCGACGTTCTACCCGATCCCCGAGGACGTTCCGCACATCTGACGCTCAGTCACTCATTCAGCAGGGAAGGCGACATGACCGACGACCACGTGTACCTCTCACTGGCCGACGCGGCGGGTGAGCCGGACGGCGAGGCCCGCTGGGCCTACGGCACGGGGTTCGCCGATCCGCTGCTGGGCGTGGACGCCGCGCCGCCGGAGGGCGTCGACCCGGCGGACCTCGCGGCGTACTGCCTGATGCTGGGCGACGACGCGCTGGTGCTGTCCCAGCGGCTGATCCAATGGATCACCCGGGCACCGGAGCTGGAGGAGGAGGTCGCGCTCGCCAACCTCGGACTCGACCTGCTCGGGCAGGCCCGGCGGCTGCTCACCCGGGCCGGCCAGCTCGACGGCACCGGCCGCACCGAGGACGAACTCGCCTACTGGCGCGAGGACTTCGAGTACCGGAACGTGCGCCTGGTGGAGCTGGAGAACGGCGACTTCGCGCAGTGCGTGGCCCGGCTGCTGATGTTCGCCACCGCCCGAGAGGAGCTGTACCGGCGGCTGTCCGGCCACGCCGACCCGGTGCTGGCCGCCGTCGCGGCGCTCGGCGTCAAGGAGCTGGCGTACCACCGGGAGTACGCGCACTCCTGGGTGGTGCGGCTCGGCGACGGCACGGAGCACTCGCGGCAGCGGATGCAGGCCGCGCTGGACGCCCTGTGGCCGTGGCTGGACGAGCTGTTCACCCCGCACGAGGCCGAGCTGCGGCTCGGCGCCGACCCGTCGGAGCTGCGCGGGACCGTCCTGGCGAGCCTGGCCGAGGTGCTGGCCGAGGCCACCCTGACCGTGCCGGAGGCAGCGCCGCGCGCCTACGTGAACGGCCGCGCCGGGCGGCACGGCGTGCACACCGAGGCGCTCGGCCCGCTGCTCGCGGAACTGCAGGTGGTGGCCAGGGCGCATCCGGGGGCGACGTGGTGAGCACCGTCGAGCGGGCCCGGGAGGTCGCGGCCGCGGTGCCCGACCCCGAACTGCCCATGCTCACCCTGGCCGACCTCGGCATCCTCGCGGACGTCGAGGAGCGCGACGGGACGGTCACCGCCTGGATCACCCCCACCTACTCCGGCTGCCCGGCGGTCGCCGAGATGGCCGGCGACGTGGCCCGGCGGCTGCGCGCGGCCGGGTTCGACCAGGTCGAGGTGCGGCTGCGGATCGACCCGCCGTGGTCCAGCGACCGGATCAGCGCGGACGGCCGCCGCAAGCTCGCCGAGGCGGGCATCGCCCCGCCCGCCCCGGGAGCCCGTCCCGCGCCCGGCGGCCTGCTGTCGCTGGGCCCGACCCGGCTGGCCGTGCACTGCCCGCAGTGCGGCTCCACCGACACCGAGGAGCTCTCCCGGTTCGGCTCCACCGCCTGCAAGTCCCTGTGGCGGTGCCGCAGTTGCCGCGAACCCTTCGACCGGATCAAGGAGATCTGATGGCCGTCCGCCGCCCGCAGTTCCACCCGCTGCCGATCGGCAACCTGGAACGGCTCTGCGAGGACGCCGTCGCGGTGACCTTCGACGTTCCGCCCGCGCTGGCCGAGGAGTTCGCCTTCAAGCCCGGACAGACGCTGACGCTGCGCCGGATCGTCGACGGCGTGGACGAGCGCCGCTCGTACTCGCTGTGCTCGCCGGTCGGCGGGCCGCTGCGGATCGCCGTCCGCGAGGTGCCCGGCGGGCTGTTCTCGCACTGGCTGGTCGGCGAGGCCGCGGTCGGCGAGACGGTCGACGTGCTGCCGCCCGGCGGCGCGTTCACCGCCGACCCGACCGAGCCCGGCGAGCACGTGCTGATCGCGGCGGGCTCCGGCATCACCCCGATGCTGTCCATCGCCGGCTCCGTGCTGGCCGGCCACCCCGACGCGCGGGTCACCCTGCTGTACGGCAACCGGCGCAGCGACACGGTGATGTTCGCCGACGAGCTCGCCGACCTGAAGGACCGTCACCTGGGCCGCTTCCAGCTGGTCCACGTGCTGTCCCGGGAGAGCCGGGACGCCGAACTGCTCAGCGGCCGGCTCGACCCCGACCGGGTGAAGGCGCTGCTGGAGGCGCTGGTCGACGTCCCCGAGGTCGACCACTGGTGGCTCTGCGGGCCGCTGGGCCTGGTGGCCGGCGCCAAGGAACTGCTGGCCGAACTCGGCGTCCCCGCCGGGCGGGTGCACCAGGAGCTGTTCCACGCCGAGGACGAGATCGCCGAGGAACGGCACCCGGAGCCCGTCCCCGACGCCGCCGCCAGCGAGGTCACGCTCGTCCTGGACGGCCGCTCCAGCACCCTCGCCCTGCCGCGCGACCGCTCGATCCTCGACGGCGCCCAACGGGCCCGCCCCGACCTGCCGTTCGCCTGCAAGGGCGGTGTCTGCGGCACCTGCCGGGCGCTGCTGTGCGAGGGCAAGGTCGAGATGCGCCGCAACTTCGCACTGGAGGAGTCGGAGCTGGCCGCCGGCTACGTCCTCACCTGCCAGGCCCGCCCCGTCTCCGACCAGGTCACCGTCGACTACGACCGCTGACCGCCGTCAGACGGCGGCCGGCTCCGGCTGCCGGTCGCGCAGCAGGTGGACGATCTCGTTGACCGCTGCGCGGCCCGCCCGGTTGGCGCCGACCGTGGACGCCGACGGGCCGTAGCCGAGCAGGTGGATGCGCGGATCGTCGGCGACCCGGGTGCCGGCCATCCGGATGCCGCCGCCGGGGCCGCGCAGCCCGAGCGGCGCCAGGTGCGTCAGCTCGGCGCGGAAGCCCGTCGCCCAGATGATCGCGTCCACCGCCAACTCCTGGTCGCCCCAGGCGACTCCGTGCTCGGTCAGCCGGTCGAACATCGGGCGGCGGTGCAGCACGCCCAGCTCCTCGGCGCGGCGGTAGGCGACGCTCGGGCCGAGGCCGGTCACCGAGACGACGCTGCGCACCGGCAGCCCCGCCCGGACCCGCTCCTCCACCTTGGCGACCACCTCGCGCCCGAACTCCGGGGTGAACGGCCCCTGGTGGACCACCGGCGGGGTGCGCGTCACCCACACCGTCTCGGCGACCGCGCCGACCTCGGACAGCACCTGGACCGCCGACGCCCCGCCGCCCACCACCAGGACGCGCCGCCCGGCGAACTCGGCCGGGCCCCGGTAGTCCGCGTAGTGCAGCTGACGGCCCGTGAAGTGCCCGGGGTAGCGCGGCAGGAACGGCCGCGTCCAGGTGCCGGTGGCGTTCAGCAGCGCCCAGGTGATCCACGCGCCGGAGTCGGTCTCCACCAGCAGCCGCCCGTCCGGCCGGTCGCGCACCGCCAGCACCTTCACCGGCCGCACCACCGGCAGCGCGTGCCGGGCCTCGTACGCCGCGAAGTAGCCGGGCACGGCGACCCGGGCCTCGGTGGCCGGGTCGGTGGCCGGGAGTTCGAAGTCCGGCAGGTCGTGGAAGCCGTGCACGGTGGCCATGGTGAGCGACGGCGAGCGGTGCGCCCAGGCGCCGCCCGGGGCGTCGTCCGCGTCCAGCACCACGAAGCCGGTGTACGGGGCGAAGCCGCGCCGGTGCAGGTGGTAGGCGGCGGACAGGCCGGCCTGGCCCGCGCCGATCACCAGCGCGTCCACCTCGCGCGCCGGGCCGGGGCCGGGCGCGGCCGGGCCGTCGATGGTTGCACCCTGAACAGTCACGCCCGTGAAACATCGCCCCGCGGCCGGGTGTTCCCGGGCAGCAGGCGCAGGGCCGCGGCGACCAGGGCCTCGGGGCCGCCGGGGCGCAGGCCCAGGAACAGCCGGGGCTCGGTGAGCTCCAGCTCGATCAGGACGGGCGAGCCGTCCGGCAGCCGGACCAGGTCGACCCGGGCGTAGAGCAGCTCCGCGCACTGCGGGATCGCCGCCAGCACCTGCTCGGCGAGCGCGAGTTGGTCGGCGTCCGGCTCGCGGGCGACGTCCTCGAAGCCGCCGCCGAGCATCGGGCCGCGGCGCACCGCGTGGCTGAACCCGCCGTCCAGGTACAGCAGGGAGGTCTCGCCCTCGTCCTCCACCATCGGCAGGTACGGCTGCACCATCGCGGTGCGGCCGGCCGCGCCGAGCGCGGCGACGTGGGCCAGCGCCTCGGCACGGTCGGTGGTGCGCAGGGTGTCCCGGGCGCCGGAGGAGACGGTGGGCTTGACCACCAGCTCCGGCCAGTCGGCGCCGGCGAGTTCCTCGCCCGGGGCGACCCAGACGGTGGGCACGATCGGCACCCCGGCCTCGGCCAGCTCGCGCAGGTAGGTCTTGTCGGTGTTGCGCTCCAGCACCGGCACCGGGTTCGCCAGCCTGGTCAGCGCGGCCGTCCGGCGGGCCCAGGCGAGGAAAGCGTCGCGGTGCAGGATGTAGTCCCAGACGCTGCGGATCAGCACCAGCTGGTACGCGCTCCAGTCGACCGACGGGTCGTCCCAGATCACCGCCTCGGCGCTCACCCCGGCCCGGGCGAACGCGGCCAGCACGGGAAGCATCTCCACGTCCTCCACACCCCGACAGGTGGCGTACGCGACCCGGGGGCCGGGCGTCGGGAGGACGGAGTGCAGAGGGGTGCTCACGGGTGCTCCTGGCGGTGCGCGGGACGGTCCGCGACAGAGGCTTCTACGCACCCGTGAGCAGTGTCAACCGGAATTACCGACTGTCGGACAATGTGATCGTGTCGTGGTCGAAGCGGTGCTCAGTCGCTCTCAGCCGCTCTCAATCACTCTCAGCCGATCGGGGCGATGACCGCCGCGGTGCCGTACGCGCACACCTCGGTGCCGACGTCGGCGGCCTCCGTCACGTCGAAGCGCATCATCAGCACCGCGTTGCCGCCGCGCGCCTTGGTCTGCTCGACCAGCCGCTCCATCGCCTGGTTCCGCGTTTCCACCAAGGTCTTGGTGAGGCCCTTCAACTCGCCGCCCATCAGCGACTTCAGGCCCGCGCCGATCTGCGAGCCGATGTGCCGCGAACGCACCGTCAGCCCGAAGACCTCGCCGATCACCCGCTCGACCCGGTAGCCCGGCACGTCGTTGGTGGTGACGACCAGCACACCGCCGGCCGGGTCCTGCCCGCCACCGAAATCGTTCAGTTCACTCATGGCCCCACCTTCCGCCACCGCCGGGCCCGAACACCAGCACGGCACGCCGGGAAATCGCTTTCCGCACCACCCCGGCAGGCCCCTCCGGCAGCCGGATTCCGAGAGCTGCTGGACGCCGGACCCCGGGTTTGTCAACCTTGTCGCATGGGCGAGCGAAACGATCATCCACAGGGCCCCGACGCGGCGGAGGACTCCGGCGCGCAGGAGATCGAGGCCACGGTGGTGCTGGGCATCCGGATCACCGACTGGCCCGCACTGCGGGCCGCCGCACGCGCGGCCGTCGAGGACCTGGACTTCGCCGGCATCGACCCCGAGGGCCAGCGCGGCCAGCTGCTGCGCGAAGTCTCCGAAGACGCCAACGCCGCCCTCGGCGCGCTGCTCCACCCCGACCGGCTGGTCGCCGCCATCCCCGGCATCGAAGCCCTCGGCGGCACCCTGGAGATCAGCGTCACCGACGACTTCGGCCCCGACTTCGCCGAACTCTTCCCGCTCGACGACGACAGCGACACCGGCGACTGGACCCTCACCCCGCGCACCGCCTGCCTGCTCCACACCCAGCTCATCGGCCTCTCCGACGCCGCCTACGAAGACCTCGACGAACACGGCGACGACCCCGTCACCGTCGCCGACGAAGCCGACTGGTCGGTCTTCGGCCGCCTCCAGCAGCGCACCTGGAACCTCCACCGCGGCTGGCGGCGCGCCTTCGCCCGGGCCTTCGACGACCTCGCCGACGACCTCGCCCTCGGCGAATGGCCGCTGCCCCGCTGCCTCGCCGAGGACGTCGCGCTGCGCCTCGCCCTCGCCGACGCCCGCGCCCTGCTCGGCTCCCAGCCCGAGTCCGTGGCCGACATGATGGGCGACCTGCCCGCCGACCTGTACGACTACGACTGGGACGGCTGCGCCGACGAACTCTTCGGCGTCTACGGCCCCGAGGAGACCGACGACGACCTCGACGCGGGGCGGCGGATCGACCGGCTGCTCGCCGCCACCCACCCCGAGGGCTGGTTCCTCAGCTACGAGGACGCCGAGGAGCGCGACCCCGGCCGGGGCTACCGGCGCTGAACTGGCATGCTGGGAGGGTGAGCTCACCCATCGACGCGCCGAACGAGACGTCCACGTCCGCCCCCGCGACCGCCGCGACCGCCGAGCCGGCGACCGCCGAGCCGGCGACCGCCGTGCCCGCGGTGGGCGGCGACGCCGAGGAGCGGGACGCCCGCGACCAGTACGTGCTGCCGCTGGTGGTCCGCCTGGAGCGGACCGACCCGCCGGGCCGGACGGACGCCCTGGAGACCTCGGCGCGGGCCGTGCTCACCCTGCTGTCCGACCCGCGGGTCACCGCCGCCGACGGCGAGTGGGCGGAGCGCGTCAGGGCCTGGGAGGACGCCCGGATCCGCAAGGTGGTCCGGCGCGCCCGCGGCGGCGAGTGGCGCAGGGCCGGCGAGCTGCCGGGGATCACCGTCACCGGGGAGAGCGCCGAGGTGCGGGTGTTCCCGCCGATCCCGCTGGACGGCTGGCCCAAGGAACTCGCCAAGCTCCAGGTCTCCGGCACCGAGCTCGACGACCCGGCCCCGCCCGGCCCCGCACCCGAAGGCGTCCCCGTGCTGTGGCTCAACCCGGAGCTGGAGATGAGCGCCGGCAAGACCATGGCGCAGACCGGCCACGCCGCGCAGCTCGCCTGGTGGGAGCTGGACGAGGCGGCGCGCAAGGAGTGGGCGGAAAGCGGTTTCCGACTGGCCGTCAGGAAGGCCTCCGCCGCCGACTGGCCCGCCCTCACCGACGGCCGCTTCCCGGTCGTCCGCGACGCCGGCTTCACCGAGATCGCCCCCGGCAGCTGCACCGTCGTCGCCGAGCACCCGGCCCTGCGCACCCGCTGACGCCCGGTCGGGAACCGGCCCGGGCCGGGACCCGCCCGGGCCGGGGAGGCGACTCGGGGGCGCGACCCGGGGCGATGTCGGAGGCGGCCCGGGGCGCAGTGGATGGGCCGCGCGGCGGGGACCAGGGCCAGAGCCGGCCGCAGGCCCAGTCGTCGCCGTGGCAACCGCGAACCCGACGCCCCGGCCGCCCGGTCGCCCGGGCAGCCGGTGACCGGCCGGACCGGGCGGCCGCACGGTCGCCGACCGACCGAGCGACCGGGCCGGGCAGCGGGGTTGATGCGCCGTCAGGAGTCGCGCAGCTCCGTGCGGGCCAGGGCCGTCACCGAGAGCAGGAGCAGCGCCGTGCCGACCAGCGCCGACGGGGTGAGCGGCTCGTCCAGCACGGCGGCCGCGATCGCCGTCGCGCTGAGCGGCTCGATCAGGGCCACCACGGAGGCCGTCGCGGCGCGGATCACCGCCGCGCCCGCGAAGTACAGGGCGTACGCGAGCGCGGTCGGGACGGTCGCCAGGTAGCCGAGCAGCAGGAGCGTGGACGGCAGGGCGTGCGCCGACGGGAACAGGCCCTCGGCGGAGGCGAACGGGGCCAGGCAGAGCGCGCAGATCGTGAACGACCACAGCGTGGTGGTCGCCGGGTCGTCCGCGACGCCCGTGCGGGCCCAGTGGCGGGTGGCGACCGTGATCGCCGCGTAGCCGGCCGCCGAGGCCAGCGCCCAGACCAGGCCGAGCGGTTCGACGCCCGCGTCCCGGCCGCCGCCGAGGACCAGCACCGCGAGGCCCGCCAGCGCCCCCGCGATCGCCGACAGCCCGGCGCGGCCCAGCCGTTCACCCATCAGCAGCCGCCCGCCGAACGCCACCATCACCGGCGCGGAGCCGAGCGTGACGACGGTGGCCACGGCCAGCCCCGTGTACCGCACCGCGAGGAAGTACGCGGCCTGGAAGAGCGTCAGCCCCAGCCCGTTCAGCAGCATGCGGGTCGGGGAGGGCGTGGAGCGCGCGGTGCCGCCGCGGAACAGGCGCAGTGCCAGCAGGATCCCGGCGCCGCCGAGCGAACGCCAGAACGTCAGGGCCAGCGGCCCCAGCCCGCTCTGCCGGAACAGCAGCGCGGCCGCCGCCCCGGCCGTACCCCAGGCCGTTGCGGCGAGCGCGACGTACAGCAGGCCCCGCCGCGCGGGCAGGGCGGTGTGCAGTGAGAACACGGGTGGACTCCCGAAATGCCGTCATGGTCAATGGCCACGGAAGCGGGCAGCACCCATCGCCCCGGGTCGACCGCCGTCGAACGGCAGCCCCGGGAACGGCCTCAGGAACCGGCCGGCCGCCCGCTCAGACGACGGGAGGCGGCAGCACACCACGATGCATGACCGCCACTCTAGGCCCTGCCGGACCCGCGCCGGTCGCCGACGCGGCGAAGATCTCGGCTCGCGCCAACGGAGGTGATGGGAGAGTGAGTTGGAGGGGGCGGGCATGCGGCGACGACTGGTGGCGGTGGTCCTCGGCGGCCGCGCGCTGTTCACCGTCGGGGCGGTCGGGCGGGGTGTGGTGGCGCTGACGCGGGATCACACTCCGCGGGTGACGGACGCGGTGAGGGCGGAGCGGCCGGCGGGGTTGGCGCGCCGACCAGCATCCGGGGAAGGGCCGGTACTACCTGCCGGCGGCGGCGGTGCTGGTCCGGCAGGCGGACGGAAGCGCCGTCGGGTACCTGCACCACCGGCTGGGCGGGGGCGACGACGTCAACGTGGACGATTTCCCGGGTGCCTACGACTTGGGCCGGCCCGGTGGGCCGGTGCCGATCCCGGAGGACCTGCGGGCTGCCCTGCCCGGTGAGGAGCCGGACGAGGCCGCGGCCGTACCGGGGCGGGAGGTGTTCGTGGTGCGCACGGAAGACGGACCGCTGGCCGAGTCGGGTGAGGTGCCGGGCGGTCCGCCGGCGAGCCAGGAGGCGAGGGCGGGGAGGAAGCGCGTCCGGGCGAGCGTGATCAGCAGCCAGGAGGTGAGGTGCAGCGGGGCGAGGGGCGCGGGGAGGCGTCGCCCGGCGAGCCAGACCCGGTTGCGGGCGGTGCAGCGGTCGTGGACGGCGTGCCGGGCGGGGACGTCCTCGGGTGCTGGAGGACCAGGGGCGGGTCGTCGTGGATGGTCCGGCCGTCGTCGACCGGCCGCCGGGCGAGGTCGGTCTCCTCGTGCCCGGAGCGGAACCCGCCCGCCCACAGGCCGGTCCGCGCAGCATCGGCGCCGACCGGGCGTGCCCGCCGCCGAGGAACGCGGTGACCTGTCCGGCCCGCATCGGGCCGGACACTCGGAGGCGGGGGACGTGGCGGCGCTGCGTCTCGCCGTGCCCGTCCGCGATCCGGAGCGCGACGATTCCCGACCGCGGTCGGCGGCGTACCGTTCGGCGACCCGGCGGAACGCGTCGTCGGCGATCAGCAGCCCGTCGTCGTCCAGTTCGACCACCGCGTCGATGTCGCCGGCGTCCAGCAGGGCGGCGAGTTCACGCGGGCGGTCGCCCGGGGGGGGCGATCACGACGCCGATCCGTGGTGCGTCCGTCAGCCGGCTTCCGGCGCGGGGAGAACGGGTCGGGCCGAGTCGCCGGCGCTCAGTCGATGCCGATGTCGATGTCGATGTCGAACGACTGTGCGGCGGTGAGGCGTTCGAGGAAGGTGCGCAGGTCGGGGGCGAGGGTGAAGTCGGTGCCGTCCTCGGCGTCGAGCCAGGCGACGGAGGGTTCGGCGGAGGGGCCGCCGGTGCGGTAGTCGAGGGCGATCCACCAGTGGCCGTCGCCGGAGAGGAGGACGACGGGGGAGGGGAGGTCCCACTCGGCGACCAGGTAGGGGGTGTCGAGGAGGGAGAGGGAGCCGTCGCGGTGGCCGATGCCGAACAGTTCGTCGAACGGGACGTGGTCGGGGGCCCAGGAGGTGGGCCGGTCGGTCGGGAAGGCCGCGAACGCGTCCGCGACGATGCCGCCGTTGCGGTGCCGGAGCAGGGTGAGCAGGTCGGCGGGGAGGGTGACGCCGAGCAGGCGCTGCGCCTCGGCGACGGCGTCCTCGGTGAGCGGGGCGTGGGTGGCGGGCCGGGTGTCGTCCCAGAGGCGGGTGGGGTCCATGGTGGGTCCAGGATGTCAGGCCGGGTAGGCGTGCGTCTGGGTGGCCTTGACGGCGGCCCAGACGCGGGTGCCGGGGGTGAGGTCGAGTTCGGCGGCGGCGGTGGGGGTGAGGTCGGCGGCGAGGGGGAGCGGGCCGGTGAGGTCGACGCGGAAGCGGTCGCCGTGCAGGTCGAGCCCGGCGACGGTGCAGGGGAACAGGTTGCGGGCGCTGGTCTCGGGCCGGTGCCGGTGCAGGGTGACCGCGTCGGGCGGGAAGGCCACGAACGCGGGCCCCGTCAACTCCTCGTCGGTGGACAGGACCTGGCCTTCGGGCAGGGTGACGCGGCGGCCGTCGGCGGTGCCCTGGTACAGGTTGAGGCCGACCAGCCGGGCGATGTAGTCGGTGCGCGGCCGGCGGGCGACCTCGGCGGGGCGGCCGGTCTGCACGACCCGGCCGCCCTCGATGACGACGAGGCGGTCGGCGAGCACCATCGCGTCCAGCGGGTCGTGCGTGACGAGCACCGCGACGGCCTCGAACTCGGCGAGGCGGCGGCGGAGTTCGGCGCGGACGTCGAGCCGGGTGCGGGCGTCGAGGGCGGCCAGCGGCTCGTCCAGCAGCAGCAGGCGGGGGCGGACGGCGAGGGCCCGGGCCAGGGCGACGCGCTGGGCCTGGCCGCCGGAGAGCTGCGCGGGGCGGCGCCCGGCGTGCTCGGCGAGGCCCATCCGCGCCAGCCAGGGCAGCGCCCCGGCGCGGGCGGCGGCGCGCCGAAGTCCCTTGCAGCGCAGGCCGAATGCCACGTTGTCGAGCGCGGAGAGGTGCGGGAAGAGCAGGTAGTCCTGGAAGACGACGCCGATCGGGCGCTGTTCGGCGGGGTGGAAGACGCCGTCGGCCGGGGAGTCCAACGGCGTTCCGTCCAGCCGGATGTGACCATCCGTCAGGGGCAGCAGGCCGGCCAGGGCGCGCAGGGCGGTGGACTTGCCGGCGCCGTTCGGGCCGAGCAGGGCGAGTACCTCGCCGGGCTGCGCGGTCAGGGCCGCGTCGAGGGTGAACGGGCCGAGTTCGACGCGCAGTCGGGCGTCCAGGGCGGTCACGGGGCGGACATCCAGCGTTCGCGCAGTCCGGCGAGGACCGCGACGGAGACGGTGAGCAGGACCAGGCTGAGCGCGATCGCCGCCTCCGGGTCGGACTCCATGGCGAGGTAGACGGCGAGCGGCATGGTCCGGGTGCGGCCGGGGAAGTTCCCGGCGAAGGTGATGGTCGCGCCGAACTCGCCCAGGGCGCGCGCCCAGGCGAGCACCGCGCCGGCGCCGATGCCCGGCGCGACCAGCGGCAGGGTGACCCGGCGGAACGCGGTGAGCCGGGACGCGCCGAGCGTCGCGGCGGCCTCCTCGTAGCGCGGGTCGGCGGCGCGCAGCGCGCCCTCCACGCTGATCACCAGGAACGGCATGGCGACGAACGCCTCGGCGACCACCACGCCCGCGGTGGTGAACGGGAGGGTGAGCCCGGTCGCGGAGTCCAGCCAGCGGCCGACGATGCCGTTGCGGCCGAGCACCAGCAGCAGGGCGACGCCGCCGACCACCGGCGGCAGCACCAGCGGCAGGGTGACCAGGGCGCGCAGCAGTCGGCGGCCGGGGAACTCGGTGCGGGCCAGCAGCCAGGCCAGCGGCACGCCGAGCAGCAGCGAGACGCCGGTGGCGGCGGTCGCGGAGACCAGCGACAGCCGCAGCGCCTGCCAGACCTCGGGGCCGGTGAGCAGTTCGGGCAGCGCGCTCCACGGGGCGCGGATCAGCAGGCCGAGCAGCGGCAGGACGAGGAAGGCGAGGCCGAGCAGGGCGGGCAGCAGCAGCGCGGCGGGGGCGCGGGTGGCCCCCCGGGGCCGCCGCCGGCCCCGGGGGTGTGGTGCGGTGGTGGTCCGGGCGGTGCTCACGGGGTCTGGAAGCCGGCCTCGGTGAGCACCCGGCGGGCGTCCGCGGAGCCGACGTAGCCGAGGAACGCCGCGGCGCCGTTGGCGTTGGGCGCCTTGGCGAGGGCGGCGATCGGGTAGTCGTTGACGGCCTGCGCGGCCTCGGGGAAGTCCACGCCGTCGATCTTCGCAGCATCGACCTTCACGTCGGTGCGGTACACCAGCGAGGCGTCCACCTCGCCGAGTTCGACCTTGGTGAGGGCGCCCTTGACGTCCTGCTCGTAGGTGGCCGGGGTGAGCTCGACGCCGGCGGCCTTGAGCGCGGCGGCCGCGGCCGCGCCGCACGGCACCTCCTTGGCGCACAGCGCGGTCTTCACCCCGCCGAGGTCCTTCAGGCCGGTGATGTGCTTCGGGTTGCCCTTGGCGACCGCGATCTCCAGCGTGTTGCGGACGAACACCGTCGGGTCGCCGCCGGTCAGCTTGGCGTCCGTGACGGTCTTCATGGTGGCCGGGCTGGCGGCGGCGAACACGTCCGCCGGCGCGCCGGCCACGATGCTCTGCGCCAGGGCCGAGGAGCCGCCGAAGTTGAAGGTCACCCTGGTGCCCGGGTAGGCGGCCTCGAAGCGCTTGCCGAGCGCGGTGAAGGACTCCTTGAGCGAGGCTGCCGCGAACACCGTCACCGTGCCGTCGACCTTGGGGGCGTTCGGTGCCGCGTTGCTGCGCGGGGTGGAGCCGCTGCACGCGGACAGGCCCGCCGCGAGGGCGAGCACGGCGGTGGCGGCGAGGAGGCTTCTGGCGCTGCGCATGGATGGGTTCCCCTGGTCGTGGTGGGCGGCGGAACGAGGGATTCGGGAGCCAGCCAGCAGATCATACTGTCGCAGCTGCGGGGTGCAAGGGTCGCCCTCCCTCGCAGTAGCGACCTTAAGCACGACTTAAGCGCCGCATGTGCCAGCCTCAAACACCGGAACCGCTCGTCGTCCGCTTTCCCTGCCCCGTCACGCCGCGCGGAGGGATACTGACGGAGTGTCAGCAGACCCCTGCCGCCCGGGGGTCGGCCCACCGACGGAGGGGAACACCGCATGACCGCCACCCGCGTGCCCGGCCCGCCCGGACTGCCGCTGCTCGGCTCGCTGCTCGACCTCAGGCGCGACCCGCTCGGCACCTACCTCGCCGCCCGCCACGAGCACGGCGACGTGGTGCGCTTCCTGATCGGCCCGCCCGGGCTGCGCGGCGAGCTGTACCTGGTCGCCTCGCCCGAGGGCGTCCAGCAGGTGCTGGCCACCGAATCGGCCAACTTCCGCAAGGACAACGTCTTCTACGGCGAGGTCCGGGCCAGCTTCGGCAACGGCCTGCTCACCTCCCAGGACGAGGACTACGTGCGCCAGCGCCGGCTGGTCCAGCCGCTGTTCACCCGCCGCCGGGTCGACCAGTACGCCGACGCGATCGCCACCGAGACCGACGCCCTGGCGGCCCGCTGGGCCGCCGCCCCCGACGGCGTGGTGGACGCCGCCGAGGAGATGTCCCGGTTCGCGCTGCGCACCGTCTCCCGGATCCTGTTCGGCCAGGACGTCGAACAGGCCGTGGGCACCGTCCACGAAGCCTTCCCGGTCCTCGGCGCCTTCGTCCGCAGCCGCGGCTTCGCGCCCGTCCGGCTGCCGCGCGACTGGCCGCTGCCCGCCCACCGCAAGGCGCTGGAGGCCGAACGCGCCCTGTACGCGGTGTGCGACGCCATCATCGCCCGGCGCGCCGCGGAGGGCGTCACGGAGGACCGCGAGGGCGAGGACCTGCTCGGGCTGCTCGCCAAGGCCCGCGACGAGGACGGCAACCGCCTCGACGCCACCGAACTGCGCGAACAGGTGCTGATCTTCCTGCTGGCCGGCCACGAGACCACCGCCACCTCGCTGACCTTCGCCCTGCACCTGCTCGGCAAGCACCCCGAACACCAGCGGCTCGCCCACCGGGAGGCCGCCGCGCTGCTCGCCGACGGCCGCCGCCCCACCGCCGCCGACTACCCGCGACTGCCGTACCTGACCCGGGTGCTGAAGGAGGCGATGCGGCTGTTCCCGGCCGCGCCCGCGGTCGGCCGACGGGCCGTGCACTCCACCGTGGTCGACGGCGTCGAGATCCCCGCCGGCGCGGACGTCCTGATCGCCCCGTACGTGACGCACCGCCACCCCGCCCACTGGGACGACGCCGAGCGCTTCGACCCCGACCGTTTCACCCCCGAACGCGAGGCCGGCCGCCACCGCTACGCCTGGTTCCCGTTCGGCGGCGGGCCGCGCGCCTGCATCGGCCAGCACTTCTCGATGCTGGAGTCGGTGCTCGCCCTCGCCGTCCTGCTGCGCGAGTTCGAGATCACCGCCGTCGACACCGAGATCCCGCTCGGTCAGGGCATCACCCTGGAGGTCCGCGGACCCGCCCGGCTGAGGCTGACCCGCCGTCAGGCGGGCTGACCGCCGCCGGACCGCCGCCCCGTTCGCCGGAGCGCCCGTTCGCCGGGCGCCGGCGGCGGGCGACGGACGGGCGGCCCGGGGCCGGTCGGGTCAGGCGAGCAGGGACGGCGCGACGGACGGCGCGGAGGACGGCTTGGGGATCGTCACCAGGCAGAGCGTGTAGGGGGTCGGGCCCTCCTCGTGGACCAGCCGGCTCTCGCTCGCGGGGAAGGAGTCGCAGGCGCCGGGGGCGGTCGAGGAGGAGCGGCCGACGACCTTGAGGTCGGCGTACTTGTTGCCGCAGTCGACGACGAAGACCAGCGCCCGCGCGGTGCTGCCGAAGTTGTGCGCGCAGTCGCCGGTGGTCGCCAGCGCCGGGTCCTTGCCGATGGGGGAGCGTGACGGTGCGGCGCTCACGCCCGGGCGGTCCGGGGTGAAGCGGACGGCCGCGTCGTCCGGCTCCTGCCCGGCGGAGCGCACGAGCGCGCCGACCACCAGCACCGGCAGCAGCAGGCCGAGCACCTCCGCGCGCCGCCACAGCGGACGGCCCGTCGGCATCGGGGTGCCCGGCGCGCCCGGCAGCGGAGCGGGCAGGCGGCGCAGCGCCAGCCAGGCCCCCAGGTTGGCCAGCATGGTGAGCGGGTTGACCACCAGCGAGGCGACGCTCCACCAGCCCTGCCACATGCTCTGCGCGGTCATCCGGCGCACCGTCGCCGTGCCGCAGTCGCGGCAGAACGGTCCGCGCAGCTTGAGGAAGCGCATCAGCACCAGGAGGCCCTGATGGCCGCGGACGGTGACCTTCGCCGCGGGGGCCGAGCCGCAGAACCGGCAGAGCGGGCCGTCGTACCCGGCGGGCGGGTAGGCCGCGCCGCGGCCGGTGCCGTACTCGGGCTCCCCGCGGTCCTCGGAGACGGTCGGGGCGGACGAAGCGTCGAACGGCATGCGGGTCCTCTGCGGCTGTTTCGGTGACGAAGCAGGCGGAGGGTATCGGCCCCCGGCGACAGTGCGCAGTCGGTTTTTCGTACCGGATGAGTGTCATGGCCGCGGGGCGCGCACGGCGCACGCGGCGGAGCGTGCGGCGGGCACAGGACGCGCGCCCATTCGAGCACACCGCACCCATGACGCGTGGTGCTTTTCACATCTTCCGGTGACCATCTCTCAGGTCTGGGTAGCGTCCAGCGTCCCTGGATCACAACAGCCCTGGAAACCACCGGGCCCTGACCGCACGAGCACGGGCGAGCGCCACACCGGGGGCACTCGCGGGAGGCACCCCATGGGATCGACGGACCACTTCACCTTCGGCTGGCTCACCCCAGTCCTGTCCTACGCGATGGCCTGCGCCGGCGCGGCCCTCGGCCTGCGCTGCACGCTGCGCGCGCTGTCCGCCACCGGCGCCTCCCGGCGCAACTGGCTGCTCACCGCCGCCGCGGCGATCGGCTCCGGGATCTGGACCATGCACTTCGTCGCCATGTTCGGCTTCACCGTCGACGGCACCGAACTGCGCTACGACGTACCGCTGACGGTCCTCAGCCTGCTGGTCGCGATCGCCGTGGTCGGCCTCGGCGTGTTCCTCGTCGGCCACGGCCACCACCGCGGCCGCAGCCTGCTGCTCGGCGGCCTCACCACCGGCGTCGGAGTCGCCGCCATGCACTACCTCGGCATGGCCGCCGTCCGCCTGCACGGCGAACTCCGCTACCAGTTCGGCACCGTGGCCCTGTCCGTACTGATCGCCGTGGCCGCCGCCACCGCCGCGCTCTGGGCCGCCGTCACCATCCGCAACATGTACGCCGCCGCTGCCGCCGCCCTCGTCATGGGCATCGCCGTCAGCTGCATGCACTACACCGGCATGGCCGCCGTGCACGTCCACATGCAGCCCGCCCGCGCCGGACTCGGCGGCGCCACCCCCATGCAGTTCGTCTTCCCGCTGGCCGTCGGGCTCGGCTCCTTCCTGTTCCTCACCGCCGCGTTCGTCGCCCTCTCCCCGACCGCCCAGGAACGCGCCGCCTACCGCGAAGCCGGCGAACTCGCCGTCGAGGACCTCGGCCGCGCCGCCTGACGCCCCGTCAGCCCGCCCCGCCGCCGCCCCGACCGACCGGACCCCCGAAAGGCCGCGCCCATGCGTCCACCCCGAGGCACCTCCCGCAGCGGACCACCCGCCCCCGACACCCCCCGCGGCCCCGCCCGCCACCGGACCGGCGCCCCCCGCCGCGGCGCCCACGCCGGCCCGCCCGCCGACGAGACCCCGCCGCCCGCCGCCCCGCAGGCCCGCCCCGGCCTGCGCCCGCGCACCGTCCGCGCCCGGATCGTCGCCGTCCTGATGGTCCCCGTGGTCGCCCTGATGGCCCTGTGGGCGTTCGCCACCGTCACCACCGCCGGCGACGTCTGGGACCTGCTGCGGATCAAGGACGTCGGCACCACCCTGCGCACCCCCCTCGACCGCACCGTCGCCGCCCTCCAGGCCGAACGCGCCGCCGCCGGACAGCTCCTCGCCACCCCCGACACCGACCCCTCCCGCGACGCCGAACTGCGCACCGCCGCCCAGAACACCGACCGGGCCGCCGCCCCGCTCACCCTCGCCCCCGGCTACAACCGCGCCGACGCCGAAGGACTCGGCGGCGAGACCGCCGACCGCCTCGACACCCTGGCCCGCTCGATCGCCAACCTGCCCGCCCTGCGCCGCCAGATCCTCGGCCACGGCGTCCGCTGGGACGACGCCTACGGCGCCTACACCACCGCCGTCGACAACGCCCTCGCCGTCGCCGGATCGCTCACCGCCCTGCAGGACCACCGGATCGCGGCCGACGCCCGCGCCCTGCTCGAATTCGCCCGCTCCCGCGAACAACTCGCCCGGGAGGACGCCCTGCTGCGCGCCGCCGCCCGGGCCGGCCGGCTCGACGACGCCCAGTACCGCACCGTCCTGCGGGCCGCCTACGCCCGCGCCCAGTTCGAACAGGCCTCCGCACCCGACCTGCGCCCCGCCGACCGCACCGCGCTCGCCGCCGTCACCGCCGGGGACGACTACCGGGAACTGCGCCGCTACGAGGACGCCCTCACCGCCGCCCCCGACCCGGCCGCCGCGCTCGCCGCCGTCCCCGCCGGGCGCTGGAACGCCGTCGCCGCCGCCACCGCCCGCGACCTCGCCGCCGTCGAACAGCAGGCCGGCGCGGCCGCCGCCGACCGCTCCGACCCGTACGCCCTCGGCCTGTTCACCACCTCCGGCGCCACCGTGCTGCTCGGCCTGGCCGCCGTCCTCGCCGCCCTGCTGGTCTCGGTCCACGTCGGCCGCGGCCTGATCGCCGAACTGCACGCCCTGCGCAACTCCGCACTGGAACTCGCCGGCCGCAAACTCCCGGCCACCATGCGGCGGTTGAGGTCCGGCGAGGAGGTCGACCCGGCCGTCGAGGTGCCGGCCGGGCAACACGGCGGCGACGAGATCGGCCAGGTCCACCAGGCCCTGGAGACCGTCCAGCGGGCCGCCGTCACCGCCGCCGTCGAACGCGCCGAAGTGCTCTCCGGCGTCTCCGGCGTCTTCGTCAACCTGGCCCGCCGCAGCCAGGTCCTGGTGCACCGTCAACTCACCCTGCTGGACGCGATGGAACGCCGCACCGAGGACCCCGCCGAACTCGACGACCTGTTCCGGCTCGACCACCTCACCACCCGGATGCGCCGCCACGCCGAAGGCCTGATCATCCTCTCCGGCGCCGCCCCCGGCCGCGCCTGGCGCAGGCCCGTCCCGCTCACCGACGTGGTCCGCGCCGCCGTCGCCGAGGTCGAGGAGTACGCCCGGGTCGACGTCCACCGCCTCCCGCAGGCCGCCGTCACCGGCCCCGCCGTCGCCGACCTCACCCACCTGCTCGCCGAACTCGTCGAGAACGCCACCGGGTTCTCGCCCCCGCACACCAAGGTCCACATCCGCGGCGAACAGGTCGGCACCGGCTACGTGGTCGAGATCGAGGACCGCGGCCTCGGCATGGGCCCCGAGGCCCTCGCCGACGCCAACCGGCGGATCGCCGCCGGCGACCAGGTCGACCTGTTCGACAGCGACCGGCTCGGCCTGTTCGTGGTCAGCCGCCTCGCCCGGCGGCACGGCGTCCGCGTCGCGCTCCGCCCGTCCGCGTACGGCGGCACCACCGCCGTCGTGCTGCTCCCCACCGACCTGCTCGAACTCGACGGGGACGAGCCGGAACGACCCCGCCCGGGGCTCGACGAGCACCGCGAACCCGCCTTCCCCGCACGGCCGTTGGCGCCGCCGCTGATGCCCGGCCGGAGCGCCGTGGCGGCGGCCGCCCCCGCGCCGTCGCTCGCCCCCGCGCCGTCGCCCGCCCGGCCCGCCGACGGCGACGAGCAACTCCCGCGCCGGGTACGGCAGGCCAGCCTCGCACCGCAACTGCGTGAAGCGCCAGAACCGGCCCGGCCCGGGCTGCGCCCCGGCGAACCCGCCGGCCGGGACCCCGAACAGGCCCGCACCGCGATGAGCGCCTTCCAGCACGGCTGGGCCCGCGGCAGCGCCCCCGACACCGACCCCCGCACCCCGGACCGAGGAGAGCCCGCCCGATGATCGGCACCACCTACCACACCGGTGAACTGAACTGGCTGCTCGACGAGTTGGTCGCCCGCACCGCCCGGGTCGAATGCGCCGTGATGCTGTCCGCGGACGGCCTGTCGATGGGCAACTCCACCGGCCTGGCCCGCGAGGACACCGAGCACCTGGCCGCCGTCGCCTCCGGCTTCCACAGCCTCGCCAAGGGCGCGGGGCGGCACTTCGACGCCGGTGAGGTCCGGCAGACCATGGTCGAGCTGGAGCGCGGCTACCTGCTGGTCGCGGCCGCCGGCCAGGGCTCCTGCCTGGCCGTCTTCGCCGGCCCGGACGCCGATCTCGGCCTGGTCGCCTACGAGATGGCCCGTCTGGTGCGCCGGGTCGGCGAGCACCTGCACGCCGCCCCGCGCGGCGCCCAGGAGGGGTGAGCCCGGTGGCCTACCCGCCGCGCCACTACCTGCCCGGCTCCGCGTTCGGCTACCCGCCGCCGCCCGACCGCCCCGTCCAGTGGTACGACGAGGACGCCGGCCCGATGGTCCGCCCGTACGCGGTGACCAAGGGCCGCACCCGTCCCGGCCAGCCGTTCGACCTGATCGCGCTGGTCGTCACCGACGTCCCCGATCCGGCGGTGCTGCCGGTCGGCCCCGAGGCGGCCGCGATCCTCCGGCTGTGCCGGGGCAACGCGCTGTCGGTCGCCGAGATCGCCGCCGAACTCGACCTGCCGCTCGGCGTGGTCCGGGTCCTGCTCGGCGACCTCCTCGACGCCGAGCACGTCCGGGTCAGCCGCCCCGTCCCCCCGGCCCTGCTCCCGCACGAGCACATCCTCCAGGAGGTCATCCATGGACTCCGTGCGCTCTGACACCGACCTCGCCCTGAAGATCCTGGTCGCCGGCGGCTTCGGCGTCGGCAAGACCACGCTGGTCGGCGCCGTCAGCGAGATCAGGCCGCTGCGCACCGAGGAGCAGTTGACCGCCGCGGGCAGCCGGATCGACGACCTCGGCGGGGTCGAGGGCAAGACCACCACCACCGTGGCCATGGACTTCGGCCGGATCACCATCCGCGAGGGCCTGTCCGTCTACCTGTTCGGCACCCCGGGCCAGGACCGCTTCTGGTTCCTGTGGGACGAGCTCGCGCAGGGCGCGCTCGGCGCCGTCGTCCTCGCCGACACCCGCCGCCTCACCGACTGCTTCCCCGCCGTCGACTTCTTCGAGCACCGCGGCATCCCGTTCGTGGTCGCCGTCAACCGCTTCGACGGCACCCGCGCGTTCGGCCCGGAGGAGGTCTCCCGGGCGCTCGACCTGGACGCGGACACTCCCGTCGTGCTGTGCGACGCCCGCGAGCGCGGCTCGGGAAAGGCCGTGCTGATCAACCTCGTCGAGCACGCGGGGAAGGTGCACGCGGCCAGGGTGCTGGCCCGGTCCGGGGTCTGACCTGCTCGAATCGCGGCGACCGGGCCGCGGCGAGAACCTGGACGAGGGGCGCAACACGCATGGCAGACCGCGACCTTCGCGGCTGCGGCAACCAGGAGGACGGCATGACCACGGCCAAGGACATCATGAACCCCGGTGCCCACTGGATCACCAGGAGCGACACCCTCGAACACGCGGCTCGGATGATGCGGGAACTGAACCTGGGCGCGCTGCCCGTCGGGGACGAGGCGCACGAGGAACGGCTGTGCGGGATCATCACCGACCGGGACATCGTCGTGAAGTGCGTCGCGGACGGGCGCAGTCCGGCCGACTGCCGGGCGTCCGACATCATCGAGGGCACGCCGCGCTGGATCGACGCGGACGCCGACATCTCGGACGTGCTCAACGAGATGGAGAGCCACCGCATCCGGCGGCTCCCCGTGATCGAGAACAAGCGGATGGTCGGCATGATCAGCGAGGCGGACCTGGCCCGGCACCTCCCGGACCGGCAGTTCGCCGAGTTCGCCGACCACGTCTACGCGGCGGGCTGACGGACGTCCCCGGCCGGGCCCGTCCCGGCCCTCTCAGCCGGCGGTCGGGGCGCCGGCGACCCGGCGCTCGCCGCCGTTGCGCTGCTGCCAGAAGCGGTAGACCTCGACGGCGTCGGCGCGCTCCTGGTGCCGCATCGGGAGCCGGCGCTCCTGCCACGGCTTGGCGAACTCGTCGTAGAAGGAGGACAGTTCGAAGTACTTGCGGTCGTCGACGTAGTGCGGCTCGTACGCCTCGCGGGTGGTGAGGAAGACCACCTCGTCCGGTGAGCAGTAGTAGAGCGAGCCGAGGCACATCGGGCACGGGTGGGCCAGCACGTAGACGGTGGCGCCGGTGAGGTGCTCGGTGCCGAGCCGGGTGCAGGCCTCGCGGATGGCGAGGATCTCGGCGTGGGCGGTCGGATCGCCGGTCTGGGCGACCCGGTTGGGGCTCTCGGCGAGGATCTCGCCGTCCTTGACGATGACGGTGGCGAAGGGGCGGCCGCCCTCGGCGACGTTGCGGCGCGCGAGGTCGACGGTGTGCCGGGCGAAGTCCATGGTGGTCCTCCGGGAGAGGGGGCGGGCCGGCTTCCCGGCCCGCCCGGTTGGCTGAGCCGGCGTCAGAACGGCTTGGTGGGAAGGTACTTGCCGTCCAGGGTGATGACGGCGCGCTCGCCGCCGTCCGGGTCGGCGACCTTCTGCACGTCGAGCCTGAAGTTGATCGCGGAGATGATGCCGTCGCCGAACTGCTCGTGGACCAGCGCCTTGAGGGTGGTGCCGTAGACCTGGAGCATCTCGTAGAAGCGGTACATGGTCGGGTCGGTGGGGACGCGGTCGGGCATGGAGCCGCGGACCGGGACGGTCTGCAGCAGCCGCGCGTCGTCCGCGTCCAGGTCGAGGAGTCCGGCGACGGCCTCGGCGGAGGCGGCGGGCAGCGGGTGCTGGCCGAGGACGGCGGCGGTGGTGAACGCGACGGACAGGCCGGAGGCGTCGGCGATCTGCTGCCAGGTCAGGTTCTTGCGGATCTTGGCGTCGACGGCCTTCGCGGTCAGGGCCTCGCGGGCGGTGCGGTCGAACTGGGTGTGGATCACGGGGAACCGGTCCTTTCGGGGTCAGGCGGCTCTACCTTCTGAGCCGGGTTGGTCTGGTCATTCGTAGGGTTGGACCACCCAGGGGTGCTGGGTGTGGCTATCAGGCGGCTGC
>NZ_JBHWDS010000068.1:0-39571 GCF_042734615.1 Kitasatospora sp. NPDC059646
ATCCGGACTCCCGCCCCTCGCACGTTCCCGACGGCCGGTCAGCTGCCGTCGTCGTCGAGCCGGAAGCCGACCTTCAGGCCGACCTGGAAGTGCTTGACCGCCCCGTCCTCGATGTGGCCGCGGACCTGGACCACCTCGAACCAGTCCAGGTTCCGCAGCGTGCGGTCGGCGCGGGCGATGCCGTTGCGGATGGCGGCGTCGACGCCCTCGTGCGAGGAGCCGACGATCTCGGTGACCCGGTAGGTGTGGTCGGTCATGGCAAGTACTCCCTGGTGCGGCGGTGGCGGGCGCTCCCCCGCCGTCCACCGTGCACCAGCGGGACGGGGCGGGCATCCCGGCATCGCCCGACGGGGCGTCAGAACGCCGCGCGGACCTCGCCGACCACCTGGCCGCCGCCGTGCAGCGGGGCGGCCGCGATCCGGTCGAGCACCGGGTCCTCGACGCCCAGCCGGCGCAGCGCGGCGGCCAGCACCGGGCCGCGGGCGCGCTCCGCGCCGTCCTCGATCTTGAACGCCAGGGCCCGGCCGTCGGGCAGCGCGACCACCTGGACGGCCTCGGCGCCCATCTTGGACAGCGCGCCGGGCACCGCCCGCATCAGCCAGGTGTCGGCCCGGCGGGTGCCGGCCACGTACTCGGGGTGGGCGCGCATCGCGTCGGCGACCCGGCGCTGCACGGTGCCCGGCTCGGCCAGCAGCAGGGCGCGGTAGCCGCGGGCCAGGCCGGTCAGCGAGACGGCCAGCAGCGGGGCGCCGCAGCCGTCGGTGCCGGTGTGCGCGGCGCGCTCGCCGGTGGCCTCCTCCAGGGCGGTGCGGGCCAGCCGCTGGATCGGGTGCTCGGGGTCGAGGTAGCTGTCCAGGTCCCAGCCGTTGGCGGCGCAGGCGGCCAGCCAGCCGGCGTGCTTGCCGGAGCAGTCCATCAGGATCGGCTCCCGCTGCCCGCCGGAGCGCAGCAGCTCCTCCGCCTCGACCTCGTCCAGCGGCAGGTCGGCGGGGGTGCGCAGGGCGGCCTCGGTGAGGCCGGCGTCGGCGAGGATGCGGCGGACCGCGGCCCGGTGGAAGGGCTCGGCGGAGTGGCTGGAGGCGGCGAGCGCGAGCTGCTCGCCGTGCAGCTCCAGACCGGCCCGGAGGGTGGCGACCGCCTGGAACGGCTTGGCGGTGGAGCGCGGATAGACCGGCTGCTCGGGGGCGCCGAGCGCGAACGCGACGGCGCCGTCGGCGTCGAGCAGGACCAGCGAGCCTCGGTGGCGGCCCTCGGTGAAGCCGGAGCGTATGACCTCGGCGAGGGCGGGCAGGGCGGACTGCGACACGGGCGGTCTCCAGGACGTGCGGTGAGGGTGGGTGGGCCCCGACCGCGTTCCGCCCGCTCAGCTGCCGCCGAGCAGGTCCTCGACCCGGGCCTCCCCCTCACGGTACCTGCGGGTGATTTCCGCCCCGCAGTCGTCCGCGGTCCGCTGCAGCGCCTGGCGGCGGCCGGACACCTCGCGCTCGTGCTCGGCCAGCCGTTCGACAGCGGCCAGCAGGTCGGCGGTGGCGTGCGCGCCGAGGTCGGCCAGCTGGACGTCGCCCATCAGGGCGTCCGCCTCCAGCCGGCAGTGCTCGCCGCGCGGCGGGCCGAGGGTCAGGTGCCGGGCCGGGCGGCGGGTGGCGGACGGGGCGTCCGCCAGGATCGCGGGCAGCCGGTCGAGCAGGTCGCCCGGGGCCTCGCCGGCGACCGCCAGCGGGATCTCCCGGCGCTGCAGTTCGGCCCGCAGGATGTCCAGCCGGCCGTGCAGCAGGCGGCGCAGGTACGACAGGTCGGCCTCCTGCTCCAGGGCGTTCCGGCGCAGCACCCGCAGCTCTTCCAGGGCCAGGCCGGCCAGCCCGTCGAGCGCGCTCACGTCCATCAATCCGACCACCTGCCGTAGTACCAGGGCCCGCCGATCGCACGGGCCGCCCGCCACCCAGGGTTCCCGGCGTCGGGCGGTGCCACTCGTGCGGGTGACGCGGTTCGCCGGGACGGCGGAGCCCCCCTCGGGCCCGGATGGCCCCGGGCCGTCGGACAGCGTGCCACCCCGGGCCCCGGGCCCGCACGCCCGAGTACCCGAACGGCCCCCTGGCGAACACCCCTGGCTAGTACGAAGAATCCCCGCCACGGGCCCACCTGCACCGATCGGGGCGCATCATGTGCGACCCCGGCGTGCAACCCGAGCACGTGCGCCCCCCGGGTGGACGTGCGGGCACAATGGGCGGCATGCGAGCAGTGGTGCAACGGGTCACCGAGGCGGCCGTGACGGTGGACGGCGAGACGGTCGGCGCGATCGAGGGCCCCGGCCTGTGCGTCCTGGTCGGCGCCACCCACGAGGACACTCCGGCGCAGGCCGCCCAGCTGGCCCGCAAGCTGTGGACGCTGCGGCTGTTCCCGGGCAGCCCCGAGCAGTCCTGCTCGGAGCTCGGCGCCCCGCTGCTGGTGATCAGCCAGTTCACCCTGTACGGCGACGCCCGCAAGGGCCGCCGCCCCACCTGGAACGCCGCCGCCCCCGGCCCGGTCGCCGAACCGCTGGTGGACGCCGTGGTGGCCGAACTCCGCGCGCTGGGCGCCAAGGTGGAGACCGGCCGGTTCGGCGCCGACATGAAGGTGTCGCTGGTGAACGACGGGCCGTTCACCGTGCTGCTGGAGGTCTGAGCGGGCCTCAGGCCGGGACGATCACGTCCTGGCTGCCCGGCACGCCGTCGGCCAGCAGCACCGCGTCCACCGGGGTGTTGCGCTTCACCAGGGCCAGCGCGACCGGGCCGAGCTCGTGGTGGCGGGCGGCGGAGGTGACGAAGCCGACCGGCCGGTCCTGGCCGTCGACCCGGACCTCGGCGCCGTGCGCGGGCAGCTTCTCCTCGGTGCCGTCCAGGTGCAGGAAGACCAGGCGGCGCGGCGGGCGGCCCAGGTTGTGCACCCGGGCGACCGTCTCCTGGCCCCGGTAGCAGCCCTTGTTCAGGTGCACCGCGCTGCCCAGCCAGTCCACCTCGTGCGGGATGGTGCGGTGGTCGGTCTCGAAGCCCAGCCGCGGCCGGTGCCCCTCGATCCGCAGCGCCTCGTACGCCCACACGCCCGCGGCCGGGCCGAACCCGGCGACGGCCTCCGCGAGTTCGGCGCGCGGCAGGAACAGGTCGCGGCCCCACGGGAGTTCCCGGACGGCGGCGGCCCGGTCGGCGGGGGTGGTGGAGCCGGCCGGCAGGAACACCACCGCGTAGTCGGCGGTGGCGTCGGCGACCTCGGCCCGGTTCCAGAACTTCATCGACTCCAGGTACGCCACCAGCGCGGGCGCGGTGCCGGGCTCCACGTGGATCCAGGTGGTGGCGCCGTCGTCGACCAGGTAGAGCGCGTGCTCGACGTGCCCGTGCGGGGACAGCACCAGCGCCTCGGTGGCCTGCTGCGGCGGCAGTTCGCTGACGTGCTGGGTGAGCAGCAGGTGCAGCCAGCTCAGCCGGTCCGGGCCGGTGACGGTGACCACGCCGCGGTGCGACAGGTCGGTGAAGCCGCGCCCCGCGGCCAGCTCCCGCTGCTCGCGGAACAGGTCGCCGTAGTGGGCGGCGACCCCCTCGTCGGGACCTTCGGCGGCGACGGCGCCGGGCAGCGCAAGCAGCGGGCTCTTCATACCGGCCAGCTTACGGCCGGCCGTCCTCCGACTTGGCGGTGCAGTCCGCGCAGCGGCCGAAGATGGCGAAGTGCTTCAGGTCGGTGTCGAAGCCGTGCTGGGCGCGCAGGCTGTCGATCAGCGGCGCGGCGATCGCGGTGTCGGTCTCGGTGACCCGGTCGCAGTCCCGGCAGACCAGGTGCAGGTGGGTGTGCCGGCCGGCCAGGTGGTAGGTGGGCGCGCCGTGCCCGAGGTGGGCGTGCGAGACCAGGCCGAGCTCCTCCAGGAGCTCCAGCGTCCGGTACACGGTGGAGATGTTCACGCCGCTGGCGGTGCGCCGGACCTGCGCCAGGATCTCGTCCGGGGTGGCGTGGTCGAGCGCGTCGACGGCCTCCAGCACCAGCTGGCGCTGCGGGGTCAGCCGGTAGCCGCGCTCGCGCAGGTCGGCCTTCCAGTCGGTGGTCTCGGTGTTCGCCACTGGTGTCCCTGCCCGTTGAGAGGTCGTGCCGACCAGTGTAGGGACCGACCGCCGGGTCGGTCCCCCACTCGGACCGGGCTCAGCGGAAGAACGCGATCCCGTCGTCCGGGAGGTCGTTGACGTCCTTGATCAGCTGCGCCGGGTTGAGCACCTTCTTCAGCTGCGCCGACATGTACGGCCGCAGCGGCACCTGCGGGGCGGCCTTCTCGCCGACCCACAGCAGCTCGTCCTTGACCAGGCCGAACAGCCGCTTGCCGCCGCTGTACGGGGCCGCGCCCTCGATCCGGGCGACCGCGTCGGTGGCCAGGTCGATCTGCGGCTTGCCGTCGTGCAGCTTGCCGTACCAGATCTCCACGGTGCCGTCGTCGCGCACCGAGGAGACCTCGATCTCGCGCTCGCCGCTGGTGCCGTGCTGGTTGCTGGTGACCCGCCAGAAGGCGTGTTCCATCTCCAGCGGGCGGACCTTCTCGCCCTGCTCGTCCAGCACCCAGGTGCGGGAGCGGAACTCCAGGAAAGGCCGTCCGTCGTGGCGGAAGACGATCTCCTGGCCGAAGTTGCACTTCTCGCTGCCGGGGAAGTCGTGGACGCCCGCGCCCTCCCAGGTACCGAGGAGGAAGGCGAGCGGGACGACGTCCCGGTGGAGGTCGGAAGGAATCTCGATCATGGTCCTGGCTGCTGTCGTCGGACGGTTACCGGATCAACCGTACGGCAGGCTCAGCGCTGGCCCTGGTAGAGCTTCATGACGGAGAAGATGGCGAACCAGGTGATCAGCACGGCCATCAGAGCCAGCAGGCTGTCGAAGAAGATCTCAAGACCGGACACGGTGCGCTCCCAGGGGCGGGTTCGACGGACGTACGGGGCTTTCCACTACGGCCGGGAGTCTATCGGGCGGCCCCTGCGCCCGTAGTCTCTGGGGCATGTCGAAGAACCTGGTCATCAAGGTCACCGCCGGCGCGGACGCGCCGGAGCGCTGTTCGCAGGCCTTCACGGTCGCCTCGGTCGCGGTCGCCAGCGGCGTGCCGGTCTCGCTGTGGCTGACCGGCGAGTCCGCGTGGTTCGCGCTGCCGGGGAAGGCCGCCGAGTTCGAGCTGCCGCACTCCGCGCCGCTGCCGGACCTGCTGGAGGCGGTCCTCGCCGCCGGTACCGTCACGCTGTGCACCCAGTGCGCGGCGCGCCGGGGCATCGCGCAGGCGGACGTCATCGAGGGCGTGCGGATCGCCGGCGCGCAGGTGTTCCTGTCCGAGGTGATGGCGGACGACGCCAAGGCACTCGTCTACTGAGCCGCTACCGGTCGTCGCGGGGCTCGCGGTCCGGGCGGTCCCGGTCGTGGCCGCGCTGCTCCCAGTGCGGGTCGTCCCAGCGCGGGTCGTTCCACCAGTCGTCGTCCTTGTCCCGCCGGTTGGCGAGGACGGCGGCCAGCGGCGGGATCACCATGGCCACCAGGCACAGGCCGATCGCGGCGCCGACCGAGAAGAACCGCACCACGCCCCAGGCGAGGACGAACAGCCCCAGGCAGACGCCCATCATCACGAAGTAGCGCACGTGCCGCCGGTGTGCCTGCACGGTTCCAGGGTAGGCCGAGGGCCCCGGCCGTCGTAAGACGCCCGGGGCCCTCCGCGCCGTCGTCAGACCGCGATCGCGACCTCGGTGAACTCGCCCTGGGTGGCGACCACCTGGCGGTCCACGGTGGCGCCGGGCACCAGGGCCCGCAGGGTCCACTTGCCCGGGCGGGCGAAGAACCGGAACTGCCCGGTCGCCGAGGTCGGGACCTCGGCGGTGAACTCGCCGTTCTCGTCGAGCAGCCGCACGTAGCCGTTGACCGGCTCCTCGTTGCGGGTCACCGAACCCTGGATGATCGTCTCGTTCGCCACGTCAACTCCTGCCAGGTCCGGGCCGCCGGCCTTCGCACCGCACATGTCTGTTCTCCCTCTTCCTTGCTTCGCGCGAGCCGGGGCTCAGTTGCCGAGCTCGATCGGCACGCCGACGAGGCTGCCGTACTCGGTCCACGAGCCGTCGTAGTTCTTGACGTTCTGCTGGCCGAGCAGCTCGTGCAGGACGAACCAGGTGAGCGCGGAGCGCTCGCCGATCCGGCAGTAGGCGATGGTGTCGGTGGCCAGGTCGACGCCCTCGGCCTCGTACAGCGCCTTCAGCTCGTCGTCGCTCTTGAAGGTGCCGTCGTCGTTGGCGTTCTTCGCCCACGGGATGTTCTTGGCGCTCGGCACGTGGCCGGGGCGCTGCGACTGCTCCTGCGGGAGGTGGGCCGGGGCGAGCAGCTTGCCGGAGAACTCGTCGGGCGAGCGGACGTCGACCAGGTTCAGGGTGCCGATCGCGTTGATCACGTCGTCGCGGAAGGCGCGGATCGAGGAGTCGGCCGGCTGCGCGGTGTACTGGGTGGCGGCGCGCTCGGGCTGCTCGACGACCAGCTCGCGGGAGTCCAGCTCCCACTTCTTGCGACCGCCGTCCAGCAGGCGGACGTCGCCGTGGCCGTACAGCTTGAAGTACCAGTAGGCGTAGCTGGCGAACCAGTTGTTGTTGCCGCCGTACAGCACCACGGTGTCGTCGTTGGCGATGCCCTTGGCGGACAGCAGCGCCTCGAAGCCGGCCTGGTCGATGAAGTCGCGGCGGACCGGGTCCTGCAGGTCCTTCTTCCAGTCGATCCGGACCGCGTTGCGGATGTGGTTCTTGTCGTAGGCGGCGGTGTCTTCGTCGACCTCGACGATGACCACCTTCGGGTCGTCCAGGTGGGCCTGGACCCAGTCGGCATCGACCAGGACGTCGCTGCGGCTCATGTGCTGTTTCTCCATCCGGGGGCGGTTGGCGGAAGGCTGCTGGAGGATCTCCCGGGCCGCGTTGTCCGCACACCTGTCCGCATGCTGGGACGGCGTGAGGTGCGGCTGAGCCGGGAGGGGTGAATCGGAGAGGTGCTCGTCGTTCCCGACGCGCCGGTGCGCAACTGCTACCGGTTCGCGGCGTCGGGACGGGGCGGGCGTGCCGTGACTGGGGTCAGGACCGCCCGGTCAGCGCATTCGACACAGGCAGCTCGACACGCGGCAGTGGTCTACCGCCCGCCGCTTCGTGAGGTCCGCCTGTCGCTTCATGACGACGATGCTAGGGACTCCGAAGGGGCGCTGTCATCATCGTGTCGAATAATGAGACCCGATCACTCGAATCCTGAGATTTACCGGTTTTCGGCCGCGCCCCGACGGGTCCCGGCCCCGTGCGGGGACCGGGCGAACCGGCAGTGCGGCGGATTCCCCGGGCGGCGCTGGACAGCGCGTCTCGCCCACCGGACGGCGGGCCGGGCCCTCAGTGCCCCAGCGTGGTGCCCGCGGCGACGGTGAAGCGCAGCCGCACCCCGCCGGGCTCCGGAGTGGCCTCGGCCAGCGAGAGCCCCTTCGGCAGACCGGTCAGCCGGAACCGCTGGGGCTTCAGCCGGTCGCCCGCCAGGCCCTTCAACGCCGAGGCGGCGCCGGTGAGTTGGAGGTTGTCCACGACCACGTCGTTGCCGTCGGCGTGCAGCTTGCCCTCGATCCCGCCGCCGGGCATCGCGGCCTTCACCTGCCCCGGGCCGGCGTACTCCAGGCCGAGCAGGCCGCCGCCGGCCAGGAACTTGGACAGGTCCTTGTAGTCGATGACGCCCTGGCCGTCGCCGTGCCCGACCGTCACGCCCCGGTAGGAGTCGGTGAACTTCACCCGGGACAGGCTGGCCCGGAAGGCGTGCACCGTCACCCGGTCCTTGCCGTCGGTCAGCGTCATCCCGTCCGAGGTCAGGTCGACCTCGTCCAGTTCGCCGGCGACCGCGCTGGTCAGGAAGGGGACGTCGCCGATCTCGACGTCCGGCTTGGTGGTCATCCAGCCGGAGGAGACCGCGGCGTCGGCGGCCTGGTCCTCCGCCACCCCGACGGCCACCCGGTCGGCCGCGACCAGCAGGCCGCCCACCACCCCGAGGCCGATCAGCAGTTTCACCGCGCCACGCATCGCACTCCCCCTGAAACGGTCGGGCGGGGCCGCTCCGTCGACGAACCGGCCCCGGACATGAGGACGATCGCACGGATGCCCGGGTTCCGGTGCGGCACTCCGCAGAACCCGCGCTCAGCCTCCGGCGAACGGCGGCAGGACCTCCACCGTGCCGCCCTCGGACAGCGCCACCCCGGCGTGGTCGCGGGCGCCCACCGGGTCGCCGTCCACCAGGAACGAGCACATCGCCAGCACCCGCAGCAGCTCCGGCCGGCCGGCGTGCGCGGCGCGCACCGCGGCGAGCGCCTCGCCCAGCGTGGCGGCCAGGTACGGCTCCTCGGCGCGGCCCGCCGCGGCCTTGGCGGCGGCCCAGTAGCGGACCGTCCCACTGACCCGCACGGGTGAATCCGGCCCGGAACGGGCATCGGCGGTCGCGGTCACGGCTACCCCTCTCGACGGTCCTCGCCCGGAGCGGCGGCCGGCCCGGTGCGGACCCATCATCGCCCCCGGGCCCCGCGACCGGGCAAACACGCCAGGTCACTCCGGGGGGCGCAAGGTGTCGTACTTCACCCCTCCCGGGCCCGCCCGCGGGCCGGTGCGCCGCTCGCGCCCCTCCCGGGCGCGCGGGCGGTCGGCTATTCTCGATTCCGTAAGGGATCCGGGCAGAGTCGCCCCCGGGTCCTTTTGTGCTTTCAGGACGCCAGTAGGACGTTCTTGCGAACGGTGCCCCACCCGCACCCGCCGCCGGACCGGCCCCGCCGCCGGCCGCACGACGACGTGCCGGCCCCGGTGGACAGAGCGGAGGGTACGCCGATGGACGAGGCACCAGCGGGACGCCAGGGGTTGCGGGACCCCCGGCCGGCCACCGCCGTCCCGTCCGCCGCCGCCCCCTCCGGACTGTCGGCGTTCCCCCACCCTGTTCCGCGCCCGCCGTTCCCCTCGGCGGCCGCGACCGCGACGACCCGGAAAGGGGACTAACCGGGTATGAGTTCACTGCTCCTGCTGACCAACGCCCTGCAACCCTCCGCCGAGGTGCTGCCCGCCCTCGGACTGCTGCTGCACAGCGTCCGGGTGGCCCCCGCCGAGGGGTCCGCCCTGGTCGACACCCCGAGCGCCGACGTGATCCTGGTCGACGGGCGCCGCGACCTGCCGCAGATCCGCAGCCTGTGCCAGCTGCTGCGCTCCACCGGCATCGGCAGCCCGCTGATCCTGGTCGTCACCGAGGGCGGCCTGGCCGCCGTCACCGCCGACTGGGGCATCGACGACGTGCTGCTGGACACCGCCGGGCCGGCCGAGGTCGAGGCCCGGCTGCGGCTGGCCCTCGGCCGGCTCCAGGTCGCCGCCGACGACTCCCCGATGGAGATCCGCAACGGCGACCTGTCGGTCGACGAGGCCACCTACTCCGCCAAGCTCAAGGGCCGCGTCCTCGACCTCACCTTCAAGGAGTTCGAGCTGCTCAAGTACCTGGCCCAGCACCCCGGCCGGGTCTTCACCCGGGCCCAGCTGCTCCAGGAGGTGTGGGGCTACGACTACTTCGGCGGGACCCGCACCGTGGACGTCCACGTGCGCCGGCTGCGGGCCAAACTCGGCGTCGAGAACGAGCAGTTGATCGGCACCGTGCGCAACGTCGGCTACCGCTTCGTGGTCCCGGAGCGGCCCGAGAAGGGCACCGACAAGGCCGAGCCGAGCCGAGCCGCCGCGGCCCGCGAACACTGACGCCCCGTCGGGCGGAGCCGGGCGCCGCGGAACCGCGCCCGGCTTTGCCCGGATCGGTACCGATCGGTCCCGGAAACGCCCCGTCCCACCGGGCGCGACCCCGGACCGAAGCGCCGAGCCACCCGCGTAGACTCCCCCCGTGGCCAAGGTGACGCGCGACGATGTAGCCCGACTGGCTGGGACCTCGACCGCGGTCGTCAGCTATGTGATCAACAACGGTCCCCGGCCGGTCGCCCCGGCCACCAGGGAGAAGGTGCTCGCCGCGATCGAGCAGCTCGGGTACCGCCCGAACTCGGTCGCCCAGGCGATGGCCTCCCGCCGGACCAACCTGATCGGCATGGTCGTCCCCGACGCCCGGCAGCCGTTCTTCGCGGAGATGGCGCACGCCGTGGAACGCGCCGCCTCCGAGCGCGGCAAGCTCGTGCTGATCGGCAACTCCGACTACGTCGACGACCGCGAGGTGCACTACGTCCGCGCCTTCCTCGGCATGCGGGTCTCCGGTCTGATCCTGGTCAGCCAGGGCCCCTCGCAGCGCGCCGCCGAGGAGTTCGCCGCCATGGAGGGCGCCAAGGTGGTGCTGCTGCACCGCCGCCCCGAGGCGATCGACGACGTCGCGGTGGTCACCGACGACGTCGGCGGCTCCGAACTGGTCGTCCGTCACCTGCTCGAAGTGCACGGTCACCCGTACGTGGCGTGTTTCGGCGGACCGGTCGAATCGCCCGCCCCCGGTGACCCGGTCATCGACCACGTGGCCGGCTGGGAACTCGCGATGACCGCGCACGGCCTGCCCACCGAGCCGTACCTGATCGACGCCCCGTTCCACCGCTACGGCGCCTACCAGGTCGCACTGGAGCTGCTGGCCTCCGACCGGCGCCCCCCGGCGATCTTCTGCTCCACCGACGACCAGGCCATCGGCGTGCTGCGGGCCGCCCGCGAACTCGGCCTGAAGGTCGGCACGGACCTCGCGGTGGCCGGCTTCGACGACATTCCGGAGGCCGGGTTCGCCGACCCGCCGCTCACCACCGTCGCCTCCGACCGGGACGCGATGGCCCGGGCCGCGGTCGACCTGGTCCTCGACGACTCGCTGATGGTGCCCGGCAGCGACACCGAACGGGTCCGCAAGTTCCCGTCGCGCCTGGTCGTGCGGCGTTCCTGCGGCTGCACCGGCGAGGACGCCCGACCCCCGGCCTGACCAGGCTTTATGAGAAGCTGACAGGCTTCTGGGGGAACTCGTACCGCCCTCTCATCGAACGTTCATGAAGCGGGCGGACCGTCTTCTCCATGAGCGACCAGCACCGCAGCACCCACGAGCCCCACCACCAGGACGGCGGCGCGGGCTGGCTCCCGCCGACGCCGCCCACCGCCTCCGCCGCCCCCGACCCGGGGCCCGACCTGCCGCAGCGCCCCGGCCACCGCGCCCGTCGCGGCCTGCTGAGGACCCGGCTCGCCCTGGTCACCGCCGTCGCCGCGACCGCCGCGCTGCTCGGCGGCGTCACCGGCGGCGTCCTGGCGAGCGACCGGGACAAGTCCTCCTCCGCCGCGGGCAGCACCCTGGTCCGCCCGGTCGCGGCCAACGCCGACGGCAGCGCGAACGTGTCGGCGATCGCCGCCGCGCTCTCCCCCGCCGTCGTCCAGATCACCGTCAGGACCGGCAGCGGAACGGCCACCGGCACCGGCGTGGTCCTCACCGCCGACGGACAGATCCTCACCAACTACCACGTCGTCTCCGGCGCGGTGAACGGCGGCCGGGCCACCGTCACCTTCCACGACGGCCGGACCGCGTCCGCCACCGTCACCGGCACCGACAAGGCCCTGGACACCGCCGTGATCACCGCCTCCGGCGTCGACGGACTGACCACCGCCGTGCTCGGCGACTCCGACGCCACGGCCGTCGGGGACCCCGTCGTCGCCATCGGCAACCCCGAGGGCCTCACCGGCACCGTCACCTCCGGCATCGTCTCGGCGAAGAACCGCACCGTGTCCGTCCAGGTCGACGAGGGCACCACCCGGGGGAACGGCGGCTTCGGCTTCCCCCAGCTGCCCGGCACGCGCGGCTCCACCACCGCGTCCGGCACCGACACCGCCACGTACCAGGCGCTGCAGACCGACGCCGCGCTCAACCCCGGCAACTCCGGCGGACCGCTGATCAACGCCGCCGGCCAGGTCATCGGCATCAACTCGGCCATGTACTCGGCCGACGGCACCGGCTCCACCGGCGGCACCGGGGCGGGCAGCGTCGGCCTCGGCTTCGCCATCCCGATCAACAGCGTCAAGCAGGTGCTGCCGCAGATGCAGGCCGGCAAGAACCTCTGACACCCGCCGGATCCGTCCCGCCGGACGGACAATGGCCACGACCGCACCGGATCCAGAAAGGGCCCACGCGCCGATGACTCCCCCCGCCGACGACCGCACCCCTGCCGAGGCCCCGGGCGCCGGCGCCCGCGTCCTCGTGGTCGACGACGAACCCGCCCTGCGCGACGCGCTGGAATCCAGCCTCGCCTTCGAGGGCTACCAGGTCACCACCGCCACCGACGGCTACGAGGCCCTGACCGCCGTCGAACGCGACCATCCCGACCTGGTCCTGCTCGACATCATGATGCCCCGGATGGACGGCCTCACCGCCGTCCGCCGGATGCGCTCGCGCGGCGACACCGTCCCGGTGCTGATGCTCACCGCGAGGGACGCCGTCGGCGACCGCGTCACCGGGCTCGACGTCGGCGCCGACGACTACCTCGCCAAGCCGTTCGAACTCGACGAGCTGCTCGCCCGGGTCCGCGCCCTGCTGCGCCGCAACGCGCTCGCCGCGGAGGCCGCCGCCCGCAGCGCCGCCGACGTGGACGGCGGCGAGGTGCTGTCCTTCGCCGACCTGCGGATGAACACCGCGACCCGCGAGGTCACCCGCGACGGCACCCCGATCGAACTCACCCGCACCGAGTTCATGCTGCTGGAGATGTTCCTCTCCCACCCGCGGCAGGTGCTGACCCGCGAACAGATCCTCAAGGCCGTCTGGGGCTTCGACTTCGAGCCCTCCTCCAACTCCCTCGACGTGTACGTGATGTACCTGCGCCGCAAGACCGAGCAGCACGGCATGCCCCGCATCATCCAGACCGTCCGCGGCGTCGGCTACGCCCTGCGCACCGTTCCCACCGGCGCGGCGGCGTGAAGCCGTTCTCCCGGCTCACCGGCTGGTTCCGCGGCAGGTCCCTGCGGAGCCGGCTGGCCATGCTCACGGCTGCCGCGGTGGCGGTGGCCATCGCGGTGGTGGCGGGGGCCAGTTGGTTGCTGGTCCGGGAGAGTCTCTACCAGGAGGTGCGCGACAGCCTCGCCGTCGCACCCCGGACGCCGCTGGTCCCGCCCGACCGGGCCGAGCTGCACTGCGGCGCGACGCCGGCCGAGGCACTGGCCGGCGTGCCCGCGGAGGGCACCAGCCGGTTCGGCCCGCAGAAGTACGACTACCAGTTCCTGCTGGCCGACGGCACCGTCTGCTTCCTCGGCGACGCCACCCGGGCCGTCCAGGTGCAGCCCGGCGACCGCGTCCCGCTGCCCCGCAGCAAGCAGGAGGCGTACCGCACCGGCAGCTACCTCGGAAGCGACGACTCCGCGCTGGTGCGGCGCACCAACATCACCGTCCGGGTGCGCGGGGTGCAGCAGACCGCCGTCCTGCTGACCGCACTGTCCACCGCAGGAGTCGAGAAGTCCCTCAGCTCCCTCGCCCTGCTGATCACCGGCATCGCCGGTCTCGGCGTCGTCGGGGCAGGCGTCGCCGGGCGGGTGGTGGCCCGGTCCGCGCTCAAACCGGTGGACCAGCTGACCGACGCCGTCGAGCACATCGCCCGCACCGAGGAGGTGGGCACCACCATCCCGGTCAACGGCAGTGACGAGATCGCCCGGCTCTCCACCTCGTTCAACTCGATGTCGACCGCGCTCGCCAACTCACGGGAGCGGCAGACCCGGCTGATAGCCGACGCCGGTCACGAACTCCGCACCCCGCTGACCTCGTTGCGCACCAACGTGGACCTGCTGATCCGCTCGGACGCGCAGGGGCGGGCGCTGCCGCCGGAGACCCGGGCCCGGATGCTGGGCAACATGAAGGCGCAGATGCAGGAGCTGACGGTGCTGATCGGCGACCTGCTGCAGCTCTCCCGGCCGGACACCCCGAACCGGGAGGCGGTGCGCACCGTGGTGCCGTTCCACGAGACGGTGGAGCGGGCGCTCGAACGCGGGCGGCTGCGCGGCCCGGGGATGACCTTCGAGACCGAGGTGAACCCCTGGTACGTGCACGGCGATCCGGCCGCGCTGGAGCGGGCGGTGATCAACCTGCTGGACAACGCGGTGAAGTACTCGCCGCCGTCCGGCACGGTGGAGGTGCGGCTGCGCGCCGGGCGGTTGACGGTCCGCGACCACGGACCGGGCATTCCGGCGGAGGAACTGCCGTACGTCTTCGACCGGTTCTGGCGCTCCCCGTCGTCCCGTCAGCTGCCGGGCTCCGGCCTGGGGCTGTCGATCGTGGCGCAGACCGTGCAGGACACCGGCGGGCAGATCGCGCTCGGCCCGGCGCCGGACGGCGGGCCGGGGACCCAGGCGGTGATGGTGCTGCCGGGGCAGCCGGACGATCCGCGCTGAGGCAGCCGGAAGGGCGGGGCACCGAGGTGCCCCGCCCTTCCTCACGGGTACCGCGTCAGCTGGCGTCCTCGCCGACGCCGATGACCTTGATCCGGTTCTGGGCCGGCGGGGCGATCGGGGCGGTGGCGGTGCTGTGGCTGCTCAGGTACGCGTTGAACAGGTCCAGGTCGGAGGCGCCGACGAGCTTGTCGGTGCCGGCCGCGAACGCCGGGAAGCCGTCGCCGCCGCCGGCCAGGAACTCGTTGGCGGCGACCCGGTAGGAGGCGGCCGGGTCGACGGGGGCGCCGTTCAGGCGGACCGAGTCGACGACCACGCGGGCCGCGCCGGCCTTGTTCAGGTCCAGCGTGTAGGCCAGGTTGCCGGAGATCTGCAGGATCTTCGGGGCGGCCTCGTTGGAGCCGGAGACCTGCTGCTGCAGGACCTGGATCAGCTGGGCGCCGGTCAGGGTCTTGACCTGCATCATGTTGGTGAACGGCTGGACGGTGAACGCCTCGCCGTAGGTCACCACGCCGTCGCCCTCGCTGCCGGACGCCTTGTAGACCAGGTCCGAGCGGATGCCGCCGGGGTTCATGAACGCCACCTGCGCGCCGCCCTTGTCGGCGGGTGCGAGGCCGGCCAGCTGCGCGTCGGCGATCAGGTCGCCGAGCGGCTTCTCCAGGGCGGTGGAGCCGCGGCCGTTGATGTCGGCGGAGATGTAGCCGACGGCCCGGTTGGCGATCGGGGCGGCCAGCGCGCTGTACCGCTTGATCAGGTCGGTCATGTCGCCCGCCGGCTTCACCGTGCGGCGCACGACGTGGTTGGCGGCGGTGACCGACGGGCGGACGATGGTGCCGGTGCGCTTGTCCAGCTTGAGGTCGATCTCGGTGTACAGGCGGCCGAACGAGGCGGCGCTGGTGACCGAGCGCGGCACGCCGTTCGGGTCCGGGATCATGCAGGCGTAGGCGTTGTGGGTGTGGCCGGTGACGATCGCGCCGACCGCCGGGTCGAGGCGCTTGGCGATGTCCACGATCGGGCCGGAGACGCCGGAGCCGCCCGCCCCGCAGTCGTAGTTGTAGACGTTGCTGGCCGGGTAGCCGCCCTCGTGGATCAGCGCGACCACCGAGTTGACGCCCTGTCGCTTCAGCTCGGCGGTGTACTTGTTGATCGTCTCGACCTCGTTGCCGAACTTGAGGCCCTGCACGCCGGCGGCGGTGACGATGTTCGGGGTGCCCTCCAGGGTCACGCCGATGAAGCCGACCTTCACGCCGCGGACGTTCTTCACCCAGTAGGGCTTGAGCAGCGGCTTGCCGGTCTTCTCGTTGGTGACGTTGGCCGACAGGTACCGGAACTCGGCGCCCTCGAAGGTGCGGCCCTCCTCGTAGCAGCCGTCGGTCGGGTGGCAGCCGCCGTTCTGCATGCGCAGCAGCTCGGCCGAGCCCTCGTCGAACTCGTGGTTGCCCACCGAGGTGACGTCGAGGCCGATCTTGTTCATCGCCTCGACGGTCGGCTCGTCGTGGAACAGGCCGGAGACCAGCGGGCTGGCGCCGATGATGTCGCCGGCCGCGACGGTGACGGTGTTCGGGTGGCCCTGGCGGGCGTCGCGCAGCGAGGTCGCCAGGTACTCGACGCCGCCCGCGGGGGTGGCGGGGACGATGACCTTGCCGGTGGCCGGGTCGATCTCGTTGATCGTGCCGGACGAGCCGGCCGGCGGCTCCAGGTTGCCGTGCAGGTCGTTGATGGCGAGGAGCTGCAGGTCCTCGTACTTGGGCTTGTCCGGGCCGTGCCCGTGGGCCTCGGCCGTGGCCGGGAGGGCCATCGAGCCGAAGAGGGCGGCGGCAGCGGCGACCGCGAGCGCGGTCCTGCGGCGGCCGGTGGAACCGGAAATGGGCATGAGGGTCCCCTGCACCGTCGGGGCCGCAACGGACGGCGGCCTGGCGTTGTATCGGGGAGCAGCCTAGGGTCAACGCGCGTAGCTGTCAGGAACCCTGAAGTAACGAGCTGGTATCCGAACGCTGACGAGTTCTCCGCTGACCCTCGGTCAGCATCCGCCCGGCGGTCAGATCCTCGGCTGGGAGGCCAGCTGCTGCTCGGCGCGCTCCCGCTCGGCCACCGCGTCCTCGGTCATCGCGCGGTCGGTGTACACCAGCGGGCGCTCGGCCTCGGTGATGATGTGCTTGACCACCTGCACGTTGCCGTTGACGTCCCACACCGCGATGCCGGGCGACAGCGTCGGGATGATCTCCACCGCCCAGCGCGGCAGGCCCAGCACCCGGCCGGTGGCCCTCGCCTCCTCGGCCTTCTGCATGTAGATGGTGCGGGTCGAGGCCATCTTCAGGATCGCCGAGGCCTCCTTCGCCGCCGCCCCGTCCACCACGTCCGACAGGTGGTGCACCACCGCGACGAAGGACAGGCCGAGCCGGCGCCCGAACTTCAGCAGCCGCTGGAACAGCTGCGCCACGAACGGGCTGTTGATGATGTGCCAGGCCTCCTCGACCAGGAAGATCCGCTTCACCCGGTCCGGCCGCAGCCAGGTGTGCTCCAGCCACACCCCGACGATCGCCATCAGGATCGGCATCGCGATCGAGTTCCGGTCGATGTGCGACAGGTCGAACACGATCAGCGGCGCGTCCAGGTCGATGCCCGCCGAGGTCGGGCCGTCGAACATGCCGCGCAGGTCGCCGTCGACCAGCCGGTCCAGCACCAGCGCCACGTCCAGGCCCCAGGACTGCACCTCGCCGATCTCCACGCCCAGCGACTCCACCGCCGACAGGTCGGGGCTGCGCAGCGTGTCGATGATGTCGTTCAGCACCGGCTGGCGGTCCGTCACCGTGGAGTGCACGTACGCGTGCGCCGCCTTCAGCGCGAAACCGGCCCGCTCCTCCAGCGGGCGGCCCATCGCCACCTCGATGATGGTGCGCAGCAGCGACAGCTGGCCGGTGGTGGTGATCGCCGGGTCCAGCGGGTTGAGCTTCACCCCGCCGTCCCGGGCCGCCAGCGGGTCCAGCCGGATCGACTTTATCCCCAGCGCGTTGGCGATCAGGTTCCACTCGCCGACGCCGTCCTCGCCCTGCGCGTCCAGCACCACCACCTGGCGGTCGCGGAACCTCAACTGCCGCAGCACGTACGTCTTCTCCAGCGCCGACTTGCCGTTGCCGGACTCCCCCAGCACCAGCCAGTGCGGGGCCGGCAGCTGCTGGCCGTACAGCTGGAACGGGTCGTAGACGTAGCCCTTGCCGCTGTACACCTCGCGCCCGATGATCACCCCGGAGTCGCCCAGGCCGGGCGCCGCCGTCGGCAGGTACACCGCCTGCGCCTGACCGCTGGACGTGCGCACCGGCAGCCGGGTGGTCTCCACCCGGCCGAACAGCGCGCTGGCGAAGGCGTCGGTGAGCTTTCCGATCATCTGGGTGCTCCGGTGGTCAGCGGCGGATGCCGGTGGCGAACGGCAGGGTGTTGGCGAACGCCCGGTGGTGCTCGCGGTCGCACCACTCCAGCTTCAGGTAGCTCTTGCCGGCCGACGCCCGGATGGTCCGCTTGTCCCGGGCCAGCGCCTCCGGACTGCGCGAGGACACCGTCAGGTAGCCCACCAGGTTCACCCCGGCCGCGCCGGACGCCAGGTCGTCGCCGCGCTGGTCCACCCGGCCGGTGTGCGCCAGGTCGCGCGGGTCGACCGTGCGGTTCATCTTCGCCGCCCGGCTGGCCTCCGCCTCGTCGTTGGTCTTCTCGGTGAGCATCCGCTCGATCGCCACGTCGGTCGGCTCCAGGTCCATGGTGACCGCGACCGTCCGGATCACGTCCGGGGTGTGCACCAGCAGCGGCGCCAGGAAGTTCACCCCGACCGGGGTCAGCGGCCACTCCTTGATCCACGCGGTGGCGTGGCACCACGGCTCCCGGGTCGCCGACTCGCGGGTCTTCGCCGTCAGGTACTGCGGGTGCGTGGCGTCCAGCTCGGCCGGCCAGGCGTTGCGCCGGCTCATCGCCTGGATGTGGTCGATCGGGTGGTCCGGGTCGTACATCGAGTGGATCAGCGACGCCAGCCGGGCCTGCCCCAGCGGCTGCCGCACCCGGATGTCCGCCTCCGCCAACCGGGCGCAGATGTCCGTCAGTTCACGCGCCATCACGGTCGCCAGGCCGTCGTCCCCGCGGTCCCGCCTGCCGTCCTCCCGCCCGTACGCGGTCCGCCCCATCGCGTGCGCCTCGGACGCCAGCTCCCGGGTGTACTGCATGCACGCCACCAGGTACGCCCGGTGCTGCTCCGAGGAGGTCGACACCATCGACTGCAGCTGGTCGTAGCTCTCCTGCAGCCAGCGCGGCGCCGAGTGGTCGCCCCGCCGCTCCACGTCCTTGGCGTGCGCGTCCGGGTCGGCCGGCAGGGTCCGGGCCAGGATCTGCAGCCGCGTCACGAAGCCGTCGCCGTTGGCCACGTGCTTCAGCAGCGTGCCGAACCGGTCGACCAGCGCCTCCTGGTCCTCCGAGTCGCGCAGGCCCACGCCCGGGCCCTCGATCTCGATCGCCGCGGTCACCGTGCGCCGCTCCAGGTGCATCAGCACCGCGACCTCGTCCGGCCCGAACGGCGCGGTCAGCCAGCGCAGCCGCCCCACCCCCGGCGGCGGGCCGACCTCCACCTCGCGCCCGTCCAGCCGCGTCCCGGCCTCGTGCACGTCCGGCTTCCACACCGCCCGGCCGCTGCGCACGGTGCGCCGGTACGTCCGGTTGATCTCCACCCACTTGTAGAACGTCCGCCGCCGGTACGGCACGTACACCGCCATGATCGCCAGCAGGGGGAAGCCCACCAGGCCGGCCAGCCGCAGCGGCAGGATCGGCACGCCCAGACCCCACAGCATGCCGATACCGGCACCGGCGATGATCAGCACGATCTCGCCGGTCTCCCGGTTCCGCCCGATCGGCGCGTTGGGCCGCGCCTTTCCGATCAGGTAGCTGCGGCGCTGATGGGCGTACGGCTGGGCGTACTGGGTGCCGTACTGGCCGAACTGTTCGCTGCTCATCTACCCGTCACCCTCCCTTCGGGTTGTTGACCGGGGCCTGGGACTGCGCGGGCGGACCGGCCTGCCGGCCGGGCGCGGCGGGCCGGGACGCGTGCGCGGCGATGCCCGGGGCCACCCCGCCACCGCCACCCGCACCCGGCGAGGCGTTCGCGGCCTGCGGGCCGCCGCGCGAACCGTGCGTCGAGATGCCCTGCTTCACGAAGTTCGCCGGGCCGTTGATCATGGCACTGCCGGCCTGCACCGCACTCGCCCGGGCCCGCCGCATCGACAGCAGCTCGTCGCCGAAGCCCGGCACGAACCGGTACACCGCGGCGCTCGCGAAGATCGACAGGAACAGGATCGCCAGCCCGCTCAGCACCCGCGCGAAGTCGTCGTCCGCGCCCGCGCCGGTCGCCACCGCGCCCGCCAGGCCCAGGATGATCACGATGATCGGCTTCGCCAGATCGATCGCCAGCATCATCGCGGCCCACCGGCGCACGTGCTTCCACAGCTGCTTGTCCACCAGCCCCGCGTACACCGCCGTCCCCAGCAGCGCGCCCACGTACAGCATCGCCGCCCGGATCACCAGCTCGATCCACAGCACCGCAGCGGCCAGCACCGCCACCAGCGACACGATGATCAGGATCAGCGGGCCGCCGCCCATGCTGCCCTTCTCCAGGGTGTCCGCGAACCCGCCCAGGTACGTCCCGGTGTCCGACTTCGTCCCCACCGCGATCGCGTCCGTCAGCCCGTCGGTGACCGTCACCACGGTGTACAGGATCAGCGGCGTGAACGCCGAGGCGATCACCGTCAGCCACAGGAACCCGACCGCCTCGCCGAACGCCTGACCCAGCGCCGCGCCGCGCACCGCCCGCTTCGTCACCGCCAGCAGCCACAGCACCAGCGTGACCACCGTCGACACCGCGAACACCACCGCGTACTGCTGCAGGAACGCCGCGTTCGTGAAATCGACCTTCGTCGTCCCGTCGATCGCCCCCGAGAGCTGCCGCACCACCCACGCCGCCGCCTGCGCACACCCCTTCGCCAACGACCCCAGCGGATCCGTCACCGAAGAAACCGAATCCCCTCCGGGGATCACGGTGGCGCCGTCGGGGGCACAGAGCTTGTCGGCGCCGAGGACGGTGGCGTCCTGGCCTGCGCACTTGGACGCGCTCGGAGTCGGGCTGGGCGACGGGGCGGCCGCGACCCGTTGCGCAATGACCAGCGCGGTGAGTTGAAGACTGCTCAGGGCCGCGCCGAGCACGCCGGCCCGGCCCAGGAAGCGCAGTCTGGACGCGTCAGCGGGCATAGCGGAACCCTCCGAACTGCTGGACGGCATCGGCGATCTCTTTCGCGGTGGCCGCCTGCTGGTCGCCCGGCAGGGGGGCGGGGCCCGCGGCGCGGGAGTAGTCGGTGAGCTTCCAGTCGCTGCCGGTCCAGCGCATGGTGACGGTCAGGGTGTACCAGTCCTGCTTGACCGGGAGGACGGAGTCCTCGCCCGCGAGTCCGTAGAGCCCGGTGCACCAGACCTCGACTTTGGTGGCGGTGTCGGCACCGTTGGTGGTGCGGGTGCCCACCGGGACGATCCGGCTGATGAACGTCTGCCCCTTCGGGGCGCGGCCCTGCGCGTCCAGGCCGAACCGGGTCACCGTCTCCGGGGAGAAGGCCTGGTCCAGGCGGGACTGGAGGGTGGGGAGGCTGGTGGGGTCGGCGAGGGTGGCGAGGACGGTGTGGCGGGTGTCGGTGCGGAACATGTCGGTGGAGCCCAGCGCGACGGCGTAGTTCGCGGCGGCCGACTGCGCCCCCTGCTCGGTGTGGGGGTGGCCGGTGGCGATGCCGTTGACGGTGGTGGTGACGGGCTGTTGGCCGGTGGCGGCGGTGCGGTCGGCGGCGGGGGCGGTGGCGCCGTTGGCGCGGTCGCCGGAGGTGGCGCCGGGGTTGCGGCCGGGGACGGCCTTGTCGCGGTTGGCGACGGCGACGGCGACCACCAGGAGGGTGACGATGCCGAGGATGGTCAGGAGGGTGCGCAGGGGCCTGGCCTGACGGCCGGTCACGGGGGCGCTCTGTTCGGCGACCGGGAGCCGCGTGCGGGTGTGCGGCTGGTCGTCGGACGATGGCACGGGTGCCCTCCTGGTGGGGCGCCACCGCGCGCGGGGCGCGGTGGCGTGACGGGTGTTCTCGGTGGCGTCCGCGCCGGACGTGGATCGGCGCGGACGGAGCGGTCGGAGCGGATGTCGTCCGATCGTCAGGTCGTCAGATGGCCATGCCGTACACAATGGTGAACAGGGTGCCGAGCGAACCGATGATGAACACGCCGGTCAGGCCGGCGATGATCAGTCCCTTGCCCTGTTCGGCGCTGAAGGTGTCGCGCATGGCGGTGGCGCCGATCCGCTGCTTGGCGGCGCCCCAGATGGCGATGCCCAGGCAGACCAGGATGGCGACGGCCATGATGACCTGGACCATGACGCGGGCCGAGGAGCCGAGCGACGCGAACGGGCCCCAGTCGGGGGCGATGCCGCCGATGATGGTGTCGATGTTGGCCTTCTTCGGCGGGTCCTCCGCCAGGTACCGGATCGCACTGCTGTCCACGTTCAGGTTCATCCCATCTCACCGCCCGATCAGGAAAATTCAAGGCCCCGGACCACGGTCGAGCGAAGGGGCAGGTCCTATTCTTGGCCAGATCTGACGTCGACTTGGCTGCTTCTCGCGGATTGCTCGTGGTGGCCGGACGCTTCCGCCAGGATGTCCGATGGTTCGAGGATACTGCCCGCGCTTGGTATCTGTGATGATTGCACCGGGCAATGACGCGACAGGACATGGCTGCTGACGATCCGTCGGGATGGTGCGTGATGGCGCTCGGGAAGGCTCGGCTCGCGGCCGCCGGGGCGGCGGTGGTGGCCGTCGGTTTCGTCGGGGTGGTGACGCTGGGGACGTACGCGGCCAGCGGGGCCCCGGAGCGCTCCGGTGAACTGTCGCTCTCCAGCGGGACGGTGCCGGCGCAGTACCGGCAGCAGATCCAGAAGTGGGGCTCGTACTGCCCGGAGATCTCCGCGCCGCTGCTGGCCGCGCAGCTGTACCAGGAGAGCGGTTTCGACCCGTCGGCGAAGAGCCCGGTCGGGGCGCAGGGGCTGGCCCAGTTCATGCCCGGCACGTGGGATTCCTCCGGCGTCGACGGCGACGGCGACGGCAGGCGGGACGTCTGGAACCCCCTGGACGCGATCGCCTCCGCCGCCGCCTACGACTGCGCGCTGGCCAAGGATGTCGCCAGGGTGCCCGGGGACCGGCAGGCCAACATGCTGGCCGCGTACAACGCCGGCCCGTACGCGGTGATCAGCCACCAGGGGGTGCCTCCGTACAAGGAGACCCAGGGCTACGTGAAGAGCATCCAGGCGCTGGCCAAGTCGTTCACCGCGCCGCCGAACCCGGGCGTGCAGCTGGCGCTGTCCAAGGAGGCGGCGGGGGCGATCTACTTCGCGCAGAGCAAGCTGGGCATCGACTACATGTGGGGCGGCACCGGGCAGACCTGGGAGGACGGGCGGTTCGACTGCTCGGGCCTGACGCAGGCGGCGTTCCGCGCGGTGGGGATCGAGCTGCCCCGGGTGGCCAACGACCAGTGGTACAGCGGGCCGCACCCGTCGCGGGACCAACTCCGGCCGGGCGACCTGGTGTTCTTCGCCAACGACCTGGAGGATCCGCGGACCATCCACCACGTCGGCATCTACGTCGGCGGCGGCTACATGATCGACGCCCCGCACACCGGCGCCAAGGTCCGCTACGACACCATCAACCAGCGGGACTACATCGGGGCGACCCGGGTCACCCCGGACGGCGCGGCCGCGCTGCCGACCCGGAACAAGAACGACGGCACCATCACGGCGAGTCAAAGGCCGGCAAAGAGCTGACGGACCGTCTGCTCGGCATGTGCATGCGGGGTGGACGGTGAGTCAAGTTTCCATAACAGCGTGTTTCAGCGGAAACCACGGCGGCCTTGATCGCGTTGACTCAGGAGGCTGCCGGTCGTCCGCACCCGGCCGCACCGGACCGGGAACCACTGCGGAGAGCGGACAGGAGGTGCGGCGTGCCGACGCTGCTCGCCGATGCGGGAACCGGTTCGGGCGATCCGGACCTCGGGCTGCTCAAGGCCGTCAACGGCCTGGCCGCCGACGCGCCCGGCTGGCTGGACTCGCTCGTCGCCTGGACCGCCGAGTACGGCATCCTGCTCGGCCTGGCCGCGATCGGCCTGACCGCCTGGCTGGTCGCCCGCCGCCGCCCGGACGCGCCGGTCGCCGTCGCCGGCGTGCTGTGGGCACCGGTCGCGGTGGCCATCGCCGAGCTCGCCAACCTGCCGATCTCGGCCATGGTCGACCGGCCCCGGCCGTTCGTCGACCATCCCGAGATCGACGTGCTGGTCCCCGGCAAGGAGGACACCCTGTCCTTCGTCAGCGACCACTCCGCGATGTCGATGGGCATCGCCGTCGCGCTGTTCCTGGTCAACCGAAAGCTCGGTGCGGCCGCCGGCGCGCTCGCCCTGCTGCAGGGCTTCTGCCGGATGTACGTGGGCGTGCACTACCCGACCGACGTGATCGGCGGCTACGCGCTGGCCACCGCCGTGGTGCTGCTGCTCGCCCCGATCGCGATGGCCGTGCTGGTTCCGCTGTGCCACGCGCTGTCCCGCACCGCGCTGCGCCCGCTGGTGGCGGCCAAGGCCCCGGCGGCGTCCGGTCGGCGCCGTTCCGCGGCCGGGTCGGCCGGCCGGGCGGCCCGCCCGGGCCGGCGCGCGGACCGCGACCGGGAGTCCGACCTGGCGGCCTGACGGGCCGTCGCACCGGCGGCCGGGCCGCTGACGGTCAGTCGGCCCGGTCCGGGTCGTCGCGGTGTTCGGCGGCGTCCCGCCGGGCCTTGTCGCGGGAGCGCCGCGCGGGGGCGAACCAGCCGCAACTGCACTGGGCGAAGCAGAAGGAGCCGCGCTCCGCCACCTCGGTCCGATGGTCGGTCCGCGCTGCCACGCCGGTGGTCTCCGGCCGCTGGTCTGCCACGTCCCTCACGGTAACCCGCCCGGGCGGCGCGGCGGTACGCGCGTCCACGGGTCGGGCGTAACCTTCCCCGCCCCAACTCGTTTGCCGGGCAGGCGCGCTGTCCATCCGGGGCGGCTGCTTGCCGGGTCGTCCGGGGCCCAGGGGGTTGTCGAACGTGAAGATGCTCAACCGGGCCGCCGCCGCGGCCGTGCTCGTCACCGTGCTGTCCGCCTGCAGCGGCGGCGGGCAGCCCCAGGGCGGCTCGGCCGACCAGCTGTCCGCGGACCCGCTGACGGCGGTGCGGTCCGCCGCCGACATCACCGGCCGCACCGGTTCGGCGCACGCCGCCACCGAGCTGACCACCGAGTCCGCGGAGAAGAAGACGGTGTTCCACGGCACCGGCGGCTACGACTACGTGAAGCGGCTGGGCCGGCTGGAGATCGACGTCCCGGCGGGCGCCGCCGCCCCGGGGAAGATCACCGAGGTGGTCCTGCCCGGCACGGTCTACCTGCAGAACAGCGCCGCCAAGATCCCCGAGGGCAAGTGGGTCAAGCTGGACGTCCGCCAGCTCCCGGACGGCAACCTGGTGAGCACCGGTGCCACCGACCCGGCGTCGGCGGCGGGCGCGCTGCGCGGCGCGCAGACCGCCGAGCTGGTCGGCTCCGAGACGGTGAACGGCGTGGAGCTGAAGCACTACAAGGGCGTCCTGGACCTCGCCAAGGCCGCCGACGCGACGGGCGGCCGCGGCGCGGACGGCCTGCGGGCGGCCGCGCAGACCTTCACGGTCAAGGAGGTCCCGTACGAGGCCTGGCTGGACGCGCAGGGCCGGCTGCACAAGGTGGTGGAGAACTTCACCTTCGCCGGGGTGGCCGGGTCCACCGCCGCGAAGGACCAGGTGAAGGTGGTCTCCGTGCTGTCGCTGAACGACTTCGGCAAGCCGGTGGAGGCCGCCGAGCCGCCCGCCGCCGACCTGTACTCGATGAAGGCCTCACCCTCCCCGCAGTGACGGTCCCACCCGTTTCGGACACCAGAGATGGCCCGTCCGTGCCATGTGGCCGGGCCGCCCGCTGCCTAGGCTGGTACGGGGGCGGGGCAGGCGGGCCGGGGCACCGACGGGGCGTGGAAGGGGTGGAGGCCAGATGGCGACCGGGGAGAGCGGCACCGGCGGCCACGACCGAACCGCACTGGACGAGATCGACCTGGCCGGCGAGCTGATGATCGCCGCCTCGGCCAGCCACGCCGACCGGCTGGCCGCCGAGCAGATCGACGAGGTGCTGCTGCGCGGGGACGACGGTCAGCCGCCCGTCGCGGGCGGCTGACCGGACGTCAGGGACGGGCCGTCGTCAGGTGCGCAGCAGGCGCGCGATGGCCGCGCTGGCCTCGGTGACCTTGGCGTTCAGCTCCTCGCCGCCGTCCTCCGCGGCGGCGGCCGCGGCGACGCAGTGCCGCAGGTGCTCCTCCAGCAGGGACAGTGCGAAGGACTGCAGGGCCTTGGTGGAGGCGGAGACCTGGGTGAGGATGTCGATGCAGTAGACGTCCTCGTCGACCATGCGCTGCAGGCCGCGGATCTGACCCTCGATCCGGCGCAGCCGCTTCAGGTGCGCTTCCTTGTCGCCGCTGTAGCCGTGCGGCCCGTCGCCGTGGGCCGAGCCGTGGCACGCCGGTGCGGTGTCGGTGCTGGGGGTGTCGATGGTGGTCATCCGGTCCGCCCTCTTGGTCTCGGTCTCGGCCCTCCCCCGGCTCTCGGCCGGGAGATGCCCCCAGTTTCCAACATCCGGCCCCGGTCCGGTGTTCCGCCGTCCGGGCGTCAGCACAGAGATCCCCGTGCAGAGCGGGCGCAAACCGGCGTGTCGTGGGACACACTTAGGGCGCGCGTCGGCAACCCCGTGCCCGGGCACGACGGACGTGCGCCTAGCATCGTCAAGTACCGACCCCGCACATCGGAGATTTCCGTGCGTTTTAGCCTGACCCCGAAGGAGACGAGCTTCTACGACATGTTCGCCGCCGCGGCGGAGAACCTTGTCGTCGGATCGAAGCTCCTGCTGGAACTACTGGGCTCGGACGTGTCCGCCCGCGCGGAGATCGTCGAGCGCATGCGCGCCGCCGAGCACGCCGGGGACGACACCACCCATGCGATCTTCCACCAGCTGAACTCCTCGTTCATCACCCCGTTCGACCGGGAGGACATCTACACGCTGGCGTCCTCGCTGGACGACATCATGGACTTCATGGAGGAGGCCGTCGACCTGGTCGTGCTGTACGACATCGAGACCCTCCCGAAGGGCATCGAGCAGCAGATCGAGGTGCTGGCCAGGGCCGCCGAGCTGACCGCCGAGGCGATGCCGAACCTGCGGTCGATGTCGAACCTCACCGAGTACTGGATCGAGGTCAACCGGCTGGAGAACCAGGCGGACCAGATCCACCGCAAGCTGCTGGCCCACCTGTTCTCCGGCCAGTACGAGGCGATCGAGGTGCTGAAGCTCAAGCAGGTGGTGGACGTCCTCGAAGAGGCCGCCGACGCGTTCGAGCACGTGGCCAACACGGTGGAGACCATCGCCGTCAAGGAGTCCTGAGCTCCGTGGACATGGCAGCACTGATCGTCGTCATCGGCGTCGCTTTCTTCTTCACTTACACGAACGGCTTCCACGACTCCGCGAACGCGATCGCCACCTCGGTCTCCACCCGGGCGCTGACCCCGCGGGCGGCGCTGGCGATGGCCGCGGTGATGAACCTGGCGGGCGCCTTCCTCGGCAGCGGGGTGGCGAAGACCGTCTCCGAGGGGATCATCGAGACCCCGACCGGCAGCAAGGGCATGGCGATCCTGTTCGCGGCCCTGGTCGGGGCGATCGCCTGGAACCTGGTGACCTGGTACTTCGGCCTGCCGTCGTCCTCCTCGCACGCGCTGTTCGGCGGCATGGTGGGCGCGGCGCTGGCCGGCGGCACCGAGGTGGTCTGGCACGGCGTGGTCGAGAAGATCATCATTCCGATGATCGTCTCGCCGGTGGTCGGCCTGGTCGGCGGTTTCCTGGTGATGCTGGCGATCCTGTGGATCTTCCGGCGGACCAACCCGCACAAGGCCAAGCGCAACTTCCGGGTGGCGCAGACCGCCTCGGCGGCCGCGATGGCGCTGGCGCACGGCCTGCAGGACGCCCAGAAGACCATGGGCATCGTGGTGATGGCGCTGACCATCTCCGGCCACCAGTCCGGCAACGGCATCCCGATCTGGGTGAAGATCTCCTGCGCCGCGATGCTCTCGCTGGGCACCTACGCGGGCGGCTGGCGGATCATGCGCACCCTCGGCCGCAAGATCATCGAGCTGGACCCGCCGCAGGGCTTCGCCGCCGAGGCGACCGCCTCCGCGGTCATGTACGTCACCTCGTTCGTCTACGCGGCGCCGATCTCCACCACCCACGTGATCACCTCGGCGATCATGGGCGTGGGCGCCACCAAGCGGGTCCGCGCGGTCCGCTGGGGGGTGGCGAAAAACATCGTGATGGGCTGGTTCATCACCATGCCGGCGGCCGCGATCGTGGCGGCCGCGATGTTCGGCATCGTCAACCTGATCGTGCTCTGACCGCACGGCGTTCCACGGCACGACGGCGGAAGGGCCCGCCCCCACAGCACGGGGGCGGGCCCTTCGTCGGCTCCGCGGCGGCACCGCCATGCAGCACCGCGGAGCAGCTCGTGCGCTCCGCGCCGGGGGCGGGGCCGCCCGGCGCGGGGCCCGGTCAGCCGAAGCGGCCGGAGATGTAGTCCTCGGTGGCCTGCACCGACGGGTTGGAGAAGATCCGCTGGGTGTCGTCCAGCTCGATCAGCTTGCCGGGCTGGCCGACGCCCGCCAGGTTGAAGAACGCGGTCCGGTCGGAGACGCGCGCCGCCTGCTGCATGTTGTGGGTCACGATCACGATGGTGAACTGCGACTTCAGCTCGCCGATCAGGTCCTCGATGGCCAGGGTGGAGATCGGGTCGAGGGCCGAGCAGGGCTCGTCCATCAGCAGCACCTCGGGCTCGACGGCGATCGCCCGGGCGATGCACAGGCGCTGCTGCTGGCCGCCGGACAGGCCCGCGCCGGGCTTGTTCAGGCGGTCCTTGACCTCGTTCCACAGGTTGGCGCCCTGCAGGGACTTCTCCACCACGCCGTCCAGGACGGACTTCTTCTTCACGCCGGCCAGCTTCAGGCCGGCCACCACGTTGTCGTAGATCGACATGGTGGGGAACGGGTTGGGCCGCTGGAACACCATGCCGACCGAGCGGCGGACGGCGACCGGGTCGACGTTCGAGCCGTACAGGTTCTCGTCGTCGAGCATCACCTTGCCCTCGACGCGGGCGCCGGGGATCACCTCGTGCATCCGGTTGAGGGTGCGCAGGAAGGTGGACTTGCCGCAGCCGGAGGGGCCGATGAAGGCGGTCACGGAGCGGGGCTCGATGGTCATCGAGATGTCCTCGATGGCGCGGGTGGAGCCGTAGTAGGCGGACAGTCCGCTGACGTCGATGCGCTTGGCCATGATCTTTCGTCTTCTCTCGTCTGTTCGTACGTCAGTCGGTGTCAGCGTCCGCCCTTGGGCGAGCGCCAGCGCGCGATGCCCCGGGCGATGAGGTTGAGGCCCATCACGAAGGCGATCAGCACCAGTGCGGCGCCCCAGGCGCGCGAGTAGCCGAAGTCGTTGTTGACCTGCGAGTACTGCTGCCAGATGTAGAGCGGCAGCGACTGCTGGGGTCCGTTGAACGGGTCGCTGTTGATGAAGTCGGCACCGAACACCAGCATCATCACGGGGGCGGTCTCGCCGGTGATGCGGGCGACCGCCAGCATCACACCGGTGGTGATTCCGCCGATGGCCGTCGGGAGGACGATCCGCAGGATGGTCTTCCAGCGCGGCACGCCGAGCGCGTACGAGGCCTCGCGCAGCTCGTTCGGGACGAGCTTGAGCATCTCCTCGGTCGAGCGGACCACGACCGGCATCATCAGGATCGCCAGCGCGAGGCTGCCGGAGAAACCGGAGTACTCGAAGCCGAGCAGGATGTTCCAGAGCGAGAGGATGAACAGACCGGCGACGACCGACGGGATGCCGGTCATCACGTCGACGAAGAAGGTGACCGCCTTGGCGAGCCGGCCGCGGCCGTACTCCACCAGGTAGACGGCGGTGAGCAGGCCGATCGGCGCGGCGATCAGGGTGGCCAGCAGGACCTGCTCGATGGTGCCGATGATGGCGTGGTAGATGCCGCCGTCCGGGCTGAGGGTGGCGACGACGCCCTTCATCGAGTGGGTCAGGAACTCGGGGCTGATCGCTCCGAGGCCCTGCTGCACGGTGTAGAAGGTCAGCGAGACCAGCGGCACCACGGCGCAGATGAAGGCGACCCAGACCAGCGAGGTGGCGAAGCGGTCCTTGGCCTGCCGGCGGCCCTCGACGGCGGCCGAAGCGGCGTAGCTCGCGACCAGGAAGACCAGCGCGGAGATCAGGCCCCACTGCAGGTGGCTCCGGAGTCCGGCGGCGGCGCCGATGCCGCAGCCGACGGCTGTCGAGGCAACGGTGATCCCGGCGGGCGCCCAGCGGGGCAGCCGGGCGGCGGTCAGCCGCTGGCCGAGCGGCGGGGCGGTGACGGTGTCGATGGCGGTCACGCGGCGGCCCCCGAGTACTCCTTGCGGCGGGCGATGATGACGCGGGCGGCACCGTTCACCAGCAGGGTGATCACGAACAGGACGAGGCCGGAGGCCATCAGGGCGTCCCGGCCGAGCGGCTGGGCCTCGTTGAACTTCAGCGCGATGTTCTCGGCGAAGGTGCCGCCGCCCGGGTCGAGCAGGTGCAGCGACAGCTTGCTGTTGGTGGACAGCACAGTGGCGACGGCGATGGTCTCGCCGAGCGCGCGGCCCAGGCCGAGCATCGACGCGGAGATGATGCCGGGGCGGCCGAACGGCAGCACCGCGGTGCGGATCATCTCCCAGCGGGTCGCGCCGAGCGCGAGCGCCGCCTCCTCGTGCATCCGCGGGACCTGCCGGAACACCTCGCGGGTGACCGCGGTGATGATCGGCAGCACCATGATCGCCAGCAGGATGCCGACGGTGAACAGGTTGCGCGGCGGGACGCCGGAGCTGGACTGGCTGAAGACGTACGTCCAGCCGAGGTACTGGTCCATCCAGCTGGTCAGGCCGTCCATGTGCGGGACCAGGAACAGCACGCCCCACAGGCCGTAGACGATCGAGGGGACGGCGGCCAGCAGGTCCACCAGGTAGGCGAACGGCTGGGCGATCCGGCGCGGCGCGTAGTGCGAGATGAACAGCGCGATGCCGACCGCGATCGGGACCGCGATGACCATCGCGATGACCGCGCTGACCAGGGTGCCGAAGGTGAGCACGGCGATGCCGAACACCGGCTTGGCGGCGTCCGGCGTCCACTCGAAGGTGGTGAGGAAGTTGCCCTCGTTCTTGCCCAGGGCGAGGGCGGAGCGGTAGGCGAGGAAGCCCGCGATGGCGGCCATGATGACCAGCAGCAGGACGCCCGCTCCGCGGGAGAGGTTGAAGAAGATGCTGTCACCGCGGCGGCTGTCGCCCCGGCGTCGTCGTGGGGTCTGTCCCCGCACCTCGGCGGGGGAAGCAGAAGTCATGATCGTTTACTCCGGTCTGGCGGCGCTGCCCCGCGGAGGGCGGCACCATGGCGGCGGTGCCCCGGACGTTCTGGTGGTGGGTGGTGCGGGTGGTGCGGTCGACGCGTGGCCCGGCCGGGCGGCCCCTCCCCCTCCTACGGGGGCCGCCCGGCCGGTCGTCGCTCAGCCTCAGGCGAGGGCGTCGATCTGGGTCTTGACCTTGCCCGCGAGCTCCTTCGGCAGCGGCACGTAGCCGACCGCGCCGATGGCCTGCTGGCCCTCGTCGCTCACGGTGTAGGTCAGGAAGGACTTCAGGCCGGGCAGGGTGTCGGCCTTGTTGCCCTTGTCGCAGACGATCTCGTAGGTGACCAGGGTCAGCGGGTAGGCGCCCTCGGCCTTGGTCGCGTAGTCGATGTCCAGCGCCATGTCCGCGCCCTTGCCGACGATCTTGGCGTTGGCCAGGGTGGTGGCGGCGTTGGCGGCGGTGGCCTCGACCGGCTTGGAGGCACCGGTGGCGATGGCGGCGCTGTTCAGCTTGTTGGTCTGGGCGTAGGACAGCTCGACGTAGGAGATCGAGTTCTTGACCTGCTTGACCTGGGCCGCGACACCGGCGGAGCCGTTCGCGGACTGGCCGCCCTGGCCGGACCAGGACTTGGCGGCCGGGTACTTCCAGGCACCGCCGCCGGCCTTGCCGAGGTAGGCGGTCAGGTTCTGGGTGGTGCCGGAGTCCTCCGAGCGGTGGATCGCCTGGATGTCGGCGGCCGGCAGGTTCACGCCCGGGTTCAGCGCGGCGATCTCCGGGGCGTTCCACTTGGTGATCTGCGAGTCGAAGATCTTGGCCAGGGTCGGACCGTCCAGGACCAGCTTGTCGACACCCTCGACGTTGAAGACGATCGAGATCAGGCCGCCGACCATCGGCAGGTCGATGCCCTGGCCGCCGGTGCAGACCGCCTTCGAGGCGTCGATCTCGGCCGGCTTCAGGGCGCCGTCGGAACCCGCGAAGGCGATCTTGCCCTGGTTGAACTGGGTGACACCGGCACCGGAGCCGCCACCGCTGTAGGTGATGCTGGTGGTGGAGCAGGCGGCGCTGTACGCGGCCTTCCAGACGTCGATCGCCGGGGTCTGCGCGGTGGAACCGGCCGCGAGCAGCTGGCCGCCCTTGTCGGCGCAGGCGATCTTGGCAGCGGGGGCCGCGCCGGAGGAGGAGCCGGTCCCGGTGGTCTTGGAGTTGTCGTCCGTGCCGCAAGCGGAGAGCGACAGCGTGGAGACGAGCGCGACGGCACCGATGGCGAGGGCCTTGGAGCGGCCGTTCCGCAGGTTCACAGGGTGTCCCTTTCTGAGGCAATGCCGGTCTCCGAACGACCGGATTTGCTGTGGTCCGGGGCCCTTCCGGCCCTCCGGTAACCCCGAAGTTAGGCAGGACAGGTGACGCGTCAGCCCGTCGCAAATGAACGGGGAGTGAACCTCGGACGGATGTCAGGAATCCGTGGCCAGTAGTAACGGTTGCGTCACGGGACGGGCGCGGACAGATCACCCGACCGGAGCGGTGCGAACCACCCCGGCGGCACCGCGCGCCGCGCTCAGCCGAGCAGCAGTTCCAGCAGCGCGTCGATCAGCACCCGGTCGCGGGGGTGGGTGAGCCGTTCCTTGGCCCGCCGCGGCGGCAGCCATTCAAGGCGGTCGACCTCCCGGTTCGGCCGAAACGCGCCACCGGTCGGCACCGCGGCCCAGTACCGGACCTCCTTCGGCCGGCCCTGCGCCAGGTAGTGCTGGACGGGCAGTTCCGCGCCCAGCACGCAGTGCATCCCGGTCTCCTCCCGGACCTCGCGCAGCGCCGCGGCCCGCCAGCCCTCGCCCGGGTCGAGCTTCCCCTTCGGGAGGCTCCAGTCGTCGTACTTGGGCCGGTGCACCAACGCCACCCGCGGCTTCTTCCGGCTGCCGTCCTTGCGCAGCGGCCCCGGCACCCAGAGCACCGCGCCGGCCGCCAGCACCGTCGACCGGGGTCCTGCCGCCGGTCGGCGGTCGATGCGGGCACCGCCCGACCGGGAGCGGTCGCGGTCGGGCGGTGACGGGCGATCGGGCATCTGCGGTACGCGGTCCATCCGGGCGGAGGTACGGGGGCTCAGTCCGACGCCACTGCCGCCGGGCCGGCCAGCCCGGACGCCACCACCGGCCACTGGCGCCCGAAATCGTACCGGGCGGCCTCCACGTCGAGCCGCTGATCGGCGTGCACCACGCCCAGCACGTACGCCGTCGCCGGGGTGATGCGCGGCGTGCGGGCCGCGGTGGCGACGGTCGCCGCCGCGTCGGACGCCTCCTGGTGGCGGCCCAGCACCCGGTCCAGCTCCAGCAGTTCGCCGTCCGGCGCGTTGCACACCTCGAGCGCGTAGCGGGCCCGCTTCACCAGGATCCGGGCCCGCAGCCACGGCGCGTCGTCGGCGGCCAGCGCCGCGTCCGCCGTGTCGGCGGCGGACGACCCGGCGCGGGCCGGCGGCACGGTGCCGGGCTCCGTCGGGGCCGCGCCCAGCCGGTGCAGGCCCGCCCCGCCGTACGCCTGCGCGGCGCGCTGCCACGGCAGCCGCTCGGCCGCGGCGGCGAGCGCGCCCAGCGCCGCCGCGGTCTGCGGCAGCAGCGACACGGCCGGCTCGGCGGCGGCCGCCGGCACCAGCGGCACCTCGCCGGCCAGCAGCGTCATCCGGTCGGCCAGGGCGTGCAGCCGGGCCGAGCGCAGTTCCTGGAGCAGGGCGGTGTGCGCCCGGGCGCGGGCCAGCGTCAGCTGGCGCTCCAGCAGGGCCCGGGCCTTGGGCGCGCCGGCGTGGCCGGCCAGCATGCCGGGTCCTTCGGGGGTGGCGTCGGCCAGCGAGTCGAGGGCGCCGAGCAGCCGGTCGGCGCGCCGCCGGTAGCCGGGTTCCTGGGCGAGCAGGTCGATCAGCCAGCGCAGTTCGTTCCGGGTCTCCTGCGCCCAGGCCGGGTCGAAGACCGCGGCGAAGGTGTGCAGCGCCCCGCCGATCCGGCGCACCGCGCGCAGCAGGTCGTCCGCGGCCTGCGCCGACGCCGGGAGTGCGCCCGGTCTGGACCCCGCCTCGCCGACCGCCTGCGGGAGGGCGCGCAGGAACGCGCCCGCCTGGGCGGTCAGGTGGCCGGCAAGGACCTCCCCGGCGGTCGCGGCACGCGCCACCGGGACCGTCGTCGGCGCATCGGTCATGGCTGTGGCTCTCCCCGATTTCCTCCCCGGGCCTGCCCCGGGGCTGCATGCCGCCCGCGCCGGGAGGGCTCCCGGCGCGGGCGGGGTGCCGCTCAGCGCGCGGCGGCGGAGCCGCGGTTGCGGCGGCGTGAGTCGATCAGCAGGTCCTGGACGTGCCGCAGCGGGCGGCCCTCGGCGTCCTGGGCGTGACGGATCCAGGCGCCGTCCGGGCCGAGGTGCCAGGAGTCGGTCTCGTCGGAGATGCCGAGGTCCAGCAGGCCGTTGAGTTCGGCCCGGTGCGCCGGGTCGGTGACCCGGACCAGCGCCTCGATCCGGCGGTCCAGGTTGCGGTGCATCATGTCGGCGCTGCCGATCCACACCTCCGGGTCGCCGCCGTTGCCGAACACGAAGACCCGGGAGTGCTCCAGGAACCGGCCGAGGATGGAGCGCACCCGGACGTTCTCGCTCAGCCCCGGCACGCCCGGCCGGATCGCGCAGATGCCCCGCACCCACACGTCCACCGGCACGCCAGCCCGGGAGGCCCGGTAGAGCGCGTCGATGACGACCTCGTCGACGATCGAGTTGACCTTGAGCTTGACGAACGCCGGCCGGCCGGCCCGGTGGTGGGCGATCTCGCCGTTGATCCGGGCGACCAGGCCGTCCCGCAGCCCGCGCGGGGCGGTCAGCAGCCGGCGGTAGGACTCGCGGCGCGAGTAGCCGGACAGCCGGTTGAACAGGTCGGACAGATCGGCGCCGACCTGCGGGTCCGAGGTCAGCAGCCCCAGGTCCTCGTACAGCCGGGCGGTCTTCGGGTGGTAGTTGCCGGTGCCGACGTGCGAGTAGCGGCGGAGCGTGTCGCCCTCCTGGCGGACCACCAGCGACAGCTTGCAGTGCGTCTTCAGCCCGATCAGGCCGTAGACCACGTGGCAGCCGGCCTCCTCCAGCTTGCGGGCCCACTTGATGTTGGCCTGCTCGTCGAAGCGCGCCTTGATCTCGACCAGCACCAGGACCTGCTTGCCGGACTCCGCGGCGTCTATCAGCGCGTCCACGATCGGCGAGTCGCCGGAGGTGCGGTACAGCGTCTGCTTGATCGCCAGCACGTGCGGGTCCGCGGCGGCCTGCTCCAGGAACGCCTGCACGGAGGTCGAGAACGAGTCGTACGGGTGGTGCAGCAGCACGTCCCGCTCGCGCATCGCGGCGAAGATGTCCGGCTGCGAGGCGGACTCGACGTCGATCAGGCCGCGCGCGGTGCCCGCCACGAACTTGGGGTAGCGCAGCTCGGGCCGGTCCAGGTCGGCGATGCCGAACAGGCCGGTCAGGTCGAGCGGGCCGGGCAGCGGGAAGACCTCCGCCTCGGTGATGTTCAGCTCCCGGACCAGCAGGTCCAGGATGTAGGGGTCGATCGACTCCTCGACCTCCAGGCGCACCGGCGGGCCGAAGCGGCGCCGCATCAGCTCCTTCTCCAGCGCCTTCAGGATGTTCTCGGTGTCGTCCTCCTCGACCTCCAGGTCCTCGTTGCGGGTGACCCGGAACGCGTGGTGGGCGAGCACCTCCATCCCCGGGAACAGCTCCTCCAGGTGCGCGCCCATCACGTCCTCCAGCGGCACGTACCGCTGCGGCGAGGCCTCCAGGAAGCGCGACAGCAACTGCGGCACCTTGACCCGCGCGAAGTGCTTGTGCCCCGACACCGGGTTGCGCACCACCACGGCCAGATTCAGCGAGAGTCCCGATATGTACGGGAACGGGTGCGCCGGGTCCACCGCCAGCGGCGTCAGGACGGGGAAGATCTGCTGCCGGAACAGCGTGTGCAGCCGGGCCTGCTCGCTCTCCGCCAGGTCTCCCCAGCGCACCACCTCGATGCCCTCGGCGGCCAGGTCCGGCAGCACCTCCTGCTGGAACGTGGCCGCATGACGGGCCATCAGCTCCCGGGACCGGCGCCAGATCAGGTCCAGCACCTCGCGCGGCTGCAGCCCGGACGCCGACCGCTGGGCGACGCCGGTGGCGATCCGGCGCTTCAGGCCGGCCACCCGCACCATGAAGAACTCGTCCAGGTTCGAGGCGAAGATCGCCAGGAACTTGGTGCGCTCCAGCAGCGGGATGTTCGGGTCCTCGGCGAGTTCGAGCACCCGCTCGTTGAACGCCAGCCAGCTGCGCTCACGGTCCAGGAACCGGCCCTGAGGCAACTCCGCCTCCTCCGCCCCCCGCCCGTCCGCACCGCCCGTGCCGAACGCCGACGTCACGGCGGCCGGCAGCGCGGTCGCCGCCCGCACCACCGGCGGCTCGGCCGCCGGCTCCGGCTCGACCGGCCGGGCCTTGGGGCGCGGCTTCGACTCCCTCGCCGGTTCCTTGGCCGCGGCCCTGCCGCCGGCCCGGGTCCGGGCCTTCCCACCGGACCGGACGGCCGGCTTCTGCTCGGTGCTGGACTCGGCCGCGGCGTCAGCCTCGGCCGAATCGGAGACGCGGGGGATGCTCATCGGTTCCAGCTCCTCCTGCAGGACGCGGTCCCGGCGGGACGAAGGGCACGCCTCCGCCCGCTGCTCGTCCTCGCCGACCCAGGGCCACCCGCCCGGCGCAGCCGGAACCGGCCCGGCCGGGCGGCGGGTGGAGCGGTGACGCGGACGGGGCAATACGGACGACATTCTGTGATCTTCGCGGCGCCAATTGAATCCACGGTAAACACCGCATGGCCAGGAGGAAAGCTGAGTCCGTCACCCCTGTGGCTGGTACCGGACGGCCCGGTCCGCCCGCCACCGCCGGCCGTCCGCCCGCCCGACGGGCCCCCGGTGCCCAGGGCTCAGCGACCGGTCGACGGTGCCCAGCGGTACATCAGGTCCACCTCGTGCACGGTGAAGCCGAGGCGCTCGTAGACCCGGACGGCCGCCGCGTTGTCCGCGTCCACGTACAGCATGACGGTGGGCAGCCCGCGCTCCAGGATCAGGTGCCGCAGCCCCACCGCAGTCAGCGCCCTGCCCAGGCCGCCGCCCTGCTCCGCCGGGTCCACGCCGACCACGTACACCTCGCCCAGCCCGTCCGGCTGGGTCTTCGTCCAGTGGAAGCCGACCAGTCGGCCGTCCCGCTCCGCCAGGAAGAAGCCCTTCGGGTCGAACCACGGCTCGGCCATCCGCTCCGCCAGGTCCTGCTCCGTCCAGGAGCCCTGCTCCGGGTGGTGCGCGAACGCCAGCGCGTTGAGCGCCAGCCAGGCCTGCTCGTCCCGGCCCGGCTCGAAGGTCCGCAGCTCGACGCCGGCCGGCACCGACACCGCGTCCGGCGCCTCGGCGGTGCGCCGCATCTGCCGCAACTCCCGCACCAGCACCGCCCCGTGGACCTCGGCCAGGTGTCGGGCGGCGGGCAGGCCGCCGTGCGCCCAGAAGTCCAGCTCGCCGTCGGCGCCGTCCAGCACCGCACGCACCAGTGCCCCGCCCAGCCCGCGTCCGCGGTCGGCCGGTGCCACCGTCAGCTCCACCGTCCCCGGGTCCGCGCCCTCGGCCTGGGCGTACCCCGTCACCCGCCCGTCCGCGGTCTGCACCAGGTGCCGCACCCCCGGGCGGGGACTGTCCGGGCGGATGCGCAGTCGGCCCGCCTCGGAGACCGCCTCCCGGCCGTCCACCCGGGCCGCCTCGGCGAGCAGGCCCCGGACCGCCCCGGCCTGCTCCGCCGTCAGCGTCTCGACGCGCTCGACCCTGCCCCCGCCTGACGTGCTCTCAGAAGTACGCATACCGCCGAGCGTACGTCCTCCGCGCGGCTTTCAGGAGGCCGCGGCCCCGGTCAGTCGGCCGGCGGCCAGGCCAGCATGGCGAGGTCGGCCGTCGCCGTCAGCTCAGCCGTGTCGGCGCCGTCCCTGGACCGTTGCGACATGCCCTGCAGCACCGCACCGAAGTACCGGGCCAGCGCGGCCGGGTCCGCGGTCGGCGGCAGTTCTCCGAGCCGCTTCGCGGTGGACAGCCGCTGCTCGAAGCGCGCCAGGTTCGCGGCCCGCATGTCCCGCAGGAACACCGCCACCTCGTCGTCCTGGGCAGCCACGTTGGCCGCCGCGCTGATCACCAGGCAGCCGGCCGGGTGCTCCGGGTCCGTGTAGATCCGGGCCGCGTCGCGCAGGATGCGGGCGAACGCGGCCCGGGCCGTCGGCTCCTCCTCGAACGCCAGCGCCACGAACTGGCCCGGCGGGGACAGCTGGTAGCCCTTGACCACCTCGCGGAACAGGGACTCCTTGTCACCGAACGCCGCGTACAGGCTGCCCGGCTTGATGCCCATCGCGCCGGTCAGCTCGCCCACCGAGGTCGGCTGGTAGCCGCGCTCCCAGAACAGCCTGGTCGCCGCCGCCAGCACCGCGGCCCGGTCGAAGGCCGGCGGGCGGCCGCGTCTCGTCCCCGTGCTCGTCATGCCCACCATTTTAGAGCGGTCACTCAATAAAGGTCCCCGGCCGTGCTACGGTCTTTCTTGAACGCTCGCTCAAGAATTGATGGATGGGCCAACCACCATGTCTGCACGTGCACTTGACGGCAAGATCGCCCTGGTCACCGGAGCCTCCCGCGGGATCGGCCGCGGCATCGCCGAGCGCCTCGCCCAGGACGGAGCCACCGTCGCCATCGGCTACGCCCGCGACCGCGAGGCCGCCACCACCGTCCAGGACAGGATCCGCGCCGCCGGCGGCCGGGCCTTCCTGGTCCAAGCCCCGCTCGGCAGCCACGGCGACGCCACCCGCCTCTGGGAGGCCTACGACCGCGCCGGCCGCGAGTACGCCCCCGACGGCGGGCTCGACATCCTGGTCAACAACGCCGGCATAGGCCGCAGCTCCGCCCTGGCCGAGCTCACCGAGGACGAGTTCGACGAGGTCTTCGCGGTCAACGTCCGCGCCCCGTTCTTCATCACCCAGCAGGCCCTGCCCCGCCTCCGCGACGGCGGCCGCATCATCAACATCTCCAGCGGCGTCGCCCGCATCGCGATGCCCGAGATCATCGCCTACAACGCCACCAAGGGCGCCCTCGACAACTTCACCCTCAATCTCGCCGCCCAGCTCGGCGCCCGCGGCATCACCGCCAACTCCGTCCGCCCCGGCGTCGTCGACACCGACACCAACGCCTCCTGGCTCCGCGGCGACCCCGCCGCCCAAGCCCGGGCCGCCGCCCTGTCCGCACTCGGCCGGGTCGGCGAACCGGCGGACGTCGCCGACATCGTGGCCTTCCTCGCCACTCCCGACGCCCGCTGGATCACCGGCCAGACCATCGACGCCACCGGCGGCTCGCACCTCTGACCCGACCGGCCACGCGGTGCGCCGGCTCCCGCCGGGCATTCGGGCCCGCCGAAGCCGGTTGTAAACGCGAGAAAGCCCCCCGCCGTGAGGCGGAGGGCTTTCCCTGAAAAATTGTTCGGCGGCGTCCTACTCTCCCACAGGGTCCCCCCTGCAGTACCATCGGCGCTGTGAGGCTTAGCTTCCGGGTTCGGAATGTAACC
>NZ_JBHWDS010000069.1:0-39157 GCF_042734615.1 Kitasatospora sp. NPDC059646
AGAACGTCCAGGGCGCCGTCACCGCCCTGCAGAACGCCGGCGTCGGCCCCGACGACATCGACGGCGTCGGCCTCGGCGCCTACCTCGCCTGCAAGGACTGGAGCGGCGGCAAGCCCTCCGGCATGAAGGCCGCCCTGTTCATCAACGGCAGGGACGTCGGCGCGCTCGCCGTCCAGACCATGTACGACCGGCTCAAGAACGGCAAGGAGATGCCCGCCGAGGCGTTCGCCGCCACCACCATGGTCGACGCCGCCACCTGGAAGAGCGCCGGCGTCACCTGCAACTGACCGTCCTTCCCCGCGGTCGCCCGGTGGGGCGGGCGGCCACCTCCGCTCCTTCTCCGAGGTGACCCAGCAGTGAGCAGAGCACGCCGCGCGACCTCGCACTCCCGTCCTCCCGCCGGCCGGCCCTCCGCCGCCGGGGCGCGGGTCGAGGGCATCAGCAAGCGGTTCGGGGCGGTGCAGGCCCTGAGCGACGTGACCCTCGACCTCCCCGGTGGCCGGGTCACCGCCCTGATGGGGGAGAACGGGGCCGGCAAGTCCACCCTTCTGAAGATCCTCGCCGGCGACCACCGGCCCACCGGGGGACGCGTCCTCCTGGACGGGCGACCGGTGGACCTGCGCTCCCCGGCCGACGCGCGGGCCGCCGGCATCCGGATCATCCCGCAGGAACCCGAGATCATCCCGCACGTCCCGGTCGCCGAGAACGTCTACGCCGGCGCGCTGCCACGACGGGCCGGCCGGCGCCTCGACCGGGCCGAGCTCCGCCGCCGGATCACTGCGGACCTCGACCGGCTCGGCTTCGCCGACGTCCTGGAACCGGACCTGCTCGGGTCGCAACTGACGGCCGCCCAGCGCCAGTTGGTCGAGATCATGCGCGCGCTGACCGGCACGACCGCTGCCCGGGTCATCGCCTTCGACGAGCCGACCTCCTCACTGTCCGAGCACGAGGTCGACGCGCTGTTCGCCCTGATCGGCCGGCTGCGCGAGCAGGGCGTGGCCGTCGTCTACGTGTCGCACCGGATGCAGGAGATCTTCCGCCTGGCCGACCGCATCGCCGTCCTGCGCGACGGGGCCCTGGTCGGTGTCCGCGACGCCGGGGCCACCACCGAGCACGAGCTGGTGCGCCTGATGGTCGGCCGCGACCTGTCGACGGTGTTCGTCCGCCGCCCGGTCGTCACCGACCGGGTCGTCCTGGACGTCCGCGGCCTGACGACGGACCGGGTGCGCGGCATCGACCTGCGCATCCACGCCGGCGAGGTGGTCGGCCTCGCCGGGCTGATCGGCGCCGGACGCTCCGAACTCGCTCTCGCGCTCGCCGGCGACCTGCCCGTCCGCTCCGGCAGCGCCACCCTGGACGGGCAGCCGCTGCCGTTCGGCCGGCCCGGAGCGGTGATCCGCGCCGGCCTGGGCCTGGCCCCGGAGGAGCGGAAGGCCCAGGCGCTGTTCCTGCACCGCACCGTCCGGGACAACACCTCGATCGCGGTGCTGGACCGGTTGCGCCGCTTCCGCTTCGTCCGGCGGGGCGCGGAACGCGACCTCGCCCAGGAGTACACCGACCGCCTGCGGGTGCGGACGCCGTCCGTCGAGCACGAGGTCCGCAAGCTCTCCGGCGGCAACCAGCAGAAGGTCGTCCTGGCCCGCTGGCTCGCCCGCAGGCCCAAGGTGCTGATCCTCGACGAGCCCACCCGCGGCATCGACGTGGGCGCCAAGGCCGAGATCTACCGGATCGTCGCCGACCTCGCCGAGCAGGGCGTCGCCCTCCTGGTGATCTCCTCCGAACTGCCCGAACTGCTCGGCCTCGCCGACCGGATCCTCGTCCTGCAGAACGGCCGCGCCACCGGCGAGCTGAGTCGTGCGGAAGCCACCGAGGAGGCCGTCCTCGCCCTCGCGATGGCCGACGACATCAGCACGAGCGCCCCGGGAGCGACCTCATGACGACCGCCACCACACCGCCCGCCGTCTCCGACGACGGAAGCCGCCACCGGTCCGCCGCGGGGATCCCCCTGCTGAGTGCCGTCGGCGGGCAGAACCTGAGCCTGATCGGCGCGCTGGCCGCGGTCCTCACCGTCTTCGGCCTGCTCAACGACAACTACCTCAGCCTGACCAACATGCAGGTGATCGCCGAGGCCGCCACCATCACCGGCCTGCTCGCGGTCGTCCAGACCGTCGTCATCATCTGCGGCGGCCTCGACATCTCGGTCGGCTCCCAGGCGGGCGTCGCCTCCGTCGTCAGCGCCATGGCCTTCACCTCGTCCGGTTCCCACGCCTTCGCGGGCGTGGCCGCCGCCGTCGCCGTCGGCCTGCTGGTCGGCGTCCTCAACGGCGCGGTCATCGTGTACGGCCGGGTCAACCCCACCATCGCCACCCTCGCCGGCCTCGCCGCCTACAAGGGCCTCGCCCAACTCCTCTCCGACGGCCGGGCGCAGGGCTACGTCCTCAACGACGCCGTCTTCGTCTTCCTCGGCCGGGGCAGGATCGCCGGGCTTCCGGTCATGGTCTGGATCCTCGTCGCCGTGGCCCTCGCCGTCCACGTCCTGCTCACCTGCACCGACATCGGCCGCAACGTCTACGCCATCGGCGGCAACGACACCGCCGCCCGCCTCGCCGGCATCAACATCAACAAGTACCTGGTCGCCGTCTACGCCCTGATCGGCGCCGTCGCCGCCGTCGCCGGCATCCTGCTCACCGCCCGCACCGGCAGCGGACAGCCCACCTCCGGCAGTGAGGGCCTGGAGCTCAAGGCCATCACCGCCGCCGCCCTCGGCGGCTGCGCCCTCAAGGGCGGCAAGGGCACCGTCGGCGGCACCCTCCTCGCCGTCGCCCTCCTCGGCGCCCTGGAGAACGGACTCACCGGTCAGGGCATCAACTCCTTCTGGCAGAACGTCGCCCAGGGCGCGCTGCTGGTGGTCGCGGTCGTCATCCAGCAGCGCCGCACCAAGGAGCGCGCCGTCGGCCTCCCCGCCTGACGGGCGCCGCCCCGGGTCCGCTCCGGCGGCTGCTTCCCGAGCCGCTCGCCGGAGCGGCCGTGCGGCACGCGGTCAGCGGACGAGCCGGGCGACCAGGTCGAGTTCGTCGGCGAGGAGGGCCGGGTCGCGGGGGCCGGCGTGCGGGGCCGGGAGGGAGCGGACCCGGAAGGGGTTGCCGGGGGTGGTGGCGTCGGCCTCGCGGATCATGAGGTCCTGGAGCGGGAGCGGGATGGTGCGGTCCCGGGTGTAGCGGACGAAGGTGCGCGGGACCCGGCCCCACTGCTGCGGGAGGCCGCGGGCGTCCTCACTGGCGCCGACGGCCGCGGTCTCGTCGGGTTCCAGGATGTTCAGCAGGGCCCGGACCTCGGCGTCCGTGCGGTCGGCGGCGAGCGAGTCCTTGACGGCGGCGAAGAACGCGGGATCGCCGGAGCGCCAGTTGACCCGGCTGACGCCGAGTTCGGGCGGGGTGGGCACCGGCGGGATCCGGAACATGGCGCTGCCGGCGCCCTCGGGGGTCATCACGAGGTGCAGCACCGAGGGGTGCCGGGTGGGGCAGAACGCGGAGGCGTACACCAGGTGGGCGATCAGGTCGGGCACCTGGTTGGCGACCGCGTTGAGGGTCGCGCCGCCGAGGCTGGTGCCGACCAGCACGACGGGGCCGCTGCGGCGGGCCCGCCGCACCACGCCGGTGACGTGCGCGGCGAAGTCGGCCAGCGTGACCTGGGAGATCGGGGACGGCTCGGTGCGCAGCCGTTCGAGGTCCTGCGGGACCTGGTAGGACTCGGGGAGGTACGCGCCCAGCCCGTGCCCGGGCAGGTCGACGGCGACGGCGCGGTGGCCGCGCAGTCCCAGCTCCCGCTGCAGGGGCTGCCAGTAGAAGGAGTTGCTGCCCGAGCCGTGGACCAGGACGAAGGTGGGCGCGCCGCGCCCGGGCCCGTCCGCGCGGGCGGCGGTGGCTCCCGCGACCGTCGCGGTGAGCGCCCCCGCCCCGGCCACGGCCGCTTTCAGTGCGCTGCGCCGGGACGTCCCTCCGGTGTCGGTGCTGCGCTGTCCCTCGGCCATGACGGCCCCCTTCTGTTCGTTCGCCGGCCGCGACGGCGACCGCCGCGGTGGGTGCGAAGACCGGCCCGCCGCGTCCTGGGACCGCCCCCGGGGGGGCGAGTGTTCCAGCCTTCACGGAAGGAGGACCGGGCAGCCCGCCGAAGTGTGACGCGCGGTCGGATCCCCGGGCCGTCACTTCGCGTGGAGGGCGGTGACCACGGTCATCCGGCCGACCCGGCGGGCCGGGAGGACGGCGGCGGCCAGGCCGATCAGGACGGTCAGGGCGAGGGCGGCCAGGACGAGGGGGAGCGGTGGCCCGCCGAGGGTGCCGATGCCGGAGGTGACGGAGCGGGCTGCCGCCCAGCCGTAGGCGAGGCCGAGGGCGGTGCCGGCCAGGGCGGCGGCGAGGGAGAGCAGGAGCGCCTCCAGGGTGAGCATGCGGCGGAGTTGACGGCGGGACATGCCGATCGCGCGGAGCATGCCGATCTCGCGGGCGCGTTCGCTGACGCTGAGCGTCAGGGTGGCGGCGACGCCGAGGCCGGCGATGGCGACGGAGAAGGAGAGCAGCACCATGGTGATCCGGGTGGTCCGGTCCAGCAGGGAGCGGAGGGTCTCGGCCTGGGCGGCGGTGTCGGTGACGCGGATCCCGGGGTGGCCGGCCAGCGCCCGGTCCAGTGCGCGGCGGGCGGCGGGGTGGTCGGCGCCTCCGGCGGGGTCGGCCCAGAGGGTGGTGACGGCCGCGCCGGGGGCGAGTCGGTCCAGGGTGGCGGGGGTGACCAGGAGGACGGCACCGCTCTGCAGGGTGAACGGGAGGCTGCTGCGGCCCGGTTCGACCCGCAGGTCGGCAGCGGGCCGTCCCGGGGCGGTGATCCGGATGCTCCGGCGGCCGTCGGAGAGGCCGTCGAGTGCCGCCCCGTCGGTCAGCGCCCGGGCCCGGTCGACGTCGTCGGCACGGGAGTTGAGCCGGGCCGGGTCGGCGGCCGCCACCAGGGTCGGGACGCCGTCGACGTCCAGGGTGGCCGAGCGGACCGGGGTGACGGCGAGTCCGGGCTGTGCGCCGAGGGCGGCCAGCGCGTCGGCGGGCAGTGCGCGGCCGTCGGCGTCGGCGGAGAGGACGGCGGGCTGGCGGGCGGAGACCACGGGCAGCAGCGAGTCGGAGGTGGTCTCCAGGGCGGTGACGGCGCCGACCATCACGGTGACGCCGAGCAGCAGGGCCGACCCGGTGGTGCCGGTGCGGGCCGGGTTGAGCCGCAGCTGCTGGGTGGCGAGCCGGCCGGCCGTGCCGCCCAGCCGGCGGGCGGGGGCGCCGAGCGCGGCGACCACGGCGGGCAGCAGCCGGTGGGCGAGCCGCAGCACGCCGAAGAAGCTGCTGATCGCGCCGAGCGTGACGGCCGGCAGGGACAGCGGCGGCGGGGCCGTCGCGCCGATCACCAGGCCGGCGGTGCCGGCCAGCAGCAGGACGGCGGTCCGGACGGCGGCGCGCAGCCGGGCCGCGGGGCTGCCGGCACCGTGGGCGCCGCCGAGTGCGGCGATCGGTGCCACCGCGGAGGCCTGCTTCGCCGGTCCGCGGACGGCCAGCAGGGTGAGCAGCACGCCGAAGACTCCGGCGAGTGCGCAGGTCACGGGGGACGGCAGCAGGTCCAGGTGGACCGGCCCGAGGTCGGCGTGGCGGGCGAGGGCGGTCGCGGCGGCGCCGAGCCCGAGGCCGGCCAGGACGCCGGCGCCGGACGCTCCGATGCCGAGCAGCAGTCCCTGACGGAGGATCAGCCGGCGGACCTGCGCCCGGTCGGCTCCGACGCAGCGCAGCAGGGCGAGTCGGCGGGTGCGCTGGGCCAGCATGACGGAGAAGGTGTTGCTGACGACCATCCGGGCGACCGCGAGCGCGATCAGCACGAAGGACATCGCGGCGGTCAGGACGACGCCGTAGAGGGTCTTGCTCTGCCGGGTCGCCTCGGCGACGGACGCGGCCCTGGTCCGGATCTCGGGTCCGGCGCCGAGGGCGGTGCGCAGTGCTTCGGCGGTCTGCGTGCGGGAGGCGTCGGGCCGGAGCCGGACGTCGAGTTGGGCGGCGGTGACGACGGTGGCGTACCGGTCCACCGCGCCGTCGGGGACGGCGACGATCGGGTGTCCGGCGAGGCTGGGCGCGCCGCGGCCGTCCAGGGTGCCGACCAGGCGGGCGGTGGCGGTGCCGCCGTCGGCGCGGGCGAGTCGGACGTCGGCTCCGGGTGCGGCGTCGATGCGTTCGGCGGTGTCGGTGTCGAGGAGCAGCTCGCCGGGGCCGCCGGGCCACCGGCCGTCCTTCAGCAGCTGCCAGCGCAGGGCGGGGTCGGCGGCGACGGCCGTCACGGTCGCGGCGTCGTCGAGGGGCTGCCCGTCGGCGGTGAGCAGGGTGCCGCGGCCGGTCCGCCGCAGTGCCGCGGCGGCCACGCCGGCGGTCTGCCGGGCCCGGTCGGCGGTGGCGGCGTCCAGGCTTCCGTCGGCGGCGGGCCTGGTGATCTGGAGGTCGCCGGGCCCCACTTCGGCGGCCGCGGTCTGGCTGAAGGAGTCCACCAGGGCGCCGCTTCCGCTGACGGAGGCGATCAGGAAGACCACTCCGCAGGCGATCGCGGCGCCGCTCAGGAGCAGTTGCCGCAGCTGCCCGCGCAGCTCGGACACGGTGTATCGGCAGGTCGTCATCGTTCCTCGGTTCGCACGCCCCTGAGCTGCGGTGACGTGCCGTCAGGGGATGTCAACGAGCCTAGGGACGGCGGCGCGGCGGACCGTAGGCACCGGGTCCTGATCATGGTCAGCCTGCGGGCCGAGGCCCCGGCCGGCTCCCTCCTCCTTCGGAGGTACGCCGCCCCGGGGGCCGTGCCGGCCCGCGGTTCACCGCTTCGGGTGGCGACGCTCCCGGGACGGCCGGCCCGCACGCGGCCGGTGTTCGATCGCAATTCCCTTGTGCGGCAGGGAGATCGGCCGCTGCCCGGCGCGCGTTCGCACGCCGCCTGACGGGAACCTTACGCATCCGGTCGGGTACGTTCGGTGACATGACGGAACGGTTCGGCACGCGCCAGGGGTGGAAGCTCCTGTGGGTCGCCGCCGTTCTCGCGGCCCTGGTGCACTCGCTGCTCTGCGTCCACGCCCCGCTCTCGGCGGCGGCCCCGACCGACTCGCTGCCGGCCGCCGCCCGGTGCCCCGCGGCGGCGGGCCCGCAGCACGGCGCCCCGCACGACGGCGGGCGGCACGACGACTCCCCGCAGGACGGCGAGCGGCACGGGACGCGGTGCGCGGACGAGGACCAGCCGGTGACGGTCCATCAGGGCGACCGTCCGCTGCCGGCGCCCGCCGGGCTGCTCCTCGCGGAGCCGGCGGCGCCCGCCGTGCCGGCTCGGCCCGCGGGCCTCGGGTGCGGTCCCGGGGCCTCCCGGCCGGACGGCGGCCGGACCAGAGCGGTGCTGGGCGTCTGGCGGACCTGACGGGGTCCCGCCGCTGCTCCGTCCGGAGTCCTGCGGCTGCCGCGTCCTGATGTTCCGTCACCCATGAGCCGGTCCGCCGCGCGCGGGCCGCAGGAGATCCCTGCCATGACCTCTCTCGTGTCCCGTTCCGCCGACGCGGCTCCCGCCTCGCCCGCGCCGCCGACCGCCCCCGCCGCCCGTTCGGCCCGGACTCCCGCCGGGCTGGTGGGCGACACGCCCGTGCTGTGGGTGGGCGAGCCGTTCACCGCCCCCGGGCGCGGCTTCTGGGCGAAGCTGGAGGGCCGGAACCCGGGCGGCATCAAGGACCGTCCCGCCCTGCACATGGTGCGCGCCGCCCGGGAGCGCGGTGAACTGCGGCCCGGCGCGCGGATCGTGGAGTCGACGTCCGGCACGCTGGGCCTCGGCCTGGCGCTGGCCGGCGTCACGTACGGGCACCCCGTCACGGTGGTGACCGATCCGGAGATCGAGCCGCTGATGACCGGGCTGCTCACCGCGCACGGTGCGGACGTCGTCGTGGTGGACGCGCCGCACCCGGTCGGCGGCTGGCAGCAGGCGCGCCGCGACCGGGTCGCCGGTCTGCTCGCCGCGGAGCCCGGCGCGTGGTGCCCGGACCAGTACCACAACCCGGACAACGTGGCCGCGTACCGGCCGCTCGCGCTGGAGCTGGTCGCCCAACTCGGCCGGATCGACGCCCTGGTGGTGAGCGTCGGCACCGGCGGGCACTCGGCGGGCGTCGCCGGGGTGCTGCGCGACCGGTTCCCGGACCTGCGGGTGGTCGGCGTGGACACCGTCGGCTCGACGATCTTCGGGCAGCCGGCGCTGCCCCGGCTGATGCGCGGCCTCGGCAGCAGCATCCACCCGCGGAACGTGGCCTACCCGCTGTTCGACGAGGTGCACTGGGTGGCCCCGCCCGAGGCCGTCCGGGCGGCCCGCGACCTCGCCACCTCCCGCTACGCCACCGGCGGTTGGAGCGTCGGCGCGGTCGCGCTGGTGGCCCGCTGGCTGGCCGCCACCACGGCCCCGGACACCCGGATCGCGGCGGTCTTCCCCGACGGCCCGCAGCGGTACGTCGGCACCGTCTTCGACGACGACTGGTGCCGGGCCCGCGGCCTGCTCGGGCGCCGCCCGCCCGAGCAGCCGGACGAGATCGCCCACCCCGCCGAGCGCACCGTGACCCGGTGGACGCGGTGCCGCACCGTCCTCGACCCGCTGGCCGGCCCGGGCCCGCTGCGGGCCGCCGGCGGGAGTGCGGACCTCGCGCGGGCCGCGCGATGAGGGCGCTGTGGCGGCAGACCCGCTCGTTCAGCCCGGCCGCCCGGCTGCTGATGGCCAACCAGTTCACCATCAACCTGGGCTTCTACATGCTGATGCCCTACCTGGCCGCCCACCTCGCCGACGACCTGGGCCTCGCCGCGTGGACGGTCGGCCTGGTGCTGGGCGTGCGCAACCTCTCCCAGCAGGGCATGTTCCTGATCGGCGGGACCCTGGCCGACCGGTTCGGCTACCGGGGCCCGATCGTCGCGGGCTGCCTGCTGCGCACCGTCGGCTTCGCACTGCTCGGCCGGGTCGACTCGCTGCCGGCGCTGCTCGCCGCGTCCGCTGCGACGGGGTTCGCCGGCGCGCTGTTCAACCCGGCCGTGCGCGCCTACCTGGCCGCCGAGGCGGGCGACCGGCGGGTGGACGCGTTCGCCGCCTTCAACGTGTACTACCAGGCCGGCATGCTGCTCGGCCCGCTGGTCGGACTCGCCCTGCTGGCCGCCGACTTCACCGCCGTCTGCACCGCGGCGGCGGCCGTCTTCGCGGCGCTGACGGTGCTGCAGTGGCGGGCCCTGCCGGCGCGCGGCGGCGGCGCCGGGCCGGAGCGGGAGGGCGTCCTCGCACAGTGGCGGACCGTCGTCGCCAACCGGCCGTTCCTGCTGTTCTCCGCCGCGATGATCGGCGCGTACGTGCTGACCTTCCAGGTGTACCTGGCCCTCCCGCTGGCCGCCGGCGCCGCCCTCGGCGCGGACGGCGCGAAGGCGACCACCGGCCTGTTCCTGCTGTCGGCGGCCGTCGCCGTCGCGGGCCAGCTGCGCCTCACCGGCTGGGCCGAGGGCGCCTGGTCCCCCGCGCAGGCGCTGGTGCGCGGACTGGCCGCGATGGGGGCGGCCTTCGTCCCGCTCGCGCTGCTCCCCCGGGGCGGCGCGGCGGCCCAGCTGACGGCGATGGCCGTCGCGGTGGCCGTCCTCGCCGCGGCCGGCGCGGTGGTCTACCCGTTCGAGATGGACACCGTGGTCACGCTCGCCGGGGGCCGCCTGGTCGCCACCCACTACGGCCTGTACAACACCGTCTCGGGGCTCGGCATCACCCTCGGCAACCTCGCGGTCGGCGCGCTCTGGGACTTCGCCGCCCGCCACCGCGCCCCGTACCTGCCCTGGCTCGCGCTGGCCGCCACCGGGCTGCTCTGCGCCGCCGCCGTGCACCGCCTCGCCCGCACCGGACGGCTGGCCCACCCGCCGCGGGAGGCCGCCCCCGCGCCGGCCTGACCCGGACGTATTGCACACTATTTGCAACTGCAAATCTGATGCGAGAGTGGTGCGGGCGGATGCCGGAGTCGCCGGTGGTGCTGGGAATCGAGTCGTCGTGCGACGAGACGGGGGCCGGGCTGGTCCGGGACGGGGTGCTGCTCGGACAGGCGGTCGCGTCGAGCATGGCCGAGCACGCCCGGTACGGCGGGGTGGTGCCGGAGATCGCGGCCCGCGCGCACGTCCACGCGATGGCCCCGGTGGTGCGGGAGGCGCTGGACCGGGCCGGCCTGACGCTCGATCAGGTCGGCGCGGTCGCGGTCACCACCGGGCCCGGCCTGTCGGGGGCGCTCCAGGTCGGCGTGGCCGCCGCCAAGGCCTACGCGTTCTCGCTCGGCGTGCCGCTGTACGGCGTGCACCACCTGGCCGGGCACGTGGCCGCCGCCGGGCTGGCCGGCGGTCCGCTGCCGAACCCGTGCGTGGTGCTGATCGTGTCCGGCGGCCACACCTCGCTGCTGCTCGTCCGCGACCTGGCCCGCGACCCGATCGTGCACCTCGGCGACACCCTGGACGACGCGGCCGGCGAGTGCTTCGACAAGACCGCCCGCATCCTCGGCCTGCCCTACCCGGGCGGCCCCGCCGTCGACCGGGCCGCCCGGGACGGCGACCCGCACGCCGTGCGGCTGCCCCGCCCGCTCACCGGGCCGGGCGACCACCCGTACGCGTTCTCGTTCTCCGGGCTGAAGACCGCCGCCGCCCGCTGGGTGGAGGGCCACCGCGCCGCCGGCACCGAGCCGCGGGTGGCGGACGCGGCGGCCTCGCTCCAGGAGGCGGTCGCCGACACGCTGACCCGCAAGGCCGTCCGGGCCTGCGTCGACCACGGCATCGGCACCCTGGTGGTGGTCGGCGGTGTGGCCGCCAACTCCCGGGTCCGGGCACTGACCGAGCAGCGCTGCGCCGCCGCCGGGATCACCCTGCGGGTGCCGCCGCTGTCGCTGTGCACGGACAACGGCGCGATGGTCGCGGCGATCGGCGACCTGCTGGTCCGCGCCGGGGCCGAGCCCGCACCGCCGGACGTGTCGGTCGACCCCTCCGCGCCGCTGGAGTTCGCCGCCCTGACGCCGCGGGTCGGCCGCCCGGCGGGCGTTCCGGCGCCGGCAGCGCGCTGAGCCGCCGGTCCGCCGTCGCGGAAGTGCCAGGTCTCGTGGCGGGCGGCCGGGTTCACCGGGAGCGCGCGCACGGCTGCGCCCCCGACCGGCCCGTACGGGTCGGTCGGGGGCGCCGGCTTCAGTGCTGCCGGGTCCTAGCTCACTCGGCGCTGTAGGTCGCGCCCGACCCGATGAACTCGCCGGAGATGCTGTCCGGGCCCGCGAAGACCCAGAAGTTGCTGAACTGCGGGCCGTCGGGCGAGACGACCGAGTTGGTGTCCATGACTCCCGCACCCTGCTCGCCGACGTAGAACTGGCCGTGGCCGTAGTCGGCGTTCAGGCCTTCCTGGGCGGAGGCCAGGCCGGCGCAGCCGAGCAGGACGGGGGCGGTGAGGGCGAGGGCGGCAACGGTGCGGTGAAGAGCGCGCATGAGAAAACGGGTCCTTCCGGTAACGGAGTTGAGGCGGAGGCGGACGGCCTCCCTGCACCCAGGAGACCCGAGCCCGCCCGGGGCGGCCAGCCGGTGCGGGGCCGAATACTCCCCATGGCCGAGCAACGTGGCTCGTGCGGCCGACAGGCCCGCCACCCGGGCCGCCGTCCGCCGTCCGCGATCCGCCGGACGCGCCCGGTCCGGGTCCGCCCGGAGCCGCAACCCGGCTGCTCACAGCGGAAGTTGAGTACCCCTGCCGCTCCAATGGCGGTGCGCGGAAACCGGTTGGCGCGACGGCTAGCCTAGGGTACCTTGGCCAAAAACTAGGGGTTCTAGGGGACAGGTGGGGAGCCATGCAGGCACTGACCGAGGCGGCGATCCGGGCGTCGTTCGTCAACTGCACGAAGGGGGAGGCCGGTCGGGCCCGGCTGCCGCGGGAGCTGGACGGGCTGGACTGGCCGGAGCTGGACTTCCTCGGCTGGCGGGAGCCGGGCGCGCCGGACCGCGGGTACCTGGTGGCCGAGTTCGGGGGCCGGACGGTGGGCGTGGCGCTGCGACTGGCCCAGCGGCCGGGCGCGGGCCGGGGCGGGGCGATGTGCTCGATCTGCCTGACGGTCCACCCGGCCTCGGGCGTGGCTCTGATGACGGCCCGTCGGGCGGGCCGGGTCTCGGGGGAGGAGTACGCGTCGGCGGGCGAGTACGTCTGCAGCGACCTGGCGTGCCCGCTGTACGTACGGGGGCGCCGACGGGCCTCGCCGGGCGGGGCGCGGATGACGGAGAGCCTCGACACGGAGCAGCGGCTGGCCCGGATGCGGGCGAACCTGGCCGGCTTCCTCGGGCGGGTGCTCGGCTGACCGGCCGCCCGCCGTCCGGACGGCGACCCGGGAACGGCCGGCCGGACCGGAACGGCCGTTCGGCGAAACGGCGGTGACGCTGCGGCAGATCTGGCCGGCGGGCGTCAGGGCCGGCCGGTGCGCGGCCAGTCCTCCAGCAGCTGGTGCAGGGCCGCCACGATGCGGTGCCAGGAGCCGTCCACCTCGCGCGGGTGGTGGAAGCCGCCGTTGGCCTCGATGCCGATGAAGCCGGCGAAGGTGGAGCGCAGCAGTCGGACGGCGTCGGTCAGGTCGGGTTCGTCCAGCCGGTAGTGGCGCATCATCGCGGTGGTGAGCTCGACCGTCCGGGCGAGCGCGTCGGTGCCGGCGAAATCGGCCGGGTCCAGGCGCAGTTGGGTGGCGGCGTAGCGGCCGGGGTGCTGCTGGGCGTACGTCCGGTAGGCGTCGGCGAAGGCGGTGAGGGCTTCGGCGCCGGAGCGGCCGGCCACGGCGGCCGCGATCCGGTCGTTGATCTCCTCGGTGGCGAGCAGGGCGACCCGGGTGCGGATCTCCTGGAGGCTCCTGACGTGCGAGTAGAGGCTGGCGTCCTTGACCCCGAAGCCGCGGGCGAGGGCGGAGGCGGTGACCTTGTCGATGCCGACGCGGTCCGCGAGTTCGGCGGCGGCGCGGGTGATCCGGTCGACCGTCAGACCAGCGTGCGCGCCCATTGTCCTCCGCCCCGAAACCTCGACCTGCCGAGCCTGCGTCAGTGTATCCGGGTGGATCGGGGCGAATGCGGAGCGGATTCGGGTGCGACGTTTCGGCGCGACGGCCCGTCTGGAAGAGGGGGGCTTCACGGTCCGGCCCGGAAAGATCATCTGATATCCCATCAGATGGTAATGTACCGGACAAACGGGGGCGTGGGTGACGCACGTGCCCCGGCCGATCCGCACCCTGGAGCCACCCGTGTCCGCACGCCTGTACCGCCGCAGCATTCCGCTCGCGGCCGCGGTCCTCGCCGCCTCCCTGCTCGCCGTCTCGGCCCAGGCCGACGACCCGGCTCCGGCCGACGCCACGCTGACCGCTGACCTGAACACGCTGCTCGCCGACCCCCGGCTGGCGAACGCCCAGGCCGGCGTCGAGGTCCTGGACGCCACCACCGGCGAGGTGCTGTACGCCCGCCAGCCGCAGGCGCTGTTCACCCCCGCGTCGACCCTGAAGACCGTGACCTCGACCGCGGCGCTCGACCTGCTGGGCGCGGACTACCGGTTCACCACCGAGGTCCGCACCACCGGCGCCGCCTACGACGGCACCCTGGTCGGCGACCTGGTGCTGCGCGGCGGCGGCGACCCCAGCCTGCTGGTGCAGGACCTCGACGAGCTGGCCTCCAAGGTCGCGGCGACCGGCGTCTCCACCGTCACCGGCCGGGTGCTGGCCGACGGCACCCGGTACGACTCCACGCCGCTCGGCCCGGGCTGGGCCTGGGACGACGAGCCGTACTCGTACAGCCCGCAGATCTCCGCGCTGACCGTCGCCAACGACGCCGAGTACATGATGGACACCGCCCAGGTGGTGATCACTCCGGGCGCGGCCGGCGAGGCCGCCAAGGTGACGACGGTGCCGGCCGAGGCGCCGCTGAAGTTCGTCGGCACGGTCGCCACCGGCGCGGCCGGCAGCGGCTCGACCGCCGGCGTGGACCGCCGCCGGGGCAGCAACGACGTGTCGCTGTCCGGCAGCGTCGCGGCCGGCTCCGCGCCGGTGACCGCCTGGGTGACCGTCGAGGACCCCAGCACGTACGCCGCCAAGGTGTTCGCGGGCGCGCTGGCCCGGCACGGCGTGAAGGTGCTGCGCGGGGTGCAGGCCGCGAACGGCTCGGAGGCCTCGCAGCCGCTGGCCTCGCACCAGTCGAAGACCCTCGCCGAGCTGATCGTCCCGATGCTGAAGATCAGCAACAACGGCATCGCCGAGCACCTCACCAAGGAGATCGGCAAGGTCAAGGGCGGCCGCGGCGACTGGGCGACCGGCGTCAACCAGGTCAACGCCTTCCTGAAGGCGAACAACCTGTCCACCCCGGCCGGCCGCCAGGTGGACGGCTCCGGCCTGTCCCGCTACGACCTGACCACCCCGGCGAAGATGGCGGGCCTGCTGAAGGTCGCCCAGGACAAGCCGTGGTTCAACGCCTGGTACAACGCGCTGCCGGTCGCGGGCAACCCGGAGCGGATGGTCGGCGGCACCCTGGCCGCCCGGATGCGCGGCACCAAGGCCGAGAACAACGTGCACGCCAAGAGCGGCTCGATGGGCGGCGTCGACAACCTGCTCGGCTACGCCACCGCGCCCGACGGCCGCAAGCTGGCGTTCGTCGTGATGGTCAACAACTACGCCGGCACCAGCCCGCGCCCGGTCGTCGACGCGATCGCCGTCCGACTCGCCACCGGCCCCGCCGCCGCCCCGGCCCAGCTGAAGTCCAACTCGCTGGTCGCGCCCTCCGGTTCCGGTGACGCCCACACCGGCACCCGCTGGGAGGACTGCGAGACGCTCTCGCACTGCTGACACCTCGTCACCGTGGGCCCCGTCGCAGCAGCGGCGGGGCCCACGGCCGTTCCCGGGCCCCGCGGGATTTCATCAATCAATCGCTTGATCAGGGCCCGGGCCGGGCGTACGCTCCCCGCCATGAGCCAGCCCCTGACGGCCGCCGAGGCGAGCCGGGAGCGGATCCTCACGGCCGCGACCACCCTGTTCGCCGAGCACGGCTACGACGGCACCACCACCCGGACGATCGCCGGCGCCGCCGGACTGAACGTCGCCACCGTCGCCTACCACGTGGGCACCAAGGCCGACCTGTACCGGGAGGTGATGCGGCGGGCCCACGAGGCGGAGCGGGCCGCCGTCGCCGCCGCGCTCGCCGGGTTCGCGGCCGCCGCCCCGGACGACCCGGCCCGGGCCGCGGCCGAATTCGCCGACCGCTACCTGGACTTCTGCCTGGACCAGCCACAGGTCCCCGCGCTCTGGATGCGCCGCTGGATGGCCGACGCCGCCGAGTTCGCCGACCTGGAGGAGCGCTACGCCCGGCCGCTGATCGACACCGTCCGCGACGGACTCCGCGCCGCACTCCCGCAGTTGACGCCGGACCGGGCCGAACTCGCGGTGTGGACGGTGCTGTGGACCACGCACGGCTTCTGCCGCTCGGTGATCCGCACCCAGGTGCCGCGCTTCCGCGCCCACCTGCGGGACCTGGTGGTGCGCGAACTCGGCCTCGGCGGCGCGATATGACGGACCGCCGGGAACCGTCCCGGCGGGAGCTCGCCGGCTACGCGATCGGCTCGATCGGCACCGGCGTCCACTCCACCGTCCCCGGGCTGCTGCTGCTCTACTTCATGACCGACGCGCTCGGCGTCCCGGCCGGCCTGGCCGGGCTGGTGGTGGCCGTGCCCAAGGCCTGGGACGCGCTGTTCAACCCGCTGGTCGGCGCGGCCAGCGACCGCGAGGCGCTGCGCACCGGACGCCGCACCCGGATCCTGCTGGCCGGCGCGCTCGCCCTGCCCGTCGCGTTCGCCGCGATGTTCCTCTCCCCGCTCACCGGCTCCGGCGCCGCCGCCTGGGTCGCCGTCACCTTCGTGCTCGCCTCCAGCGCCTTCGCGCTGTTCCAGGTCCCGTACGTGGCGCTGCCCGCCGAGATGTCCGACCGGCCGCAGGCCCGCACCCGGATCACGGTGTGGCGGATCGTCTGCCTGACCGTCGGCATCCTGGTCGCGGGCGGCCTCGCCCCCGCCGTGGTGTCTCTGGCCGGCGGCGGGCGCGGCGGCTACGGCGCGATGGCCGCGGTGGTCGCCGTCCTGCTGCTGGTGACGCTGCTGGTCCCGGCGCTCGGGGCCCGCCGGGTGCCGGCCCGGCCCGGCGCGGAGCCGCTCGGGCTGCGGGCGGCGCTGCGCACGGCACGCGGCAACCGGGCGTTCTTCGCGCTGCTCGGCGCGTTCGTGCTGCAGGCCGCCGCGGTGGCGATCATGCTGGCGGCCGCGCCGTACGCCGCCGCCTACTGGCTGGGCGGCTACGGCCTGACCTCGGTGCTGTTCGTCTGCCTGGTCGCGCCGAGCGCGGTCGCCGTCCCGCTGTGGGGCCGGGCCGCCGCCCGCTGGGGCCGGCTGCGCTGCCTGACCGCCGCCACCGGCCTGTTCGTGCTCGCCTCGGCCGCGCTGTGGCCCGCCGCGCACCGGGCGCACGGGCGGGTCGGACCGGTCCTGGCGCTGTGCGCGGTGCTGGGGGTCGCGTACGCGGCGCTTCAGGTGCTGCCGCTGTCGCTGCTGCCGGACACCGTGCACGCGGACGCGGCCCGCACCGGCCGCCTCCAGTCGGGGGCGTTCACCGGGCTGTGGACCGCCGGGGAGACGGCGGGGCTGGCCGCCGGGCCCGGCCTGTTCTCGCTGGCGCTGGCCGCCGCCGGGTTCGTCTCCTCCACCACCGACCACCCGGTGGCGCAGACCGGCGCCGCCCGGGCCGGGGTGCTGCTCGGCTTCAGCCTGGTGCCGGCCGCCCTGATGCTGCTCTCGCTGCCCGCCCTGCGCGGCTACGGCCGCCGCCGCAGCGCGGCCGCCCCGCCCGCCGTCAACTCCCCGATCGGAGCCGAGTCATGACCGCCCCCCACCCCGGCCTGCCGCAGTCCGGCCGCCCCGCCGAGGAGTTGCTCGCCGAGCTGCGCACGCTGACCGCCGGCGACCTGCCCACCCGGGGCGGCCGCACCACCGCGTACACGTACGACGCGGGACGGCCCGAGGTCCGGGAGGCCGCCGAGCGCGCGTACCTGGCGATGCTGGAGGTCAACGGCCTCGACCCGACGGCGTTCCCGAGCGTCGTCGCGCTGGAGCGGCAGGTGGTCGGCGCGGTCGCCGCCCGGCTCGGCGGGGACGACGGCACGCCCGGGATCTTCACCAGCGGCGGCACCGAGTCGATCCTGCTGGCGGTGAAGGCCGCCCGGGACGCCCGGCCGGACGTGGCCCGGCCGGAGATCGTCGTCCCGTCGACCGCGCACGCCGCGTTCTTCAAGGCCGGCCGCTACCTGAAGGTCGAGGTGGTGCCGGTGCCGGTGGACCCGTCGACGTTCCGGGCGGTGCCGGCCGCGACGGCCGCCGCGTGCGGCCCGGACACGGTGCTGGTGGTGGCCTCGGCGCCGTCGTACGCGCACGGCGTGGTCGACCCGGTCGCGGAGATCGCCGCCGACGCGGCCGGGCGCGGCCTGCCCTGCCACGTGGACGCCTGCGTGGGCGGCTGGCTGCTGCCGTGGCTCGCCGAAGCGGGCGCGCCCGTCCCGCCGTTCGACCTGTCGGTGCCCGGGGTGACGTCGCTCTCCTGCGACCTGCACAAGTTCGGGTACGCGCCCAAGGGCGCCTCCGTGCTGCTGTTCCGGGACCGGCCGATGCGGCTCGCCGCGTACTTCGCCTGCGCCCGGTGGCCCGGCTATCCGGTGGTCAACTCGACGGTGCAGAGCAGCAAGGGCGCGGGCCCGCTGGCCGCCGCCTGGGCCACCCTGCAGGCCCTCGGGGCGGACGGCTACCGGGAGTTGGGGCGCGCCGCGCTGGCCGCGACCCGGCGCCTGATCGCCGGCGTGGGGGAGATCGACGGACTGCGGGTGCTGGGCTCCCCCGACGCGACGCTGGTCGCGATCGGCGCGGACGACCCGGCGCTCGACCTGTGGGAGCTGGCCGACGAGTCGCGCGCCCGCGGCTTCTTCCTGCAGCCGCAGCTGAGCGTCTCCGGACTCCCCGCGAGCCTGCACGTCACCCTCACCGGCGTCAGCGAGCAGGGCGTGGACGGGCTGCTGGCCGTCCTCCGCGACGCCGTCGCCGCGGTCCGCGAGCGGGGGCCGGTCGCCCCGCCGACCGAACTGCTGGCGCTGCTCGGCGAGTTCGACCTCGCCGAGCTCGACGACGCGACCTTCGCCGGACTCCTCCCGGCGACGGGCTTCGCGCCCTCCCGCACCGCCGCGGTCAACCGCCTGCTCGACGCGCTGCCGCCGCGCCTGCGCGACCAGCTGGCGACGCGGTTCCTGTCGGTGCTCTACAGCCCCTACCTGGACTGACCGGCGGCGCGGAACCGGGGCGCGGCGAACCGCGCGGAGCGGACGGCGCCCGGGGGCGGGGCCGCGGCGGGGGCACGGTGACGTGCGCCCGGACGGGCTCTCACGGCCGGGTGTCCACTGCGTCGGGCGCCCGGTCGGCCCCGCCCTGCGGCAGGAGCGCCGCGAGGCCGTCCGCGAGGCGGTGCAGGCCGAACTCGAAGCGGGTGTTCATGTCGGGGTCGGTGAGGTCGTCGGCGAGGGCGACCAGGTTCGGGTAGCGCTCGGCGGGGAGGGCGCGGAAGGTCTCGCCGGCGGCGCGGGCCGCTTCGCCGCGGCTCGCGCCGGCCGCCTCGGCGGCGGACAGCGGGGACTGCTCCTGGAGCACGAAGCCCTGGACGTACGCGGAGAGCAGGTAGGAGGCCATCGCGGCGTCGGCGTCGCCGAATCCGGCGGCGCGCAGGCGGTCGAGCTGGTCCTCCAGGACGGCGAGGATGTGCGGGCCGGGGGCGAGGCGGCCGGCGACGACCTTCGCGGCGTCGCGCCTGGCGAGCAGCAGGGCGCGGTGGCGGCGGCCGTACTCGAGGAACTGGTCGCGCCAACTGCCCTGCCGGGGCGGGATCTCGGCGTCGGCGAGCAGCGCGTCGTTGAGCAGGTCGAGCAGTTCCTCCTTGTTGCGGACGTGCCAGTACAGCGAGGCGGCCCGGACGCCGACCTCGGCGGCCACCTTGCGCATGGACAGGCCGGCCAGGCCGTCGCGTTCGAGGACGCGCAGGGCGGCGGCGGCCAGGCTCTGGCGGGTGACCGCGGGGGTGGGCTCGGCCATGTCGGGTTCCTCGTGGGTGGGTGGTCGGGCGGTGGATCGCGCTTGCAATCTAACACTGTTAGGGCCATTCTTGGGGGCTCCAGCAGCCCCTAACGCCGTTAGGGGCCGGTCGGCACGCCCGGAGGGGGACGGTTCGGTGGAAGGCTCGGTCGGCGCGCGCGAGGCACGCCGCAAGTGGCAGGCGCTCGGCACGCTCTGCGTCACGATGTTCATGGCGATGCTGGACAACGTCATCGTCAACATCGCCCTGCCCCGGATCGGCCGGGACCTGGACGCGGGCATCAGCGGCCTCCAGTGGGTCGCCGAGGGGTACAGCCTGGTGTACGCGGCGCTGCTGCTCACCGGCGGCACGCTCGGCGACCGGTTCGGCCGGACCCGGGTGTTCCGGCTGGGACTGGCCCTGTTCACCGCCGGTTCGGCGGCCGCCGCGCTGGCCGGCGACATCGGGGTGCTGGTCGCGGCGCGGATGCTGCAGGGCGTCGGCGCGGCGCTGCTGACGCCGGGCAGCCTGGCGATCCTGCGGCAGGTGTTCACCGACGAGAAGGAGCGCGCCCGGGCGATCGGGCTGTGGTCGGGGGTCTCCGCGCTCGGCCTGTCGATCGGGCCGGTGATCGGCGGCCCGATGGTGGACGCGTTCGGCTGGGCCAGCGTGTTCTGGATCAACGTGCCGGTCGGGCTGCTCGGCCTGTTCCTGGCGTACCGGGTGCTGCCGGTGATCGCGCCGCGCGAGCGGCGGATCGACCTGCCCGGCCTCGGGCTGTCCGCCGCCGGGCTCGGCGCGCTGGTGTACGGCCTGATCGAGGGCCCCGGCCGGGGCTGGACCTCCCCGGCGGTGCTGGCCTGCGGGGCGGCGGCCGCGGTGCTGCTCGCCGTCTTCGTCCTGGTCGAACTGCGGGCGGCGGAACCGATGCTGGAGCTGCGGCTGTTCCGCGACCGGGTGCTCGCCGGGGCGCTGCTGAGCGGGCTGATGGTCAGCTTCGGGATGTTCGGCGCGCTGTTCTTCCTGCCGCTGATGCTCCAGGGCGTGATGCGCTGGTCGCCCACCGACGCCGGGTACGCCGGCCTGCCGATGACGGCCGTGATCATGCTGGCCGCGCCGCTGTCCGGCCGGCTGACCACCCGTCACGGCCCGCGGCGGCCCCTGGTGCTGGGCATCGCGCTGTGCGCGGCCGGCCTGGGCGGGCTGTCGCTGTACGGCGGGCACGCGCACTACTGGTCCTACGTGTGGACGCTGGTGGTGCTCGGCTTCGGCATGGGCCTGACGTTCACGCCGGTGTCGATCGCGGTGCTGCAGCGGGTCGCGCCGGCGCAGACCGGAATGGCCTCGGCGACCATCAACACGCTGCGCGAACTCGGCGGCGTGCTCGGCATCGCCGTCCTCGGCGCCGTCCTCACCGACCGGCTGACCGGCTCCCTCACCACCGCCCTGCGCGGCCTCGGGCTGCCCACCGACCAGGTGCCGCACGCGGTCTCCGCGCTCACCGGCCACGGCGCCGGCCCCGCCGCGGCGCCGACCCCCGCGCCCGTCCGGGCCGCCGTCGACACCGCCTTCGTCGACGCCCTGCACCTCGCCCTGCGCTGCGGATCCGCCGCCCTGGCCGGCACCGCCGTGCTGGTCGCCGTGCTGCTGCACCGGTCGGCGGCCCGCCGGCCCGCGCCGGCGGCCGCGGCGGCCGTCGAGCCGGCCGTCGAAGCGGCCGTCGAACCGGCCGGAACCGCCTGAGCAACGGCGGTGCGGAACACCCGGGGTGACGGGCCATCGTCATCCCGGGTTCACCCGTTCCGGTAAAGCGGCGCCAAAGGGAACACCAAGTAGGGTGACGGGCAGCACAACGAGGATTGCGCGGGGATGTGGTGAACGGGGCTGGTTCGACGACCGGCATTCGCTAGCATGACCCGCTCAAGTGGTCGGACCGACACCGGTGTTGGGGGATGGCGTGCGCGACGTGGGCCCAGGCGGAAGTGGCGGCGGATTCCGGGTGGCGCCGGACGAGCTGGATGCGGCGGGGCAGACCGCGGGGAGTGTCGCCGAGCGGGTGCCGGGCGAGACCTCGCGGGTGCTGGGCGCGTCCGACGACGCCGAGGGCGGCCTGCGCGGCTGGCTGACGGGCAGTGAGCTGGACGCCTGCACCACCGAGTGGAAGTCGATCCTGGACCGGCTGTCCGCGGAGATGGACCAGCAGGGCGACAACCTGCGGCAGACCGCGGCGAACTACCGCCGCGCCGAGCAGGACGCGGGCAGCGGCATGGCCGCGCCCGCCGGGCGGTGACCGTGGACATCCCCACGCTCCGCGACGCCGACCCGAACCGCCTGTTCGGCGCCGCCGACGCCTACGCGGCGCTCGCCGCCTCCTTCGCCGACCACGCCGGGACGTGGCGCGACGGCGTCGACGGCCGGGTGCAGTCCTCCGGCTGGAGCGGCGACGCGGCCGAGCGCGCCCGCCAGTCGCTCAGCCGGACCACCGGCAAACTCACCGCCGCACAGATGGAGTTGGCCCGGATCGCGCCCGTCCTGCGGGAGGGCGCGGAGGCGTTCGTGCTGGCCCAGGCGAAGCTGCGGGCGGCGCTGAACGACGCGCAGGCCGGCGGCTTCCAGGTCTCCGACGACGGCGGCATCTCCTGGCCGCCGCCCAGCGCCGCCGAACGCCACGACCCGGACGCGCCGGACCGCACCCGGCAGGGCACCGAACTGCGCGACCGGATCGGTGACGCGCTGACCGAGGCCGCGCACGCCGACCAGGTCACGGCCGAGCGGCTGCGCCAGTACACCACCGACGCCCGCACCGGCGCCGGCCTCGACCCCGGCACCGCCGCGATGCGCCTGAACAGCGCGGTCCTCGGCGCGCTCAACCCGTTCGGCGGCAGCGAGGACCTGGTCCGTGCGGGCATGCCCGGCCAGGACGCCTCGCCGACCGAGGTGAACTCCTGGTGGAAGTCGCTGCCGGCCGACGAGCAGCAGCGCCTGATCAACGAGTACCCGGCCGACATCGGCAACCGCAACGGCATCCCGACGCCGGCCCGCGACCAGGCCAACCGGATCCACCTCGACCAGCTGATCACCGACCTGTCGTCCCGTCAGAACCCGTCGGAGTGGGACAAGAAGAAGCTGGAGGGCTTCCGCGCGATCCACGACCGGCTGCAGGACGACCAGGGCAAGCAGCCGCCCGCGTACCTGATGGTGATCGGCGACCAGGGCCAGGGCCGGGCCGCGATCGCCTACGGCAACCCGGACACCGCGGACGACGTGGTGGCGTACGTGCCCGGCCTGAACACCGAGGTCAAGAACATGGGCGCCGGTGACGCCAACCGGGCCCGCGACCTGTGGCAGTCCGCGCACGACACCGACCCGAGCCGCTCCACCGCCTCGATCGCCTGGCTGGGCTACGACACCCCGCAGGCCAAGGGCATCAGCCCCGACGCGCTCGCGGTGGCCGGCGACGAGCGGGCCAAGCAGGGCGGCGAGGCCTACCAGGGCTTCCTGCAGGGCCTGCGCGCCACCCACGAGGGCCAGCCGGCCCACCTGACGGCGCTCGGCCACAGCTACGGCTCGTTCACGGTCGGGCAGGCCGCGCAACGCCCGGGCGGCATTCCGGCGGACGACATCATCCTGGTGGGCTCCCCCGGAACCGGCGCGCAGCGGGCCTCGCAGCTCGGCGTGGACTCCTCGCACGTGTGGGTGGGCGCGGCCGAGCACGACCCGGTGTCGCACCTGCCGAGCCACGCCGAGGCGAAGGGCATAGGCATCGGCGCCGGCATCGGCGGCCTGATCGGCGGCCTGCCGGGCGCGGCGCTCGGCGGCTTCATCGGCGACAAGATCGCCGGGCACGACGACCCGCACGAGCTGTGGTTCGGACAGGACCCGGCGAGCTCCGAGTTCGGCGCGCGCCGCTTCGACGTGGCGGACGGCCCGATGGGCTTCCAGTCGCACTCGGACTACTGGAATCAGGGCGACGGCCGGGACGGCCACTCGCTGCGCAACATGGGCATGATCGTCTCCGGTCACGGCGACCGGGTGATCGGACAGGACCGGCGATGAACGACTTCGCGGCACCCCACCCCTCGGCCGAACTGCTGGCCGCGAAGGCGGCGGTGGACGAGCTGCTGGACTCCGCCCCGGCGGCGCTGAACCCGCCGGCCGACTGGGCGGACGGCCCGTACGTCGAGGTGGAGCACGAGCACGCCTACACCCGGGAGCCGGACGGCACCGCGCACCTGGAGAAGCGGCGCTACCTGATGACCCGGCTCTCCGCCGACCGCTACCCGGAGCTGCTCGCCCAGCTGGGCCGGGCCTGGCGGGCGCGCGGCTGGCAGGTGAGCGGCGAGGACGATCCGGTGCTGCCCGTGCTGCGGGCCGAATCGCCGCTCGGGACGCTGGAGTTGAGGATCGGCATCCCGGGGAATGCGACACTGCTGGCACGGGTGCAGGACGTGCCGCCGAGCGGCACCTCGTACCCGTTCGGCGGCGACAGCACGGTCCCGCTGGGGCCGGACGGCGTGATGGACACCATGCCGCGCCGGCACGACCCGTTCTGGTCGGTGTAGGTCGGGGGCGGCGGGGTCGGTGGCGGCGGAAGAGGGACTTCGGATGAGACTGCGGGTGGCGGGCGCCGTGGCGGCGCTGGTGCTGGGGTCCCTGCTGGCGGGCTGCGGCTCGTCCGGCGGGACGGCGGGCGCGGCGGCCCCGCCGCCGGCCGACCGCGCCCGGGGGCAGCTGCAGGAACTGGTGGACGGCACCACCTCGGCGCTGACCCCGGCGGTGCGGTTCGCCGACGACGCGTTCCGGTCGGTGCCGCACGAGAACGCGCGCCGGGACAACGACGGCACCGCGCAGTTGACGCTGCGCCGCTACGTGCTGACCAAGGTCTCCGACGCCAACCGGCCCCGGCTGCTGGAGCAGGTCAAGGCGTACTGGACCGGCCGCGGCTGGACGCTGACCGAGAACTCGGCGTTCGAGGCGGGCGCGCGGACGCCGGACGGGGCCGGGGTGACGGTCAGCATCGGCGTACCCGGCAACGTGACGGTGGCCGCCACCGCACGGGTGAAGGACCCGGGCGCCACCGAGCCGTTCGGACCGGCGCCGTCCCCGCTGCCCACCGCCCCGGGCGGCGGCCCGGACACCGTGCCCCGGTTCGAGGACCCGGCCTGGTCCTGACCCCGTCCGGGCACCCGGGACCGCGCCCCTGACCTGGACGAACCGGGCCGGAACGGGGCTGATCGGGCGTCAGCACGGGTGATGTGCGCGGCATTTGCCCGGGGGGCCTGGGGTGGCGTGGTCATGCTGGCTATAGTCGCCCATGATCTAGCCGGAACGGCGGCCGGCCGAGGGGGTTCCCTCGGTATTGCCATGCCGCCTTCCGCCATGCCGCCATACCGTCCGGTGTCCTCGGGCCGTCGTGTGTTCCGCCGTTGACCACGGGGAGAGACGACGACCATGGCACACACGACCCGGCGGGGGCGCACCGCGCTCGTCGCCGTCATCGGTGGGGCACTGCTGCTCGGCGGCTGCGGCACCGGCGGCTCCCACGACAAGAAGGTGGACCTGCACGCGCTGCTGCCGGAGGCGGTGCGCAAGGCCGGGGTGCTGCGGGTGGGCGCCTCGTTCACCGCCGCGCCGGTGGTGTACCGCAACGACCGCAACGAGCCGGACGGGCTGGACCCGCACCTGGCGGAGAAGCTCGGCGAGGTGCTCGGCATCCGGCTGGAGTTCCAGGACGCCGGGGCGTTCGCGAACGTGCTGCCCGGCCTGATGAAACGTCAGTACGACATAGCGATGTCCGGCATCACCGACACCCGCGAGCGCGAGGAGGGCCTGGACAAGGACGGCAAGCCGACCGGTCCGGGCGTGGACTTCGTCGACTACTTCATGGCGGGCATCGGCATCGCCGTCGACAAGGGCAACCCGCAGGGCATCACCGACATCGACCACCTGTGCGGGCACACCGTGGTGGTCAAGAAGGGCACCACCCACGACGACCTGGTGCAGCGCCAGACCAAGGTCTGCGACCACCAGGGGAAGCAGCTGAAGCTGGTGGAGACCGACACCGACACCGCCGCGCTGGAGAAGCTGAAGGGGCAGGCGGACGCGTTCATCACCGACTACCCGAAGGCCCAGTACGCGGCGCAGACCGTCGACAACGGCGACGCGTTCCAGATCGGCGGCCCGCAGATCCAGCCCCGGCCGTTCGGCATCGCGCTGCGCAAGGAGGACGCGGCGCTGCGCGACGTGCTGATGCGGGCGATGAACCGGCTGATCACCGACGGCACCTACGACCAGGTGCTGTCCGACCACAACCTGGCGGTCGGGGCGATCCAGAACTCGGTGATCAACGGCTCGACCTGATCCCGGCAGGGGCGGCCCGGGGTCAGGCCGCGCGGAGGGCCAGCACCGCGAGGTCGTCGCCGAGGACGCCGGCGTGCCGGCGGACGTCCTGGTCGAGGAAGGCGACCAGGGTGTCCGGGTCGGTGATCGGCAGGGTGCCCAGCCGGGCGGCCAGCGGGTAGAACGCGCCGTCGCGGTCGCGGGCCTCGGTGACGCCGTCGGTGTGCAGCAGCAGGCTGTGCCCGGGCGGCAGCGGCACGGCGGTGGGCGGGGCGGCCGGGCCGGCCGCGAGGTGGCCGAGGCCGAGCGGGAGGTCCTCGGGGCAGCGGACGGCGGCGACCGTTCCGGGCCCGACCACCAGCGGGGCCAGGTGGCCGCGGTTGACCAGGTCGAGCCGGCCGGTCTCCGGGTCGTGCTGGAGCAGGACGGCGGTGACGAACAGCTCGCCGTCGCCGCGCTGCTCGGCCGCGCGCCGCACCTGCCGGTCGAGTTGGGCGGCGAGTTCGCCGAGGTCGGCGGTCTCGTGGGCGGCGATCCGGAACGCGCCGATCACGTCGGCGACGGTGCGCACCGCCTCCAGGCCCTTGCCGCGCACGTCGCCCAGCAGGATCCGGGTGCCGTGCCGGGTCTCGGACACGTCGTACAGGTCGCCGCCGATGCCGACGTCGGCCTCGGCGGGCCGGTACAGCCCGGCCGCGCGCAGGCCCCCGGCCCGGGCGGGGACGGGGTGCAGCACGGTGTGCTGGAGGGTGTCGACGACGGCCCGCATCCGGACCAGGGCGCGGGCCTGCCGGCGCCGCTGGGTGGAGAGCCCCGCGCCCATCACCCCGGACAGCGCGGTGGCCAGGTACGTCCACAGGTGGTGCTGCTCGTACAGGTGCCCGGACCGCAGGGCGAGCAGCGCCTGCAGGCCCACGGTGAGGACGGTGGCGCCGGCCACCACAGCAGGGCCGACGCTGAACGCCACGACCACCGGCAGCACGGTCAGCAGGAAGCCCGCCGCCACCGACCGCGGGACGGACTCCTCCAGCGCCAGGTCGGCGACCAGCAGCAGGACCGGCAGCAGCCGCGCCCACAGCGGGGTGCGCAGCGCCTCCGCCATCGCCGCCTCCCAGCGGGCGGTGGCCTCCCGGCCGTGCTGGGGGCGCGGCTCCCCGCCGGGGGCGGCCCGGACGGGACTCACGGTGGGCGCGGGCATGCTGACCTCCTCGGCGGGCGCCCGGATGCGGGTGCGGTTCCCCTCCATCGTCCCGTGCCACGGGTCGGGACCACCCCTTGCCAAGGTCCCGACGACTTGGGCCATTGGGCCCGATTCGATCATATTTCAACCATTTGCCGTGGTGTGCGTCACCCTCCCTCGCCCGACGGACCGTCAGCCGCCGCGCACCCGCGCCGCGGCGCCCTCCCGGAGACCGTTCAGCCGGCGTTCAGGAGGACGGGCAGGGTGCGGTAACCGCGCAGCACCAGCCGCTCGCGGCGGACCGCCGGCCCGGCGGACGCCAGGCCGGGGAAGCGGCGCAGCAGGGCGGGCAGCGCGGTGGCGGCCTCCAGCCGGGCGAGCTGGGCGCCGAGGCAGTAGTGCGGGCCGCCGCCGAAGCTGAGCGGCTGGCCGTCGCGGCGGGCCGGGTCGAAGCGCCCGGGGTCGGGGAAGCGCCGCGGGTCGCGGTTGGCGGCGCCGAGCAGCAGCAGGACGCCGGTGAAGCGCGGCACGGGCCGGCCGCCGACGGCGAGGTCGTCGGCCAGCGCGACCCGCGAGGTGAGCTGCACCGGGGAGTCGTGGCGCAGCACCTCGTCGACCAGGGCGGCCGGGTCGAGGGCGCCGTCGCGGAGCTGCGCGGCGGTGTCGGGCCGTCCGAGGAGCAGGGCGAGGGCGTTGCCGAGCAGGTTGCCGGTGGTCTCGAAGCCGGCGATCAGCAGCAGCGCCAGGTTGGCCAGCAGCTCGGTGTCGGACAGCCGCCGCGGGTCGGCGTCGGCGGTCGCCACCAGGGCGCTGACCAGGTCGTCCTTCGGGTCGGCGCGCCGACGGGCGGTCAGGTCGGCGAAGTAGCGGGCGAGTTCCTCGGCGGCGCGGTCGGCGGCGACGAGTTCGTCGTCCTCGACCAGCACCTCCAGGGTGGCGGTGAGGTCGGCGGCCAGCGGGCGGAACAGGTGCCGGTCCTCGTCGGGGACGCCGAGCAGTTCGCAGATCACGCCGATCGGCAGCCGGAACGCGAAGGCGTCGAGGAAGTCCACCGGCCGGTCGCCGTGCGCGGCGAGCTCGTCCAGCAGGGCGTCGACGGCGGCGGTGACGGCGGGCGCGAGGAGGGCGACCCGGCGCGGGGTGAACACCGAGGCGATCAGCGAGCGCATCCGGCCGTGGTCGGGCGCGTTGCGCTCCAGGATCGAGTGGCCGAGCAGGGTCTTGCCCGGGTGGTCGGCGTAGTCGGCCAGGAACTGGGCGCTCAGCTCCGGATCGAGGACCCCGAAGCCGGGCGTGCGCAGGACCTCGTTGGCCTCCTCGTAGCCGGTGACCATCACCATGTACTCGTCGGTCCGCACCGCGGGCCCGAGCGCCCGCAGCTGCTCGTACAGCGGGTACGGGTCGCGGCGGCCCTCCGGGCCCAGCAGCTGGCTGACGATCGTCTCGGTGTCCATGTCCGGCCTTCCCGTCTGCGGTCGCTCCGCCTCTCCGCTTCGCCAACGGGCGGGCGGCGCGCCCGGGTTCCCCGCGGGCGGCCGGCCGGCCGGGGCGTCGGTAGGCTGGCCGGCCATGGAGATCTGGATCAATCCGCGGTGCAGCAAGTGCCGTACCGCGCAGAGCGAACTCGACGCGGCGGGCGTGGAGTACACGGTGCGCCGCTACCTGGACGAGCCGCCGACGGCCGCCGAGCTGACCGAGGTGCTGGGCCGCCTGGGCCTGGAGCCGTGGGACGTGGCCCGGCTGGACGAGCCGGTCGCCAAGGAGCTGGGGCTGCGGTCCTGGGGCCGCGAGGACGCCGACCGGGCCCGCTGGGTGGCGGCGATGGCCGCCCACCCGGCGCTGATCCAGCGCCCGATCATCACCGCCGACGACGGCTACACGGTGATCGGCCGCACCCCGGACGCGGTGAAGGACGTGCTCTCGCACTGACGGCCCCGGCGGTGACAGCCGGCTGACAGCGAGCTGTGAGCGGACCGCGGCAGGCTGGGCCGGAACCTCCGACCCGACGGGAGCCCCGCCGTGCCCGACCTGCCGATCCGTCAGCTGACCGTCACCGCCGTCCGCCGCCCCACCCCGCGCACCGCGCGGGTGAGCTTCGCGCTGCCGCCGGGCGAGTTCGCCCTCGCCGGGCCCGACCAGCAGGTCAAGCTGTACTTCCCGCGCCCCGGCCAGGACCGGCCCGACCTGCCCGCGGCCGCCCCCGGGCAGGACCTGATGGACTGGTACCGGGCCTGCCACGCCGTCCCGGAGCACCGCCGCCCGTGGATGCGGTCCTTCACGGTCCGCGCCCACGACGCCGAACTGCACACCGTGGACGTCGACTTCGTGCTGCACGGCGACGGGCCCGCCGCCGACTGGGCGGCCCGCGCCCGGCCCGGGCAGGAGCTCGCCATGTTCGGCCCCTCCCCCGAGTTCGCCCGCCCGTTCCCGCTGGACGGCGACCGGCCGCTGCTGTTCGCCTGCGACGAGTCCGCGCTGCCCGCCCTCGGCACCCTGGTGGAGGCCCTGCCGGCCGGCGTCCGGGCCCACGCCTGGATCGAGACCGCCGGCCCGGAGGAGCGCCAACCCCTGCTGGGATTCGGCGAGTTGACCGCCCACTGGGTGGACCGCGGCGACGCCGCCCCCGGCACCCGGCTGCTCGCCGCGGTCCGCGCCGCCGACCTGCCCGCCGACCTCGCCCGCGCCTGGCTGGCCGGCGAGGCCGGCACCGTCCGGGCCCTGCGCCGCCACCTGCTGACCGAGCGCCACCTCGCCCGCGAGCACGTCCACTTCACCGGCTACTGGCGCCTCCGACTGACCCAGGACGACGCGCCGACCGCCGAGGACCTCGCCGACGCCCGCGAACTGCTCGCGCGGTACGGGGGCTGAGCGACCGCCTGGTACCGTCCGCCCGGTGACCCTGTTCCCACCCCCGCTGCTCACCCGCCTGCTGGCCGCCGAGCGGATCCTGATCGCCGGCGCGGGCGGCGGCTTCGACGTGTACGCGGGGCTGCCGATCGCCCTCGCGCTGCGCGCCGCCGGCCGCGAAGTGCACCTGGCGAACTCCTCGTTCAGCAACCTGTACGGCCTCGACCCGGACGTCTGGCGGGCCCCCGACCTGGCCCGCGTCACCCCGGACGTGCGCAGCGCCGACGCCTACTTCCCCGAGCGCTCGCTGGCCCGCTGGCTGCGCGACCACCGACAGCCGGACACCGTCTGGGCGTTCCCGTCGACCGGCGTCCAGCCGCTGCGCGCCGCCTACCGGGCCCTGGTCGAGGAGTTCGGCATCGACGCGATCCTGCTGGTCGACGGCGGCACCGACATCCTGCTGCGCGGCGACGAGGCCGGACTCGGCACCCCCGAGGAGGACATGGCCTCGCTCGCCGCCGTCGCCGGCCTCACCGACGTCCCCACCCGGCTGGTCGCCTGCCTCGGCTTCGGCATCGACGCCTACCACGGCGTCAACCACTCCCTGGTGCTGGAGAACCTGGCCGCCCTGCAGCGCGACGGCGGCTACCTCGGCGCGTTCTCCCTCCCCGCCGACTCCCCCGAGGCCGCCCACTACCTGGACGCGGTGGCGCACGCCCGCGACGAGTGCCCCGAGCACCCCAGCATCGTGCACGGCTCGATCGCCGCCGCGCTGCGCGGCGAGTTCGGCGACGTCCGCTTCACCGAACGCACCGGCAACAGCGCCCTGTTCATCAACCCGCTGATGACCCTGTACTTCGGCGTCACCGTCGAAGCCCTCGCCGCCCGCAACCTCTACCTGGACCGGCTGGAGCACACCGTCCTGATGCGCCAGGTCGCCACCGCGATCGCCGCCTTCCAGGACTCCCTCCCGCACCAGCGCCCGCCGCGGGCCTACCCGCACTGAAAAAGCCGCTGCCGCACCGCGCTCCCCCTGTTACCGTCCGCCCGGTGACCCTGCTCCCACCCCCGCTGCTCACCCGCCTGCTGGCCGCCGAGCGGATCCTGATCGCCGGCGCCGGCGGCGGCCACGACGTGTACGCCGGGCTGCCGATCGCCCTCGCGCTGCGCGCCGCCGGCCGCGAAGTGCACCTGGCGAACCTGGCGTTCACCCACCACTACGGCCTGGACGCCGCCGCCTGGGAGGGCCCGCAGCTGGCCCGGATCACCCCCGACACCCGCTCCGCCGAGCCCGGGTTCCCCGAACGCTCCCTGGCCCGCTGGCTGCGCGACCACCGACAGCCGGACACCGTCTGGGCGTTCGCCTCCGCCGGGGTGAAGCCGCTGCGCGCCGCGTACCGCACGCTGGTGCGCCGGCTCGGCATCGACGCGATCCTGCTGGTCGACGGCGGCACCGACATCCTGCTGCGCGGCGACGAGGCCGGACTCGGCACCCCCGAGGAGGACATGGCCTCGCTCGCCGCCGTCGCCGGGCTCCGGTCCGTCCCGCAACGGCTGGTCGCCTGCCTGGGATTCGGCGTGGACGCCCACCACGGCGTCAGCCACTCCCTGGTGCTGGAGAACCTGGCCGCCCTTCAGCGCGACGGCGGCTACCTCGGCGCGTTCTCCCTCCCCGCCGACTCCCCCGAGGCCGCCCACTACCTGGACGCCGTCGAGCAGGCCCGGGCGGCCGCTCCCGAGCGGCCCAGCATCGTGCACGGCTCGGTCGCGGCGGCGCTGCGCGGCGAGTTCGGCGACGTCGAGCGGGCGCCCGGAAGCGACCTGTTCGTCAACCCGCTGATGACGCTGTACTTCGGCGTCACCGTCGAGGCGCTCGCCGCCCGCAACCTCTACCTGGACCGGCTGGAGGGCACCGTGCAGACCCGGCAGATCGCCTCCGTCATCGCCGACTTCCGCGAGGAACTGCCCCGGCTGCGCCCCGCCCGGGCCTACCCGCACTGAACGGCCGTCAGGCCTTGCGGGCCGCGGCGGCGATCTTCGCAGTGGTGTGTAAGAACCGCGAAGTCGCCTGGCCCCGGTAGGACTTGGGGAAGGCGGTGGCCGGGTTGCCGGTCATCCGGCCGCCCCGCAGGTGCATCACCACGAACGCCGCGTCGGCGGTCGCGCCGATCATCTCCCAGTCGCCCTTCGGCGAGGCCGCCGGCAGGGCGACCTCCGGCGGCAGCGGCTCGGAGAGGAACAGCACGCACAGCCGGTCGTCCTCGGTGACCTCCACCCCCGCGAACGGGTCCAGCGCGACCAGCGCCTCGACCTCCTCGACCGTCCGCAGCATCACCGGCACCGGGTACCCCAGGCCCTCCGCGAGGCCCGCCTCGATCCGCGCCGTCAGCGCCGCCCGGTCGGTCTCCGCGCTGCGGAAGAACACGTTCCCGCTCTGGATGTACGTCCGCACGCCGTCCAGCCCGAGGCCGGTGAACAGCTCCCGCAGCCGGTCCATCTTCACGGTGCGGCCGCCGACGTTGACCGCCCGCAGGAAGGCGATGTAGGTCTCCATGCGCGGAGTGTAGGCCGGGCCGCCGACAATCCCGCGCACCGTCGGCGGCCCGGCCTGCGCCCCGCGTCCGGGCCCGGTCGGCGCGTCCGGGCCCGCGACGCCGGGGTCGGCCGTCAGCCGTTCGGCAGGACCACCGCGCGGCCGTTGATCTTCCCGGCGTGCAGCCGCTCGTAGGCGACCGGGGCCTCGTCGATGCCGTACGTCTCGACGTGCACGTCGATCACCCCGGCCCGGGCCAGGTCGAGCACCTCGATGAGCTCGGACCGGCTGCCCCAGTACGGGGAGCTGACCGAGACCTCGTAGGGCAGCACACCGAAGCCGACCGCCAGCGTGCCGCCGCCGATGCCGACGATGGTGACGTCGCCCTCGACGGCCACCAGCTGTCCGGCCAGCGCGGTGGTGGGCGGCGCGCCGACGAAGTCGAACACGGCCTGCGCGCCGAGCCCGGCGGTCAGTTCGCGGACCTTGCCGGCGGCCGCGCCGTCCGACCGCACCGCCTCGTGCGCGCCGACCGCGCGGGCGAGTTCGAGCTTCTCCTCGCTGATGTCCAGGGCGACCACCCGGGCGGCGGTCATCGCCCGCAGCAGCTGGATGGCGACGTGCCCGAGGCCGCCGGTGCCGATCACGACCGCCGTCGAGCCGGGGACCAGCTTCGGCAGCGAGCGCTTGATCGCGTGATAGGGCGTCAGCCCGGCGTCGGTGAGCGGCACGGCCCGCACCGGGTCGAGGTCGCCGAGCGGCACCAGGTGCCGGGCGTCGTCGACCAGCAGGTACTCGGCCAGTGCGCCGGGCGCGCCCAGGCCGGGCGGCATGATGCCCAGCTCGCGCGCCCGCAGGCAGTAGTTCTCCTTGCCCCCGGCGCACTTGGCGCAACTGCCGCAGCCCCACGGGCCGTACACGGCGACCGACTCGCCCTCGGTGAAGCCGGTGACGCCGGCGCCGAGCGCGGCGACCGTGCCGACGCCCTCGTGGCCGAGGGTGAGCGGCAGCGGGAACGGCAGCTGCTCCGCGGACCAGCTCATCACGGCGATGTCGGAGTGGCAGACACCGGCGGCGGCGACCTTCAGCAGGACCTGCCCGGGGCCGGGTTCGGGGTCGGGGACGGTGACCACCTCGGGGTGGCCGCCGACGGTGCGGTACTGGACTGCCTTCATGCTCGAACACGCTCCTTCGCGCGGAACCCCCCTGACGGAAGGTCAGCGGGCGGAGTAGCCGCCGTCGACCAGGTGGTAGCTGCCGGTGACGAACGAGGCCCGGTCGGAGAGCAGGAACGCGGTCAGCTCGGCGACCTCCTCGGCGCGGCCGAGCCGTCCGGCGGGGTGCAGCGCGATCAGCTGCTCGCGCCCGGCCGGGTCGGTGTCCTTGAGCAGCGGGGTGTCGATGAAGCCGGGGCCGACCGCGTTGACCCGGACGCCCTGCGGGGCGTACTCCAGCGCGGTCGTCTTGGTCAGGCCGACCACGCCGTGCTTGGCGGCGACGTACGCGGGCGAGCCGGCGAAGCCGTTGGTGCCGAGGATCGAGGCCATGTTGACGATCGCGCCGCCGCCCGCCGCGAGGATCTCCGGCAGTTCGTAGCGCATCGAGTAGAAGACTCCGTCGAGGTTGGTGGCGAGCACCCGCCGCCAGGCCTGCGGGTCGTACTCGCCGGTCGGGGCGACGGCGCCGCCGATGCCGGCGTTGTTGACGGCCAGCGACAGTGGGCCGAGGCCCTGCACGGTGGCGCGGACGGCGGCCTCGACGGACGCCGGGTCGGTGACGTCGACCTGCACGGCGAGCGCGTTCGCGCCGGTCGCCCGGAGCGCGTCGGCGGCCTCCCGGGCGCCGTCCAGGTTGTAGTCGGCGACGGCGACGGCGGCGCCGCGCCCGGCGAGCAGGGTGGCGACGGCCAGGCCGATGCCGGAGGCCCCGCCGGTGACGAGGGCGGTGCGGCCGGTGAACTCCTGGGTGGTCATGGGTGGTCCTTTCGTACGCCGCGCCGGGGGTGGGCGCGGGTGGTGCGGGCGGCGCCGACGGTCGGTCAGCGCGCGGGTTCGGCGGCGACCAGGTCGAAGGCCCGGTCGATCAGCGCGGGCAGGTCGCCCGCGGGGTCGCGCACCCAGGTGCGGGTGGCGGCGTGCAGGGCGGCGACGCCGAGGCCGACGGCGACGGCGGGGCGCAGGTCGGTCTCGGGGTGCAGGCCGAGCCGGTCGGCGACCAGCCGGATCGACCGCTCCTCCTCGGCGACGGCGATCCGCCGGTAGGCGGCGGTCAGCGCGGGCTCCTCGTCGATCAGCGCGAACAGGTCGCGCATGCCGGGCCGGCGGTGCCAGGCCGGGTGGTCGCCGTCGTGCAGCCAGGCGGTGACGGCGGCCCGGTACGCGGTGAACGGCGGCTCGGCGGCGGGCCGGGCGGCGAGGGCCTCGTTGATCCGGGCGAAGTCGGCGCGCAGGCAGTCGAGGACGGCATCCTCCCGGGACGGGAAGTACCGGCTGAAGGTGCGCCGGGAGACGTCGGCGGCGTCGGTGACGTGCTCGACGGCCAGGGCGGCCAGGCCGCGTTCCAGGGTGAGGCGCAGCGCGGCGTCGGCCATCGCCTCGCGGGTCCGGCGGGCCTTGCGGTCGCGCCGGCCGAGCGGGACCGGCGGCTGCTGCTGGTCGGTGCTCATGCGCACCACCCTACTCCCGGAAATGTCCCGGCGGGACACGAGTCCCGCCGGGACACCCGGGTCCGGGTCGCGCTGCTCACGCCCCGGACGGATCCCCGCACGGGGTCACTGGCCGGACGGGCCCCAGAGGCGGTCGGTGCAGCGGGCGTAGGTGTCGCGCCAGTGCGGCCAGTGGCGGGCGGTCTCGTCGTCGCAGTCGGCCAGCAGGCGGTCGATCTGCGCCGGGTCGACGCCTTCCAGCAGCCAGACCAGGGCGTCGGACGGGGCCGGGCCGTCGGCGTGGCGCAGCAGGTCGAGCAGCTCGGGCAGGGTGCCGATCCGGGAGCCGGGCTGGAAGACGCCGGACATCCGGGGCAGCAGCTGGCGCTCCTCGATCCGCAGGTGGGTCTCGACCCGGGCGGCGAGCTCCTCGACGGCGTACGAGACCGGCCAGGAGCTGGCGGGGTCGCGGGTGGCGATGCCGACCAGGGTGGTGGTGCGGGTGAAGCACTGGTCGAGGTTGTGGTGGTCGGACTCCAGCCAGTTGAGCAGCAGCCGCAGTTCGGGCGCGAAGCGGCGCAGCAGCGGCCACAGCCGGGTGTCCTGCTGCTCGTGGTGGCAGGTGACCATCGCGGTGACGAAGTCCCAGTGCCGCTTGAGGGCGAGCGCGCTCTCGTGGTCGTCGGGCTGGAGCAGCCGCAGCGCCTGCGGGATCCGGGCGAGGTCGCGCCGGACGGCGGCGTGCACCAGGCGCAGCCCGGCGAACGGGAGGAGCTCGGCCACCGGCGCGGCGGGGATCTCCTCGCGCGGGGCGGTGGCGGTCGTCGGGCCGACGGGCAGCAGGTGGCGGGACATGGCGCTCTCTTCACGACTGGCGGGGCTGGCCGGAGCGGGGAGCCGCGGTTGCGGCGCCCCGGTCCAGTTCTCCGGTCCACGGGTTCCAGGGTGGGAGCAGTGCATCAGGGGCGAATGAACGACCGATTGATGTGCAGGTCAGGGCGGTTTCGGAGCGCTCGTGGGCGGTTTCCGGAAGGACTCCGACGGTCCGTCAGTCGGATTCCGGTCCGGCGGTGTTGGCGGTCAGCCACTCCAGCGTGTGCGGGATCATCTTCTTGAAGTCCGAGGTGAGGTGCTTGCCGCCGGGCTGCTCGTAGTACTCGACGGTGGTGGGGGCCTTGGCCTTGGCGACCCAGGCCTTGACCAGCTTGGTCTCGTACGGGTTGGCGCCGCCCGCGGTGGCCAGCATCCGCACGTCGGCGGTGCCGGCGCCGATCAGCAGGTCGGGGCTGTTGGCCTGGCGCTCCTGCTCGTGGCCCTTCCAGAGCGGCGAGTCGGGGTTCCAGTAGCCGTCGATCGGCACCGCGGCCTTGAACACGTCGGGGTGCTGCAGGGCGAGCTTGGCGCTGCAGAACGCGCCGGTGGAGGCGCCCATCACGGCCCAGCCGTCGCGGCCCTTGACGGTGCGGAAGTTGGCGCGGACGAAGTCGGGGATGTCCTGGGACATCCAGGTGCCGATCTTCGGCTGGCCGGGGATGTCGGCGCACTCCAGGGCCTTGGACTCGTTGGAGTCCAGGTTCTGCACCGGCATGATCATGATGAACGGGTGGGCCTTGCCCTCGGCGGCCATCTGCTGGTCGATCTCCTGGATCGGCAGCTGGTTGTCGGTCCAGGTGTTGTAGCCGGCGCTCTGCCCGCCCGCGTACAGGGTCAGCACCGGGAAGCCGGTCTTCGCGTACTTCGGGTCGTTGTACTGCGGCGGCAGCCACACCCAGACCTTGCCGGTGACGCCGGACTTGGCACCGGTCAGGGTGGTCATCATGATCGGCCCGGCACCGGTGTCGCGGACCTTGGACAGCTGCGCGGCCGGGCCGGTCGGCATCAGCACCTTGGACGGCTTCGGCGGGGCGCTGCTGCTCTGCGCGGCGGACGCCGACGGGCGGTCGGCGGAGATCGCCGCCTTGGCGTCGCCGGAGCCTCCCCCGGTGCTGCCGCAGGCCGTGAGCGGGGCGGCGAGGGCGAGCAGGGCGGCGGCGGTCAGCAGGCGTCGTACGGCGGGGCGGGGCTGCGGCAGCACGGATCGGTCTCTCCGGGCGGGGGCCGACCCCGGCAGCCGGGAGGGCCCTGGTCATTGGGCTGTGGCCGGGTCCGCCGCGCGCTGGTGGCGGGCGCTCCCGGTGGACGGCCGCGGCCGCACGGGTGTGCGGCGGGCGGGCCGTCCGAGATCCTATGACGTGCTGCCCCCGGGCCCGGTTGCGAAGGGGTGAACAACCCGCCGACCGGCGGGGGCGGCCCCCGGCCGGTCGGCGGGGGCCGCCCGTCGCCGCCGATGCGGCGTCAGTTGCGCCAGGTGTCGTTCAGCGCGACCTTGCCGCTGGACGGGACGGTGGCGGTGCGGTTGGCGCCGCTCTCCCAGGTGACGGCGCCGGAGGCGTCCTTGCGGATGTACTTGTACTGGATCGCGGTGCCGGCGGGCAGCGCCACGTCGAGCTTCCACACCGGGTAGGCGGCGGAGGACAGCGGCAGCGCCTTGGCGGTGTCCCAGCCGCCGAGCCCGGCCGCGTCGCCGACCACGAAGATGTTCTGGCCGTACACCGTGGTGGCGTTGACCGCGAAGGACGCGCCGGAGGCGGTGGCCGGGGCGGTGGCGCCGACGTACAGCGCGACGGCGTCGCCGGCGCCGACGGTGGCGGTGAACTTCCCGTCGGAGCCGACCGCGTAGGTCGGGCCGGAGCAGCCGCCGCTCACCGGGTCGCCGTGCTGGACGTCGCAGTAGGTGCCGGCGGGCAGCGAGGTCTGGAAGGTCTGGGTGATCGCCGAGGTCTCCCGGTTGATCGCCACGTAGCCCTTGGCGCCGCGGCCGAACGCGATCGCGTTGTTGCCGTTGGACCACCAGTTGGTCATGCCGGTGCCGGCCACGGCGTTGCGGAAGCCGACCATGTTGGCGACCTGCCGCCAGGCGTGGACGCAGTTCCAGCCGTTCTGGTAGCAGGCGGTGACGGCGCCGCCGTTGGGCGGGCCGTCGTCGTTGCTGCTGAACGCGTAGCCGGAGTACACGTTCGGCGAGCCGTAGGGGTTGGCCAGCATGAAGACGTTGGCCAGCGTGTAGGTGGAGCCGTCCTTGTAGGTGAGGGTGGAGCCGTTGCGCTCGGTGTCCCAGTTGTCGACGAAGGTGCGGGCCTGGGAGGAGGGCAGCAGGCCGCTGCCCCAGCTCTGCAGGTCGGCTGTTCTCCCGCCGTTGAAGGCGCTCTTCAGCCACGTCCCGGAGCGGAACTCGTCCACGTCGCCGTTGCCGGTGTACTCGGAGGGCTGGATGGGCTCGCCCGCGCCGTAGATGACCTCCTGCACCCAGTAGGCGTTGGGGTTGCTCGTCCTCGCCTTGATCGCGGCCAGGTCGCCGGCGGCCACGTGCTTGGCGGCGTCGATCCGGAAGCCGTCCACACCGAGCGAGAGCAGGTCGCTCAGGTAGTTGGCGATGGTCTGCTGGACGTACGCGGAACCGGTGTCGAGGTCCGCCAGGCCGACCAGTTCGCAGTTCTGGACGTTGGAGCGGTCGTTGTAGTTGCTGATCGGGCTGCGGCAGCCGTGGAAGTCCTGGTCCTGGTAGAAGCCCGGGTAGTTGTACTTGGTGTAGACCGTGCCGCCGGTGCCGGTGCCGCTGCCCGCGCTCATGTGGTTGACCACCGAGTCGGCGAGCACCTTGACGCCGGCCGCGTGGCAGGTGGCGACCATGTTCTTGAACGAGGTGCGGTCGCCGAGCCGGCCGGCGATCTTGTAGCTGACGGGCTGGTAGGAGGTCCACCACTGGGAGCCCTGGATGTGCTCCTGGGGCGGGGAGACCTCGACGAAGCCGTAGCCCTTGGGGCCGAGGGTGTCGGTGCACGCCTTGGCCACCGAGTCGAACTTCCACTCGAACAGGGTGGCGGTGACGTCCTTGCTGCTCGGCGGGGCGGCGGCCGCGGTGGGGGCCAGCGCGAGTCCGGCGCCGGCCGTGAGGCCGAGCGCGGCGAGGGCGGTGCAGGCGGCGACGGCGCGCTTCCTGCGGCTGGGGGCGGGGGTGGGCAAGGGAGCACTCCTGGGGGAAGCCCGGTCCGCGGACGCAGGTCGCGGGACGGGAGGCGGCAGGGTGGGGGGCCGCGACGGCGGGGGGTCGGCGCCGTCCGTACGACGTGGGGGATCGCTGCTGAAAGCCACTGCAAGACTTCTGAAACTTGCTGGAAACTTGCAGTGGCCATGACCTTAGGGTCAGCCCGGACGGCCGTCAAGGGAGCCTGCGGGCCCGTTCGCGGCCCGGGAAAACGGCAGCGCCGGGGCCCCGCCCCCCCGGGGGACAAAGGCGGGCGCGGCGCCGCCCGCGGGGGGGGGGGCAGGCCCCACCCCCGGGGGTATAAAAAAAAAACGCAGCCC
>NZ_JBHWDS010000070.1:0-37944 GCF_042734615.1 Kitasatospora sp. NPDC059646
GCCCCCGCTCCGATCGGAGCGGGGGCCGGGCCGTTCCGCCGTGCGGCGGCCGCTACTTGAGGGTGGCGGAGGTCAGACCCGCCTGGACCTGCCGCTGGAAGGACAGGTACACCACCAGCACCGGCAGCATGGCGATCGTCATGCCGGCGAACAGCGCCGGGGCGTCGCTCTTGTAGCCGGACTGCAGGGCCAGGTTGACCAGGCCCTGGGCGAGCATCGAGTGGTCGGCCTCGCCGGCCGTGGTGGGCTGCATCAGGGTGACCGGCAGGATGTACTGGTTCCACTGGCCGAGCACGTTGAAGATGCCGACGCTGATCAGACCGGGCTTGGCCATCGGGATCATGATCTGGAAGAACGTCCGGGTGTGCGAGCAGCCGTCCAGCATCGCCGCCTCGTGCACCGCGCTGGGCAGGGTGCGGAAGAACGAGTACATGAAGAAGACGGTGAACGGCAGCGAGTAGGCGACGTACACCAGGATCAGGCCGGCGTAGCTGTTCAGGCCCAGGTACGGGGAGATCTCACCGAGGTTGCGGACCATGAAGAACAGCGGCACCAGGGCCAGGTACACCGGGAACATCGCGCCCGCGACGAACAGGTAGTAGATGAACCGGTTGCCCTTGAACTCGTACCGGGCCAGCACGTAGGCGGCCATCGACCCGAGCAGCATGGTCAGGGTGACGGAGCCCAGCAGCACGATGACCGTGTTGAGGAAGAAGCCGCCGATGCCCTTGGACCAGGCGCGGGAGAACGCGTCGAAGTGGAAGCCGGCCGGCCAGCTCCACGCCGAGCCGTTGATCTGCGCGTCGGTCTTGAACGAGCCGAGCACCACCCAGGCCAGCGGCAGGACGATCAGGACGGCCCAGAGGGCCAGGAAGCCGTGCGAGAAGACGTTCAGTACGCCGCCGCCGTCGGCGAAGCGCTGGTCCTTGCCCGGCTGGGGCTTGGCACCGCGCTGACCGGGGACGCTCGCGGTCTTGTCGAGAGTGGTCATGTCCGGTCCCCGCTCAGTACTCGATCTTGTCGCGCTTGGTGGCCCACAGCGAGACGACGGTCAGGATGAGGGTGAAGAAGAAGATCACCACACCCATCGCACAGGCGTAGCCCGCCTCGCCGTTGCGCAGGAAGCTGCGCATCAGGTAGGTGGAGATGAGCTCGCTGTGGTGGTCGGGGCCGCCGCCGAAGTAGGCGCCCGGCGTGATCGAGGCGACCAGCGCGAAGGCGTCCATGGCGACGATGGCGAGGTACACCCAGGCGGTCTGGACGGTCTCCCAGAGCAGCGGCAGCGTGATCTTGAAGAAGGTCTGGCCGCGCTTGGCGCCGTCCAGCAGCGCCGCCTCGTAGATGTCCTTGGGGATGCCCTGCATGGCGGCCGAGAACAGCACCAGGTAGAAGCCGACGCCGGACCAGACCAGCACCGCGAGGACGCACCAGAGCACCAGGTCCGGGTCGGACAGCCACTGCACCGGGTCGTTCGCGGAGACCAGGCCCAGCTTGATCAGGACGCCGTTGGCCAGGCCGGAGCCGTCGGTGCGGTACACCGCGCCCCACAGCACCGCGAGGATCGCGATCGACAGCACCTGCGGGAAGAAGAACACGACCTTGTAGAAGCCCGCGCCCTTCACGCCCTGCACGCCGCCGGTCCCGCCGCGGCCGCCGACGTTCAGCATGAAGGCGAAGAACAGCGCGATCAGGATGGTGACGATCGGGAGCAGGATCAGCAGCAGCAGGTTGTGCCAGAGGGCTCCGGCGAAGACCTCGTCATCGAGGAGTCTCGTGTAGTTGTCCAGGCCGACGAAATCCATCTCCTGGCTCGCCCCGGACCAGTTGGTCAGGGAGTATCCGAAGGTCTGCGCGTACGGCCAGAGCACCAGGCCGACGTACAGCACGATCGGAAGGAAGAGGAACCCCACGATGAAGGGGTACTTGCCGTGACGCATGGTCACTTCTCCTGTCCGTCAGGAAAGGCGCACCGGGGGCGGCTCGGCGCCCCCGGTGCGGTGATCGAGTGACCGATCAGGCGGTCTTGTTCTTGGTGGCCGACTCCTTGGCCCGCTTGATCCACTCGGCCGGAGTGATGCGCTTGGCCATCAGCTCGCCCGAGGCGTTCTGCAGGTCCTCGTCGAACTTCGAAGCGGTGTTCGGGTACTGGAAGTTGAAGGTGTGGTCGCCCGCGGCCTTCAGCGCCACCACGGTGGAGGCGGTGCCCGGCTTCAGCTGGACCTCGGGGCCGACACCGTCCTTGAGGCAGGTGAGGCTGTTGGCGGTCTGGGCGAACTTGCCCGAGGCCTCCTTGGTCAGCATCATCCGCAGGAACTCCAGGCCGCCGGCCACGTTCTTGGCCTTCGACGGCACGATGAACGGCTCGCCCGCGCCGGCCCGGATCGCCTCGAACGGCAGCTTGTCGCCGGGCAGCGACGGCATCGGCAGGAACTTCATGTCGAAGTCGGCCGGGGTGGTGGGCAGCTGCTCGTTCTCCAGCCAGGAGCCGGACGGGATGAACGCGGCCTTGTACTGGTTCCACGCGGTCTGCGACTCGATGTGGGTCATGCCGTTGGTGCCGGTGAGCAGGAAGTCCTTGTCCACGATCTGGAAGAACGCCTCGACGGCGGTCTTCACGGCCGGGTCGTCCCACGCGGCGGCGTCGAGCGAGTCGATCCGCTTCATGAGGTCCAGACCGCCCTGCTTGGCGATCATGTCCATCATGACGACGTTGATGTAGTACGGGTACTTGCCCTGGTGCGCGACCGGGGCGATGCCCTTGGCCTTGATCTGCTCGCACAGGGTGATGAACTCGGCCCAGGTCTTGGGCGGGGTCCAGCCGTTGTCCTTGAACAGCTTGCCGGAGTACCACCAGCCGAAGACGGTGTACACGTAGGACAGGTTGTAGACCTTGCCCTTGACCGTGCCGGATTCGAGGGTGCCGGGCAGCAGCACGTCGCGGATCTTCTTCGACGGGTCGTCGATGTACGGCGCGTCCAGCAGCGGGGCCAGGTCGGTCAGCTGGTTGGAGTCCGCCAGGACGTCCAGCTTCATCTGCTTGGCGCCCGAGTCGTCGATGACGTCCGGCGGGGAGCCGGCGTTGAAGCGCGGCTGGAGCTTGCCGGTGACGTCCTTGTCGGCCTGGTGGTTGATCTTCGCGCCGGGGAACTGCTTCGAGTAGATCGCCTCGAACGCCTTGGCGTACTCGTTGCCGTAGCCGCCGTCGAAGATGAAGACCTCGAGGCCGTCGGAGTCCTTGACGCCGAACGGGTTCTTGGCGTCGCTCAGGTTGTAGCCGCCGGCCGCCTTGGTGCCCTTGTCGGAGCTCCCGGTACCGCCCGCGCAGGCCGCGAGCAGCGAGCTGCTGCCGGCCGCCAGGACGGTGATCGCGGCCGCGCGCTTGAACAGGTCGCGGCGGTTGTACTCAGTTGCAGAGCCCATGCGTGCCCTAACCCCTCAGTTCCAGAAGATGTGAGCCGGAGCTGACGTGTCGTCAACTTTCCTGGCCCGAAAGGTGCCCAGCGGCGAAGGTGCCGGTCAGAGGCGGTGTTCTTGATGCGCAAAGGTATAGTCCACTGCTCATCTGATCAGCAATAGTCCGCCGGTCCGATAACAAACCTGACAGTCAAAGCGTTGTCGGCGGTGCAGCATGTGCAATGTGCAGGAACCCTACGTATTACGTGTCCGCGCCAGCCATGAGCGCGAATCTAGCGCGCTCATGTTCGTTTGAACATAGAAACGCGCAGCTTCGCGCATCACGGTTCGAAAACCGTGGTGCGGAAACTGCGCGTGGACGACGGTCCGACGGTACCTCAGTCGTCCCGAAGTCCCTTGTCCAGAGCGGAAATCATGCTGCCCCGGTCGTCGTCGCCGTCCAGCGACCAGACCATCACGCCGCCCAGGTCGTTCTCCCGCACGTACCGGGCCTTGGCGGTCGCCGCCTCCGGGGTGTCGTACGTCCAGAAGTCGGTGCCGTCGTACTTCCAGGTCGCCCCGTGCGCCCGGTCGGTGTGGACCCTGCCGGGCAGGGCCTCGATCTGCCGGTAGGACAGCGTGCCGCCGCGGGCCAGGCCGGTGGCCGGCTGGTACAGGCCGTTGCCGCCCGGCCCGGCCGGTACGCCGGTCCAGCCGAAGCCGTACAGCGGGACGCCCACCACGGCCTTCTTCGACGGCAGGCCGCGGTCCGTGTAGACGCCGACCAGCCGGTCCACGCTCAGTCGCAGCCCGGTGGGGTCGTTCGGGTCGGAGTACAGGTTGGACTCGTGGTTGGTCGGGCCCCCGGTCTCCCACGGGCCGTGCAGCTCGTAGGCCATCAGGTTCAGCCAGTCCACCGACCTGGCGACCCTGCCGATCTCGAACTTGTCGATCGCCGACTCACCGGCCGGCACCGCCGCGGTCAGCAGGTAGTGCGGGCCCTTCCGGCCGGACAGCGCGTCCAGCTGGGTGCGGAACTCCTGCATCAGCAGCGTGAAGTTCCGCCCGTCCTCGGGGCGCACCACGTTGCCCTCGGCGCCCGGGCTGCCCGGGTACTCCCAGTCGATGTCGATGCCGTCGAACACCCCGGCGCCCGCGCCCGCGCCGCCCTCGGCGGAGCCCAGCTGCGGCAGGTCGCCCTTGAGGTACAGGTCGATGCAGGAGGAGACGAACTTCTTCCGGGAGGCGTCGGTGAGCGCCGCGTCCGAGAAGTGCTTGGACCAGCTCCAGCCGCCCAGCGAGATCACCGCGCGCAGCTGCGGGTTCTTCGCCTTCAGCTTGCGCAGCTGGTTGAAGTTGCCCTTGAGCGCCTGGCCCGGGGCGTCGGCGACGCCGTCCACCGACTCCTCGGCGCCCACCGGCCGCTGGTAGTCGGCCCAGGCGTCGCCCTCGCCGGCCGCGTTCGCCTCGAAGCAGGTGCCGTCGGCGGAGACGTTGCCGAACGCGTAGTTGAGCACGGTCAGTCGGCCGGCCTGGCCGCTGTCCTGGACCTTCCTGGCGGAGAACCCGCCGTAGATGCCCCACTGGGTGAAGTAGCCGACCCGCTGCCCGTTCAGGTGCGGGCCGTTCCCCCGGGCCTGCGCGGTGGCCGGGGAGAGGAGCAGCGCGCCGACGGTGGCGGCGGCGAGGAGTGCCGAGGTGCGTCTGGTCATTCCGTGAATCTCTCCGATTCAGCGTCAATTGGTATGGACCATGTGCTGATGGAGAGGTGTAGTCCACTGGCGGGGCCCGCACAAGGGGGCGGCCGGATCCGCGCCGGGAAACGGCAGAGGCCGCACCGCCCCTCGCGGGGACGGTGCGGCCTCTTGGCGCCGGGTCAGCCGATCAGGCTACGCAGCACGTACTGCAGGATGCCGCCGTTGCGGTAGTAGTCCGCCTCGCCGGGGGTGTCGATGCGCACGACCGCGTCGAACTCGACGTCACCCGCCTTGACCTTGACGGTCTTCGGGGTGCGGCCCTCGTTCAGCTCGGTGACACCGGTGATCTCGAAGGTCTCCTCGCCGGTCAGGCCCAGCGAGTCGGCGTTCTGGCCGGCCGGGAACTGCAGCGGCAGGACGCCCATGCCGATCAGGTTGGAGCGGTGGATGCGCTCGTAGGACTCGGCGATGACGGCCTTGACGCCGAGCAGCGCGGTGCCCTTGGCCGCCCAGTCGCGGGACGAGCCGGAGCCGTACTCCTTGCCGGCCAGGACCACCAGCGGGATGCCCGCGGCCTGGTAGTTCTGCGAGGCGTCGTAGATGAACGACACCGGCGCGTCGGCCTGGGTGAAGTCGCGGGTGTAGCCGCCCTCGGTGCCCGGCGCGATCTGGTTGCGCAGGCGGATGTTGGCGAAGGTGCCGCGGATCATGACCTCGTGGTTGCCACGGCGCGAGCCGTAGGAGTTGAAGTCACGCTTCTCCACACCGTGCTCGGTGAGGTACTGCGCCGCCGGGGTGCCCGGCTTGATGTTGCCGGCCGGGGAGATGTGGTCGGTGGTGACCGAGTCGCCCAGCTTGGCCAGCACGCGGGCGCCGGCGATGTCGGTCACCGGGCTCGGGGTCTTGGCCATGCCCTCGAAGTACGGGGGCTTGCGGACGTAGGTGGACTCGGCGTCCCACTCGAAGGTGTTGCCGGTGGGGACCGGGAGCGACTGCCAGCGGTGGTCGCCCGCGAAGACGTCCTGGTAGCCCTTGTCGAACATGGCCTCGTCGATGGAGCCGGCGACCGCGTTGGCGACCTCCTGCTCGGACGGCCAGATGTCGGCGAGGAACACGTCGTTGCCGTCCGCGTCCTGGCCCAGCGCGTCCTTGGTGAGGTCGATGTTCATGTTGCCGGCGAGGGCGTAGGCGACCACCAGCGGCGGGGAGGCCAGGTAGTTCATCTTGACGTCCGGGTTGATCCGGCCCTCGAAGTTGCGGTTGCCGGAGAGCACCGAGACGACCGCGAGGTCGGACTCGTTCACCGCGGCGGAGACCTCCTCGGGCAGCGGGCCCGAGTTGCCGATGCAGGTGACGCAGCCGTAGCCGACCAGGTTGAAGCCCAGCTTCTCCATGTACGGGAGCAGGCCGGCCTTCTCGTAGTAGTCCATGACGACCTTGGAGCCGGGCGCCAGGGTGGTCTTGACCCAGGGCTTGACGTGCAGGCCCTTCTCCACGGCCTTCTTCGCCAGCAGGGCGGCGCCCAGCATGACGGAGGGGTTGGAGGTGTTGGTGCAGGAGGTGATCGAGGCGATCACGACCGCGCCGTTGTCGATCTCGTAGGACGAGCCGTCGGGGGCGGTGACGGTGGTCGGCTTCGAGGCCTCGGCGGAGTAGGTCGGCAGCGCCTCGGCGAACTTCTCGGCGGCCTCGGCCAGGACCACGCGGTCCTGCGGGCGCTTCGGGCCGGAGATCGACGGGACGACGGTGGAGACGTCCAGCTCCAGGTACTCGGAGTAGACCGGCTCGACCGACGGGTCGTGCCAGAGGCCCTGCTCCTTGGCGTACGCCTCGACCAGGGCGAGCTGCTGCTCGTCGCGGCCGGTGAGCTTCAGGTAGTTGATGGTCTCGGCGTCGATCGGGAAGATCGCGCAGGTCGAGCCGAACTCCGGCGACATGTTGCCGATGGTGGCGCGGTTCGCCAGCGGGATCGAGGTGACGCCCTCGCCGTAGAACTCGACGAACTTGCCGACCACACCGTGCTTGCGCAGCATCTCGGTGATGGTGAGCACCAGGTCGGTGGCGGTGGTGCCGGCCGGCAGCTGGCCGTTCAGCTTGAAGCCGACCACGCGCGGGATCAGCATCGAGACCGGCTGGCCGAGCATCGCGGCCTCGGCCTCGATGCCGCCGACGCCCCAGCCCAGCACGCCCAGGCCGTTGACCATGGTGGTGTGCGAGTCGGTGCCGACGCAGGTGTCGGGGTACGCCTGGCCGTTGCGGACCATGACGGTGCGGGCCAGGTGCTCGATGTTCACCTGGTGGACGATGCCGGTGCCGGGCGGGACGACCTTGAACTCGTCGAACGCGGTCTGGCCCCAGCGCAGGAACTGGTAGCGCTCCTTGTTGCGGCCGTACTCGATCTCGACGTTCTGGACGAAGGCGTCCGGGGTGCCGAACTTGTCGGCGATGACGGAGTGGTCGATGACCAGCTCGGCCGGCGCCAGCGGGTTGATCTTGGACGGGTCGCCGCCCAGTTCCTTCACGGCCTCGCGCATGGTGGCCAGGTCGACCACGCAGGGCACGCCGGTGAAGTCCTGCATGATCACGCGGGCCGGGGTGAACTGGATCTCCTCGGACGGCTCGGCCGTCGGGTCCCAGCCGCCCAGGGCGCGGATGTGGTCGGCGGTGATGTTCGCGCCGTCCTCGGTGCGGAGCAGGTTCTCCAGCAGGACCTTGAGGCTGTACGGCAGCCGCTCGGAACCCTCGACGGCGGAGAGCTTGAAGATCTCGTACGACTCGTCGCCCACCTGCAGCGAGCTGCGGGCGTCGAAGCTGTTCGCGGACACGACTGACTCCTTCTTGGTCCACCCGGTGATAAGGTAAGCCTCAGCTAACCTGACTGCCGCCGCTTACCGAGCCGATGATGGAAGGCCCGCCGAATGCGGGACCTGCGCCTCTCGGCAAGTATCTTGACGTCAAGATAAAGTCTAACGCGGAATGTATCTCGATGTCGAGATAAACCATAGTGCATGGCTCCGTCCAAACTTCACCGGCACATCCTGTAACGCAACCGCAGCCCCGACACGTCTGTCTTCAGTACCGGGCGGCGCCGCCGCCGGCCGACGGACGCGGCACGTGACGAGGGGTGCGGATGGCGGTGGGACGACGACGGGCCGAGGAGCGGCGCGAGTTCGAGGAGTTCGCGCACGCCCGCGGCACCGCGCTGTTCCGCACCGCCCTGCTGCTGTGCGGCGACTGGCACCTCGCCGAGGACCTCACCCAGACCGCACTGGCCCGCATCTACGCCTCCTGGGGACGCGTCCGGCAGGCCGACAACCCGGTCGCCTACGCCCGCACCGTCCTGCTCCGCTGCTACCTCTCCCACCGCCGGCTGCGCCGCAGCAGCGAACTGCCCGGCCTCGACCTCCTCCCCGAACAGGCCGCCCCCGACCAGGACCCGGCCCTGCGCGTCGCCCTGCTCGCCGCACTCGCCGAACTGCCCCCCAAGGACCGCGCCGTCCTGGTGCTGCGCTACTGGGAGGACCGCAGCGTCGAGGAGACCGCCGCCGAACTCCAGCTCGCCCCCGGCACCGTCCGGGTCCGCGCGCTGCGCGCCCTCACCCGGCTCCGCCGCCAGCTCGCCCCGCACCTGGACACCCTGGTCCCGTGACCGGCCCCGGGCCCCTCCCCCACCGCACCCCGACCGACGGGCCGTCAGAAAGCGAGACACCCCCGATGCCCGAGCAGGAGCTGAGCGACGTGTTCGAGCGGGCGGTCGGCGACGCCGCGCCCGACCTCGGCCTGCTCGTCGCCGGTGCCACCGCCCGGGGCGGCGCCCTCCGGCTGCGGCGGCGGGCCGCGCTCACCGGCGCGGTCGCCGCCGTCGCCGGGCTGGCCGTCGCCGGCGGGCTGCTGCTGCGCCCCGGCACACCCGCCACCGCCGTCCCGCCCGCCACCGGCGACCGTGGCACCCCGCAGGCGCCCGCCCCCACCGCGCAGACCACCCTGCCGCCGGACCGGGTGCCGCTGACCGGCTCCGCCGCCATGATCACGCTCCACGAGCTGCTCGGCCCCCGACTCGTCGTCGACGGCTGGGACGGAGACGGCTCCCCCTCGAACACGACGGTGCGCACCACCGTCACGGTCCGCCTGCACGACCGCGACACCGGGGAGACCGGCACCCTCGAAGTCCAGGTGGTGTCGCCCGGCCCGCAGCAGCAGCCGTCGGGCGGGTTCGCGTGCGACCGGCGCCCCGTCGCCGAGAAGTGCGAGCCGATCGGCAGCACCGGCGGCGCGCACGGCACCGTCTCCACCAGGCGCGACGGGGAGGCGCAGATCAGCCACCTGTCGGAGCTGCTGCGGGCCGACGGCGTCCAGATCGTCATGCGGGCCACCGGCGTGGAAGGGAAGGAACCCGTGGTGACCCGGAGCCAGCTGTCGAAGTGGGTGTTCGACCCGGACTGGCAGCCCGTCATCGACCGGCGGACCGCGGAGGACGCCGCCCTGCGGATGCAGAGCGACCCCGCCCTCAACCCGCTGCCCCGCTCGGACGTCCGGCCGAGTTCGCTGCCGAGTTCGCTGCCGAGCACGACTCCGAGTGCGACTCCGAGTTCGCCCTAGCGGGGACGGCCGGGCGGCGGTCGTGACCGGATACGGCCGGCGTCACCGGACTGTCGGCGTGACCGGACTGTCGGCGGCAGGGGGCGTGGCCGGACGGCCGGCGGCGGCGGTCGGCGACCCGCGTACCGGGGCTCCGGACCGGCGGGCTACCGTGGGCGGGTGATCGTGGTGGACGCTTCTGCGGTGGTGCTCTCGCTCGCCGACCAGGGACCGCGGGGGGCCGCGGCCCGGGCCGCGCTGGCCGCCGACCCGGACTGGGTCGCGCCCGAACACGTGCTGATCGAGGTGATGCAGTCGCTTCGCGGCCTCTACCTCGCCAAGGAGGTGACCGCCGAGCAGGCGGCCGAAGTCGCCCGGCGGCTGCCGGACCTGGCGATCCGCAAGGTGGAGGTCGCCCCGCTGCTGGGCCGGGTCTGGGAGCTCAAGGACAACCTCACGCCCGACGACGCCGCGTACGTCGCGGTCGCCGAGCACTGCGGCGCCCCGCTGATCACCGCCGACCTGCGGCTGATGCGCGCCAGCGGACCGCGCTGCGAGATCCGCGGCATCACCGCCGCCGGCTGACGCCCCGTCGACTCCCCGTGCCCGGCCCCGACCGGGACCAGTGCCCGACCGAAGCTCTGCCCGACCCGAAGCTCTGCCCGATCCGGACCTGTGCCCGATCCGGAGTCCTCGTACGGGTGACTGCGGGTGCGGCTGCGGCACGGCGGCGTGCGCGGCGGGGCCCGGGGCGGCCACGGTGGGCTTGTCCCCTGACGACCCGTCGGAAGGTCCGCGATGCCCCTGTCCTCCGCCACCGGTGCGCTGCTGGTGCCGCTCGCCCTGCTGCCGATCAGCCCGCCCGACGCACCGGGGCCGGGCGGGGCGCCGGCCGGGGCGGCTCCCGACCAGGTGGTCGACGCCCCCTTCGACCGGGGGGACGGCATCGTCCCGGCCCGGGCGGTCACCCACGCCCCCGACCTGGTGCCGTACGGCTCGCAGGCCCGGGTCACCGTCCACCGGGCCGGCGGCCGGACCACCGTCACGGTGGAACTCACCGGGGCGGCCGGGTCGCACGAGTTCCCGGCGCACGTGCACACGGGCTACTGCGGCACCGACCCGGCGGCGTCCGGGCCGCACTACCAGCAGGTGGCGGGCTCGGACGCCGCGGACAACGAGGTGCGGATGACGCTGCGCACCGACGCCGGCGGGGCCGGGCGCGCCTCGGCGACCGTCCCGTGGGAGTTCCGCTCCGGCGAGGCGCACTCGCTGGTGCTGCACGCCGGCCCCGGCGCCGGGGCGCACGCCGCCGCCGACCGGGTGGCCTGCGTGGACGTCGACTTCTGAGTCGCGCCCCGGCCCTGACCGGGGTCAGGAGCCGAGGGTGGCCACCATCACGGCCTTGATGGTGTGCAGGCGGTTCTCGGCCTGGTCGAAGACCACGGAGTGCGCCGACTCGAAGAGCTCGTCGGTGCACTCCAGCTCGGACATGCCGGTGAGCTCGAACATCTGCCGGCCGACCTCGGTGCCGAGGTCGTGGTACGCGGGCAGGCAGTGCAGGAACTTGACCGCCGGGTTGCCGGTGGCGCGCACCGTGTCCATCGAGACCTGGTAGGGCTTCAGCAGGGCGATCCGCTCCGCCCAGACCTCCTTGGGCTCGCCCATCGACACCCACACGTCGGTGTACAGGAAGTCCGCGCCGGCCACGCCCGCCGCGACGTCCTCGGTCAGGGTGATCCGGGCGCCACTGGCCTCGGCCAGCGCGTGGGCGGCCTTCTGCACGTCGTCGGCGGGCCACAGCTGCGCCGGGGCGACGATCCGGATGTCCATGCCCAGCAGCGCGCCGGTGACCAGCAGCGAGTTGCCCATGTTGGAGCGGGCGTCGCCGAGGTAGGCCAGGGTGGTCTCGGCGAGCGGCTTGGCGGAGTGCTCCTGGACGGTGAGCACGTCGGCCAGCATCTGGGTCGGGTGCCACTCGTCGGTCAGGCCGTTCCAGACCGGCACGCCCGCGTGCGCGGCCAGCTCCTCGACGATCTCCTGGCCGTCGCCCCGGTACTCGATGCCGTCGAACATCCGGCCCAGCACCCGGGCGGTGTCCTTGATCGACTCCTTGTGGCCCATCTGCGAGCCGGCCGGGTCCAGGTAGGTGGTGGACGCGCCCTGGTCGTGGGCCGCCACCTCGAACGCGCACCGGGTGCGGGTCGAGGTCTTGGCGAAGATCAGGGCGATGTTCTTGCCCCGCAGCCGCGGCTGCTCGGTGCCGGCGTACTTGGCGGCCTTCAGCTGCGCGGCGAGGTCGACCAGGTGGCGGAACTCCTGGGGAGTGAAGTCGAGCTCCTTGAGGAAGTGCCTGTTCCGGAGGTTGAACGCCATACCGGTCTCCTGGGTCGGTCAACGGACTGAGACGGGAAGTGTATACGAGTGGTGGAATAGTCATGCAAACGCCCGGTCGGGCGCCGCCATGCAGCGCGGCCCCGACCGGGCGCAGTACCGGCGGCGGCCCGGCCGGGCGCACGCCCCACGACGGCCCCGCCGGGCGCACGCCCCCCGCCGGCCCCGCCGTCCCGCGGCGGAACCGCCGGGTGCGCCGCCCGGTGGGTCACAGCCGGGGGTCGACCGGCTCGGACTCCAGGGCCAGCACGGCGAACACCGCCTCGTGCACCCGCCAGAGCGGCTCGCCGGCCGCCAGCCGGTCCAGCGCCTCCAGGCCGAGCGCGTACTCGCGGAGGGCGAGGGAGCGCTTGTGACCGAGCGAGCGCTGCTTCAGCCGCTCCAACTGCCGGGTGTAGTCCGGGCCGTAGATGATCCGCAGGTACTCGCGGCCGCGGACCTTCAGGCCGGGCTGGCCCAGCCGCCCGGTGGCGTCCGTGTGCAGGGGCTCGACCGGCTTGACGACGACGCCCTCGCCGCCCGCACCGGTCAGCTCCTCCCACCAGGCGACGGCGGCGGCGACCGAGGACTCGTCCTCGGTGTCGACCAGCATCCGCCCGGTGCGGTGCAGCACCTGGGGGGTGCCGTCCGCCCCCTCGGCGTACTGCCGGTCGGCCTCCACCAGGCGGTCGATCAGGGCGAGGTGCTCGGTGTGCGGGCGCAGCGCCAGGTTGGCGCCCTCGGCGGCGAGCAGCTGGAACGGGGCCAGCCGGATGCCGTCGAGCCCTTCGGTCGGCCAGCAGTAGCGGCGGTACGCCTCGGTGAAGGCCAGCGCGTCGACGGCGCGCTCCTGCTGGCGGTCCGTCAGCTCCGCCACGTCCAGGCCGCGGGCGGCGGCCGCGGCGAGGGCGTCGAGCGCCGCGGGCAGGGCGGCGCCGGCGGCCGCGCCGACCGCGGCGTACTGGCGGCGCAGCAGCTCGACGGCCTTCAGCGACCACGGCATCAGCTCGGCGTCCAGCAGCAGCCAGCCGGTGTCGAGTTCGTCGAACAGGCCGGCCCGCTCGGCGGCGGAGCGCAGTCGGTCGAGGATCGCGCCGGTGAGCCGCTCGTCGGAGAGGAAGGCGCGGCCGGTCCTGGTCCAGATCGCGCCGGGGCCGGGCAGGCCGAAACGCTTGTCCAGGGCGGCGCCGTCCCGGGCGACCAGGACGACGGCGCGCGAGCCCATGTGCTTCTCCTCGCAGATCACCTGCCGCACCCCGTCGTGCCGGTAGGCGAGGAACGCCTCCTCCGGGTGCTCCAGGAAGCCTTCGCGGCGGGAGGTCGGCGAGGGCGCCATGGTCGGCGGCAGGTAGGCGAGCAGCCGCGGGTCCAGCGCGAAGCGGCTCATCACCTCCAGCGCGGCGGCGGCGTTCTCCTCCCGGACGGCGACGTTGCCGAGCCGGGCGGTCTCCACCACGCGGCGGCCGGCCACATCGGCGAGGTCCAGCGGGCGGCCCTCCCGGCCGCCGGGCGCGTCCGCGCGCAGCGGGCGGACCGGCTCGTACCACTCCTGCTCGGCCGGGACGGCGACGATCTCCCGCTCCGGGTAGCGCAGCGCGGTGAGGCTGCCGCCGAAGACGCAGCCGGTGTCCAGGCAGATGGTGTTGTTGAGGAAGCTCGCCACCGGCACCGGGGTGTGGCCGTAGACCACCAGGGCGCGGCCGCGGTACTCCTCCGCCCACGGGTAGCGCACCGGCAGGCCGTACTCGTCGGTCTCCCCGGTGGTGTCGCCGTACAGCGCGTGCGAGCGGACCCGGCCGGAGGCCCGGCCGTGGAACTTCTCCGGCAGGCCGGCGTGGCAGACCACCAGCGCACCGCCGTCCAGCAGGTAGTGGCTGACCAGGCCGCGCATGAACTCCCGGACCCTGGCCCGGAACTCGTCGCTCTCGGCGGACAGCTGGTCGATCGACTCCTGCAGGCCGTGCGAGACGGTGACCTTGCGGCCGCCCATCCAGCGGCCGAGCTTGTTCTCGTGGTTGCCGGGGACGCAGAGGGCGTGGCCGGCCTCGACCATGCCCATCACCAGGCGCAGCACGCCCGGGGTGTCCGGGCCGCGGTCGACCAGGTCGCCGACGAAGACCGCGGTGCGGCCCTCGGGGTGCGCGGCGTCCACCGCGCGGCCCTGCTCGTCGCGGGCGATCCGGTAGCCGAGGCGGCCGAGCAGGGTCTCCAGCTCGGAGCGGCAGCCGTGGATGTCGCCGACGATGTCGAACGGGCCGGTCAGGTGCCGCAGGTCGTTGTACCGCTTCTCCGGGACGATCTCGGCGCGCTCGATCTCCTCGACCCCGCGCAGCACGTGGACCTTGCGGAAGCCCTCGCGCTCCAGGCCGCGCAACGAGCGCCGCAGGTCGCGCTGGTGACGGGGTATCACGTGCGGCGGCAGCTGCCGGTCCGGCCTGGCCCGGTTGCGTTCGGCGCACACCTCGCCGGGGACGTCGAGCACGATGGCGATCGGCAGCACGTGGTGCTCGCGGGCCAGCGCGACCAGTGCCCGACGGGCGTCGTGCTGGACGTTGGTGGCGTCGACCACGGTGAGCCGGCCGGCCGCGAGCCGCTTGCCGACGATGTAGTGCAGCACGTCGAACGCGTCGGCGGAGGCGGACTGGTCGTTCTCGTCGTCGGAGACCAGCCCGCGGCAGTAGTCGGAGGAGATCACCTGGGTGGGCAGGAAGTGCTTCCGGGCGAAGGTCGACTTGCCGGAGCCGGTGCTGCCGATCAGCACCACCAGCGAGACGTCGGTGACGGGGAGGCGCCGGCCGGCCGGGGTGCCGGGCTCCGGAGTCCCGATTTCCGGGGTTTCCGTGGTCATCGGTTCGCGCTCCCTTCCAGGGCGGGATCGTTGGACGGGCTGTCGGTTCGGTCGGCGGTCGTGCTGCCGGGGGCGGTGATGGTCGCAGTGGCGGTGGTGGTCGCAGTAGCGGTCTCGGCTGCTGCGGCGGTCTCGGCTACTGCAGTGGTGGTGGATGCGGCGGCGCTGATGGATGCGGTGGCGGTGGCCCCGGCCGTGGTGGCGGGTTCGGCGAGGCGGAAGTGGGCGAGCTGGGTGGGCGCGCCGACCTCGGGATCGACCGGGCCGACCGGCTCGAACCCGACCGTGTACCCGTAGCTGTCGGCCACCTGCTCGGCCCAGGCGGTGAACTCGGCGCGGTTCCACTCGAAGCGGTGGTCGCCGTGCCGCAGGTGCCCGGCGGGCAGGCTCTCCCAGCGCACGTTGTACTCGGCGTTCGGCGTGGTGACCACGACGGCGGCGGGGCGGGCCGAGCCGAACACGGCGTACTCCAGCGCGGGCAGCCGGGGCAGGTCCAGGTGTTCGATCACCTCGCACAGCACCGCCGCGTCGTAGCCCTTCAGCCGGGCGTCGGTGTACGTCAGCGCACCCTGGACCAGCCGCACCCGGCCCGCCTGACGCTCCGACATCCGGTCCAGGTGCAGTCGGCGCGCGGCGATCGCCAGTGCCCGGGAGGACACGTCGACGCCGAGCACCTCGGACACCCGGGGCTCCTTGAGCAGCGCACCGATCAACTCGCCCTGCCCGCAGCCCAGGTCGAGCACGCGGGCGGCGCCGGTGCGGGCCAGCGCGGCCAGGATCGCCGTGCGCCGCTGGGAGGCCAGCGACTCGCCGCGCCCGGGCTCCCCGTCGGCCGGCCCGGCAGCGCCGGGGTCGGCGGGGTCGGCGGGGTCGACAGCGTCTCCCGGTACCGGTTCGGCGGTCGGGTCCGTCTGCGCCGGAGTCGACCCGGCGTCAGCGGAGGCAGCGTCCGTCGGGCCGGCGGCGGTGTTCACCTCCTCCGGAGCGTCGGCGGGGACGGCGTTGTCGAGTTCCTCGGCCTCGCGGTCGTCGGCCTCGGCCAGGCGCGCCATCGCGAGGCGTTCCATGGCGAGCCTGGTCAGCGACCAGCGGCGGGACAGGTATCGGCGGGCGATCAGGGCCCGTTCGGGGTGGTCGGCGAGCCAGCCCTGACCGGCCGCCAGCAGCTTGTCGACCTCGTCGGGCGCGACCCAGTAGTGCTTGGCGCCGTCCAGCACCGGCAGTAGCACGTACAGGTGCTGCAGGGCGTCGGCGAGGCGCAGCGCGCCGGTGAGGCGGAGCCGCACGTACCGGGAGTCGCCCCACTCGGGGAAGGACTCGTCCAGCGGGACGGGCTCGGCCTCGACCTGCCAGCCCAGCGGGGCGAACAGCCGCTCCACCAGGGCCGGCCCGTCGCCGGCCACCGGGACGGCGGGCAGGTCGATCCGCAACGGCAGGGCGCGGCCGGGCAGTTCGGGGCGGTGGGTGCACTCGCCCTTCATCGCGGACCGGAACACCGTGCGCAGCGCCACCGCGAGCAGCGAGGACGCGGCGTAGGGCCGGTCGTTCACGTACTCGGCGAGCGCCAGGTCGGGCGAACCGGAGCGGCCCTTGCCGCGGCCGTGTCGCAGCAGCGCGGCGGGGTCGACCTCCAGCAGCAGCGCGGCGGTGCACGTCCGCTCCCCGGACTCGGGGTAGAAGACGTGCGCGGTGCCGTGCGCGGTCGCGAACCGCTGCACCTTGTCGGGGTGCTTGTGCAGCAGGAAGCCCAGGTCGGAGGCAGGATGCTCGGCTGTGCCGGTGGTGGAGATCGATACGAACACCCGGTCGAGTATGGCCGGAGGGGTTGTCCGGGGGCATCAGGTTTTGTCCGTCCGGTGAGCGTGTTGGTCAGCCCTTGCCCCGATTGGTTAACGTGCGGGATGTGACTGCTGAGACCTCCACTTCCGCAAGCGGTGCGGTGGCCGCCGGCCTGGCGACCGTCGCCGCCGACGGCACCGTCCTCGACACCTGGTTCCCTGCTCCCGAACTGGCCGCCGCCCCCGGCCCGTCCGGCACTGTCCGGCTGAGCGCCGAGGAGGCCGAGCGGGCGCTCGGCCCCGGCGCCGCCGAGGCGCTGCGCACCGACGCGCGGCGCGGCGTCGAGGTGGTGGCGGTGCGCACCGTGATCTCCTCGCTGGACGAGAAGCCGCTGGACGCGCACGACGTCTACCTGCGGCTGCACCTGCTCTCCTCCCGTCTGGTGAAGCCGCACGGCCAGAACCTGGACGGCATCTTCGGCCTGCTGGCGAACGTCGCCTGGACGTCGATCGGCCCGGTGCCGGTGGCGAACGTGGAGCAGGCGCGGCTGGCGGTGCGCGCGCAGGGCGGGCAGCTCGCCGTGTACGGGATCGACAAGTTCCCGCGGATGACCGACTACGTGACGCCGGGCGGGGTGCGCATCGCGCACGCCGACCGGGTCCGCCTGGGCGCGCACCTGGCCGAGGGCACCACCGTGATGCACGAGGGCTTCGTCAACTTCAACGCCGGCACCCTGGGCACCTCGATGGTCGAGGGCCGGATCAGCGCGGGTGTCGTGGTCGGCGACCACAGCGACATCGGTGGCGGCGCCTCGATCATGGGCACCCTCTCCGGCGGCGGCAAGCAGGTCGTCTCGGTGGGCGAGCGCTGCCTGCTGGGCGCCAACGCGGGCATCGGCATCTCGCTGGGCAACGACTGCGTGGTGGAGGCGGGCCTGTACGTCACCGCCGGCACCCGCGTGACCGCCCCGGACGGCACCGTGGCGAAGGCGGTGGAGCTGTCCGGTCAGGACAACCTGCTGTTCCGCCGCAACTCGCAGTCCGGCGCGGTCGAGGTGATCGCCCGGTCCGGCTCGTGGGGCGGTCTGAATGCGGACCTGCACGCGCACAACTGACCTCCTGTCAGATCCGGTGCGCTCGGCGGCCGCGCTGCGGCCGCCGCGGTGGTCCGTGTGCGCCATCCCCCGTTCGGCGCCGTAGCCGAGCGGGGGCCGGGCTCGCAAACTCGGCTCACCCCTGGGGCTTACCGCGCGCGGGGGTTGGCCCGCTACGGGTGGTCCGGGGTGACCGTGCGCGGCGGGGACTCGTTGGACGGGCGGCGTCGACACCCGGCGCTTCACACCGCACCACCGAGCTGAAGGGGCCCCCTCATGTCCGAGCCCTGGACCGAGCCGCCCACTCCGGGCACGCCCACGGGCGGCGCGCCCGTCACCACCAAGTCGCTGCTGGAGCAGATGCAGGAACTGCTCGCCTCGATCAACACCGACCTGGCCGGACTCGACTCCGACCTGCGGGAGTCCGGGCCGCGCAGTGAGCCGGACGGCTCCGCCCTCGGCTGAGCGCAGGACGCCGGAATCGGCGGGCCCAGCGGGACCACGAGCCTCGGTTCGTCCCGCCGGGCCCCGCCCGGTGGCGCTCCGCCCTCCGACACGGGCCCGCCCTCCGGCACGACTCCCCCCTTCGGCACCGGCCCGCGCTGCTCCGCAACCGGGGCCCCGGTGCCGTCCGGTGATGCTCCGTCGGCCGTCGCCCGCCGCTGCTCGCGCAGCAACTCGGCCACCAGGTCGCGGCATTCGGAGTTCGCGTCGAGCCCGTCGATGCAGCTCCAGTACAGGCTCTCGGTGTCGGCGCCGCAGGCCAGCACCACCAGGTTCTCGCCGGCCTCCGCCAGCAGCCCGGCGAGCTCCACCAGCACCGGCTCCAGCTCGCCGAGTTCGGTGAGCCGCTCGACCAGTGCGGGGCCGGACCGGACGCCCGGCGGGCACCCCGTACCGCCGCCCGTGCCGTCCGGACCGCCCGTGCCGTCCGTACCGCCCGTACTGTCCGGGTCGCCGGGCCGGTCCGGGGCGTCGGGGGCGGCCCTGCCCGGTTGCCGCAGGCAGCTCGCGGTGTGCGCGCCGGCCTCGGACAGCAACTGCCCGAGCGTGGCGAACTCCTCGCCCTCGTGGTCGGCGATCCGGGCCCCGACGGCCTCCGTGAGCAGTCCGGACTGCCAGGCCCCGTGCAGGATGTCCGGGGTGGCCCCGGCCTCGGCCAGGGCCTGCCGGACGGTCCTGATCAGTCGCAGTGCCTCCACGGTGCGCTCCCCTCGTTCCCCGCCGCCGTCCGTCGGCGGTCGGTCAGGGGCTCAGCGTGCCGCCGTCGGCCGGGCGTTCCCAACGGATTCGCCGCGCCTGTGGACAACCCCGCCCTGTGGAAAACCCGGGTCGCCCGCAGGAGGGAAAACCGGATGATTTCTCCGCCCGCCGGGAACACGGCGCCGGGAACACGGCCGGCCGCGCCGCGGGCGGCCTCAGGGCGCCGGGAACCGGCTCTCGTTGCGGTCGATCTTCTCCGCCAGCGCCCGCAGCGGGTCCACCTCCAGCACGGTGCACAGCTGCAGCAGGTAGGCCAGCACGTCGGCGACCTCGTCGCGGACGCGGTGCGCCGTGTTGGGGTCGGCCATCACCGCGCCGGCCTGTTCGGGCGTCAGCCACTGGAAGATCTCCAGCAGCTCGCCGGCCTCGACGGTCAGTGCCGAGGCCAGGTTCTTCGGGGTGTGGAACGGCTGCCAGTTCCGGGCGGCCGCGAACTCGGCCAGTCTCCGCTGGAGTTCGGGCACCGTCAGATCGTCGCTCATTCCCCCAGGTCTACCATCGGGGCCTCGCCCCGTGCGGTGCCCTGGACGGGCACCCGGGCGGCGGGTTCGGTGCGGCGCAGCAGGCTGTGGCCGGTGGCCGGATCGCGGCGGCACTCGACCAGGTCGACGCCGTCCTGGCCGAGCGCCGGGCCGGGGTCCTGGAGGGTGGCGAGCAGCCGGATGTCACCCTTGCCGGTGACTTCGCGGGCCAGTCGCAGCAGCGCGGCGATCTGGTCGGCCGCCAGGCCGGCTCCGAGGTCTTCGGCGAGCAGCACCAACTGGCGGTGCGCGTCGGGCACTTCGGCGGCCGGGTCGACGTCGATGACGTCGGCGCCGGTGAGCAGGACGGCGGCGAAGGCGAGCAGTCGCAGCATGCCGTCGGAGGCCTGGTCGGCACCGGTGCGGCCGAGCACGCCCTCGTCGAAGACGGCGATCAGCCGCTGCTGCGCACCCTCGCCGCGGCGGGCGACGTCCAGGCCGAGCAGCGGGTGCGGGGCGGCGGCCTGGACGGTGCGCAGCAGTCGGGCCCAGCGGCGCTGGCACTCCTGCTTGAGGCGGCCGAGGACGGCGGAGATGTTGGCGGCGGTGCCGAGCAGCCGGGCGTGCGGTTCGGGCCGCGCCCAGCCGCGCATCGCGGCGGGCACCGGGTGCAGGGCGAACACTTCGCGCAGCGAGGTGAGCAGTTGTTCGGAGGCGGCCAGCACCTTGCGTTCGCCGTTGGAGGAGCCCGCGACGCGGAGGGGAAGTTGAGCGGTGATCAGGGTGCCGCTGGACAGGGGTGCGCGGATGTCGCCCTGCCGGGAGTCGTTGTGCCAGGTGACGTTGACGCGGCCGCGGGCGAGGTCCTGTTCGCCGGTCTCCATCAGGGTCCGGCCGTCCAGGGTGAGCCATTCGCGGGCGATCCGGACCCGTTCGTCGGTGCGCACCACCACTTCGAGCCGGATCGATCCGACGGCGGAGCGGACGGTGCAGCCCAGGATGATCGCGTTGCGCCCGTGCGGCACGCAGCCGGCGAGTCCGCCGCGCACGGGGACGGCGAGCGGGCCGCCGGCGCTGCCGGTGCCGTCCAGCGAGGGCCTGATCTCCTCACCGAGGGCGAGCCGGGAGAGCACGCCGAGGGCGTCCAGCGCGTTGGACTTGCCGGCTCCTGACGGTCCGTGGATCACGGTCAGCGGCGACAGCGGCAGGGTGGCGCGGCGGTAGGACTTGAAGGACGTCAGCCGCAGTTCCTCGACGGTCGGGCGCTTCACCTGGGTGGCGGGCTCCGCGGGCGGGCGCCGGCCCGGGAGGGCGGAGGAGCGGTCGGACGGCCCGACCGGGGGCGGGGCCAAGGGGGCTTCGCTGGTCACCCGGTGCACTCTAGGCCCGCACTGAGCTGGAGAAACGTCTCTCCTGACGCCCTTTCACCCCTTCGAGTCCCAACCGTCGGGGTCGCTCCGGCGGCGCGTCACTCGTACGCGGTGATCCGTACCGAGCCGGTGACCTCGACCGGTTCGGGCAGCGCGTCCAGTGCGGCGGCCAGCGCGGCCGGGTCGGTGTGCCAGGCGCTCGGGCCCATCCCGACCACCGCGGCGGCGTCCGCCCGGGACAGCCGCAGCGCGAACTCCACGTCCGTGCGCCCCACCGGCGCGAACCACGGGCCGAGCTTCTCCTCGATCCGCCGGTCCTTGTCCTCGTCCACCGACAGCAGGCCCAGGGCGCCGACCAGTTCGCGCAGGTGGCGGGAGGTCGGGGCGGCCACCAGGAGCCGGCCGCCGGGGCGCAGCACCCGGCGCATCTCCGGGCCGTTGCGCGGCGCGAACACGTTCAGCAGCACGTCCGCCGCGGCGTCCCGGAGCGGGAGCGGGCGCCAGGCGTCGCACACCACCGCGCCGATCCTCGGGTGCGCCTTCGCGGCGCGCCGCAGCGCGTACTTCGACAGGTCCAGGGCGGCGCCCGCCGCGCCCGGCCGCGCCTCCAGCACCCGCGCCAGGTAGTGGCCGGTGCCCGCGCCCAGGTCGGCCACCAGGCCGGTGTCCTCGGCGACCCCGGCCGCGGCCCCGGCGAGCGCCCGCTCCAGCGGGCGGTAGTGGCCCGCCGCCAGGAACTCGCTGCGGGCGGCGACCATCTCCGCGGTGTCCGCGGTGCCCGCCTTCGCGTCGCCGGCCAGCAGGCTGACGTAGCCCTGCCGGGCCTGGTCGAAGCTGTGGCCCTGCGGACAGCGCAGCGTGCGCCCGTCCAGCGTCAGTGGGCGGGCGCAGTGCGGGCAGACCAGGTAGGGCTCGATGTCCTGCAGCAACTCGGTCGCATCCTCGCGGGATCGTCAGGGGCCGGGGGAACGTCGAGGGTATCCCGGCTGCGGACGCCTCGTCGCTCTCCCTGCCCCTGACCTGCGGTCCGACCGCGCCGGCGGCTCACTCGTCGCCGTCGTCGCCGACCTCTTCCTCCTCCGCCTCGTCCACCACCCACATGGCCAGCCGCTCCGAAACCCCGGTGATGCCGATCTTGCCCTCCCGGATCGCCCGGGCCAGGCTGCGCACCTCGCGCGCGGTGGTCGCCACCCGGCAGCCGCTCGCCACCAGGTACGCGTACGCCACGGCGGTGGCGAACAGCTCGTTGTTGCGCTCCAGCGCGGGGACCCGGATCAGCTGGTGCATCAGCGCGGCCGCACGGTCCTGCGGCTCCGGGTAGACGGCGATGTCGAAGATCTCGGCCTGGTGCCTGGTGATCGCCGCGAGCAGCGATCCGTAGTCGGTGACCTGCGGGTCACCGGGCGTGTACTGCTCGGCGGTCATGAGCAGCCACGAGAGGTCGACCTCAAGTTTCAACGGCGCACGTCCTGGAGTTCGCTCGGCGACCCGAACTCGGCGAGGAACGCCGCCTCGTGCTCCTTCATGAACTGCGCCGCGGCATCCACGAAGTTGCGCCCCGCCTCGCCCATGTCCTGTTGCACCAGGCGCTCGATGTACTGGTTCATGCTGATCCCCTGCTGTTCGGCCCGTTCCCGGGCCATCTCGGCGGTGGTCGCATCCACCCTGACGTTCAGCTGCTTCTTGGCCATACTTCAAGCTAGCGCCGAGGTGCTAGCACAACAAGGGCGCAAACCGGCCGCTCCCCCACTCCCCCTTCTCCCCCCGCGCCCCCACGAAAACCGCCGACCTCATGACGATCCGTCAACTCTCCCGCCCGGCCGGCCGACCGGATCGCCGGGACGCTCGCGACCGCCTACTCGGCGGCCTTCAGCCCCCGCACGACCTCGCTCAGGAAGCGGTCGACGACGGTGTCCACGCTCCGGATGAACCCGGTCTCCTCCGCGCCCCGCCTGGTGCCCATGCCGGACGGCAGGGTCAGCCGGAACGTACGGATCTCCGCACCGTCGGCCGGCACCAGCAGGCCCGGCTCGACGCGCAGGGAGCGCAGCAGTTCGCACGGCCCGGGTCCGCTGTCCGCGGTGAGCGCCTCGATACGCAGTTCGGCCGGGGCGTCGACGAGCTGCCGCAGCAGCCACTGGACCCGGGTCAGTGCCCGCGACCGCTCGGCGGCGGTCACTTCGACGGCCGTCTCGATCCGGCCGGTCCGCAGGTCCGCCTCCAGCGCGATCGGGCCGGGCAGCCCGGGAATCGCCAGCTCGGAACGCATCCGCCCGGTCGTCGCCAGCTCGTCGACCGCCTGGGCCCGGCGCACCGACGGCTCGGTGCGGCGCTTGCCGCGCAGCACCGGGGAGACCGGGACGCCGAGTTCGCCGCCCAGGCGGAGGCACAGCTGACGGGTGAGCCGCTCCCAGTTCTCCACCACCCGCAGGGCATTGCGGTCGCCGGACCGCAGGGTGCCCTCGGAGATCGCGTTGCGAACCGTCACCCAGGCCGGCCCCATGTTCTGGAAACCGTGGCAACCGGAGTTCTCGTGCCGCAGGTAGTGCAGGAACTCGCTCAGCAGCCAGGCGTGCGCCGGGTTGACCACTCCGTCGTGGTGGCACAGCAGCTGCGCCTCGTGCGCCACCTCCGCCCAGGACAGGTGGCGCAGCGCGACCTTGCGGGCCCGCCGCCGGTCCACCGTCACGGGCGGTTCGCCGTCCAGGGCCAGGTCGTTCGACAGCGTGATGACGGTCTCGTACCCGTGCCGCTGCGCCACGTCCAGGTACGCCTGGACCTGCTCGGACTTCAGCGGGCTTCCGCCGGTCTTGGTCTCCACCAGGGCGGTCCAGATCTTTCCCGCCCGGCTGACCCGGATCGTGCCGTCGGGGCGGACGGTGCCGTCGCCGTGCTTGAAGCCGGTCTCGGTGAAGGTCTGGACGACACCGGCGGGGGCGTTGAACATCGCGGTGATCCGGCGGCCGAACTCGGGCACCTCGGCCATCACCGACAGCAGGGTGGCGGTGGCCCGGCTCTCCCGGTCCAGCTCGTTCTTCAGGCCGGCGACGGAGAACAGCTACGGTCTCTAGCTAAACAACTGTTGTTGGTGTTGCTCGGGGCCTAGCGTCACGGATGTGAGAGCCACCTACATGCCTGGTCAGTGGATTGTCTTCCGGTACGACCTGGCGTCCGTCGCGGTCAGACCATCGGTGACCCTCGCGGACCGTCATCGCGAGCTGTTGAACGCGGTGGGGGTGCGCGGCCCGAAGGATCGGCAGCCATTCCTGCTGTCGCCGACGGGGTTGCCGGACCGGCGGATCAACGCCTTCTTCGAGTCGCGCCGGGTCCGCAGGCGGTCGCCCCTGACCTGGGACAAGTACGCGCAGTCGTTGCGGCTGTGGCTGAACTTCCTCAACGCGACCGGTGGCCGGTGGGACGACGCGACGGACGAGGACGCGGAGTTCTTCAAGGAGTGGCGGCTGACGGAGGAGCTGAACCCCCGGCGCGTCAAGCCGCCGACCTTCCGCGCCAACGTAACCTCGCTGCGGGTCTTCTACCGCTGGGCGGCGGCCGAGTTCGGCGTTCCGGACCCCGTGGCCAGCTTCGACGACTTCGACCTCCAGCCCAGGGGTGCCCGCGATCGGGACATCAAGTGGCTCGACCCGGCGGGCTACGCACGCTGGCGCGACGTGGGCCTGCGCGGCAAGGACCTGGACGGCCGGACGAGTCGGGGATGGAGGGGGCGGAACGAGCAGCGCGACGCGGCCTTCGCCGACGGCCTCTACTCGACAGGGCTGCGGCTGACCGAGTGGGGCAGCGTCCTGCTGCCCGAACTCCCGACCGACGAGGGGGTCCGCGGCTTCTCCACCTGTCGGCTTGCTTCGGCGAGCGCGAAGGGTCGGTGGGGCCATAAGTACTGGATCGCCCGGCTACCGCTGCTCAGGGTCCTGGACTACGTGGAGGGCGCTCGCGCCCGGGCCGTGCGCAACGCCCAGGCCGCAGGCCGTTACGAGCGCCAGCTGAACATCCGCAGGGCCGTCCGGGTCGAGAGCGGGCGGCTGAGGCTGACGGGCGCCGACGGGCGCGAGTCCGTCGTCGCGATGGACGATCTGAAGCCGCAGGAACGCCGCCGGCTGTTCCGATCGACGCCCCAGGGGCTGGAGCCGCTCGCGCTCTGGCTGAACGAGGACGGCCAGCCCCGGCACCCCCACGGCTGGCACCACACGTTCGCGCAGGCCAATGCCCGCATCAGCACAATGAACCTGCCGGGCCTGTCCTGCACGCCCCACATGCTCCGGCACAGCTGCGCGCTGAGGTGGTACGCGGTCGGGCGGCTGGTCTACTCGCAGCAGTTCGCGCACCTGGACCAGGAGGAGGCCAAGGACTTCCGTGAGCAGTTCGGGGGCACCTGGCAGCTGGTGGCGACGATCCTCGGCCATGCCAGTCCGGAAACGACCAAAAAGTTCTATCTTGAGCCGTTCGTCTCGCTGGACGTCGAGTTCCTGCTGCAGCAGATCCACGGGCTCGCCCTGGACGGCTTCCTGGCCACGTTCCTGGCCGGCCATCCGCTGGTCATCAACGACCCGCTGGCAGGTCGGCGATGAGCGCGGCGGGCGGCGGGCGCCCCGGAGCGCTGCCGCCGGCGGGATACCGGCCGCGGCGACGGGCCGAGGAGGAGACGCCGCTACAGGTCCTGTTCATCCCGGAGGACGCCGAGGAGCCAGCCCAGGTCTTCGACTTCGCGCGGCTGACGGTCTCGCCGGAGCTCCAGCAGGCGTTCGCGAAGGGCTTCGTCCAACGCACCAAGGCGGGCGGGCGGTTGCGCAGGCTCGGCTCGGCCGAGAAGTCCTACCGGTTCTTCCGGGGCTTCGCCACCTACCTGGGCACGCTGAACACGCCGCCGACGAGGCCGCGGGACCTGCTGCCGGTGCACCTGGACGGCTGGCGTCTGGAACGGCAGAACTACGCCTCCCTGTGGCACCAGGTGGGCGAGATGATCAAGAACCTCCGGGCCGTTCCCGGGCTGGGGCCGGAGTTGCGCACCGCCCTGAACCAGCGCCAGCCCGAGCACGCGAACCGCCGCCGGGAGCGGGCGAACCCCTCCTACAGCCGGGCCGAGATGCAGCGGATCCTGAACGCGGCCCGCCACGACGTACGGCAGGCCGCCGCCCGCATCCGCGCCGGCCAGGTGCTGGCGGACCGGTGGCGGGCGGGTGACCTGGACGGCGAACCTCCCCAGCAGCAGCGGCGGGGCCGACTCGCCGCCTTCGTGGAGGAGCACGCCGACGTCCCCCGCACACCGCGCGGCGCCCCCCAGTGGTGGGTGAGGGAGCTGGGGACGGTCGCCGAGCACATGGAGGCAGTGCACCTGTCCGCGCTGGAGATCGCCGCGTTCGTGATCCTGCTGGTCGCGATGACCGGGGAGAACGGGAGCGCGATCACCAAAGCCCCGGCGGGACACCACCGCCCGGACGGGCACGCCGGCGGCATCGCCTCGGCCATCGTCGAGCTGGACAAGCCCCGGCGGGGCAGCCGGCGCCACATGGACCGGCCGCTTGTCGACCTACCGAAGTGGGCCGGGGCGAGACAAAAGCCGCCGGGCCGGGGCCGGACCCACGTGAGAGGCTCCGGACCCCGTTCGGGGTGTTCATGCTCCTGCACGAACTCGCCGAAGGTCCCCGCCGCCTGCTGGGAAGCGACCGGCTGCTGGTCTGGTGGGCCCGCAGCGGCGGCGGAGGCATGGGCGCGGGCCTGCGCACCGGAGCGGACGGCAACCTCATCCGGTCCTGGTCCCAGGCCAGGCGGATCCCCGCGGACCCCGCAACAGGCACCGGGCCGGACGCCCAACCTGCCCACCTTGACGTGACGTTGGGCCGGCTGCGGCTGACCTACAACGAGTTGAACCAGGAGCCCGTCGCCCACACCGAGACGACCCTCGTCAACGACTACCTCCTGCGCAACCGCGGGAACCTGGCCGAGTACCAGCGCGTCGTCGCCTCCGCCCTGGCCCGAGAGGTCGCCAAGGCCAGGAGCCACGCCGCCCTGCAGGTCCTCACCGCCGAGGAGGTCGCCGAGGCGGCCGAGCACCCGGCCCGGGTCGCCGCCCGCCACGGCATGGACGCGGCCACGCTCCGGCGCCTGCTCGCCGCGGAACTCGACACCGTGATGACCGGGTGCGTCGACCACGACAACAGCCCGCACGCGCCGGCCGGACAGCCCTGCCGCGCCTCGTTCATGCTCTGCCTGTCGTGTCCGTGCGCCCGGGCCGCGCCGCACCACCTACCCCTGCAAATCCTGGTCCGGGACGAACTGGCAATGCGCCGGATCAGTACGACACCGCTGCGCTGGGCCGAGCGGTTCGCCCTGCCCCACACCCAGCTGGACGACCTTCTGGACCGCGCCGACCCGCACGCCGTCGCCCAGGCCCGCGACTCCATCACCCCCGAACACCGCCGGCTCGCCGAACGCTTCCTCGCCCGAGAACTGGACCTGCCGTGACCCTGCCGATCGCCCCTGAGGAGTTCCCCGACACCGCCCTGCCCGGCCCCGACACCCCGGTCCTCCTGCGCCGCCGGCTCAACCCCAAGGCCGGCCGCGCCACCCTGTCCGTGTTCCGCGACGAGCGCTGGGACCTGACCCCCGGACTGTTCGAGGGCCACATCCCGACCACCACGCTCAACTTCGCAGCCGTCCCCGCGCCGTTCCGCGCCCAGGTCAAGCACTACGTCTGGCAGATGATCAACCACGACATGCCCAAGCCGATGCGGCACACCTCCGCCGACCGGCCGGCCCTGCGGACCATCTCCGTGGGGTTCAGCAAGCTCAACGCGTTCATCCTCTGGCTGGACAGCCGCGGCCTGACCTCGCTCGGCCAGGTGACCCACGACGACCTTGAGGCGTATCTCGACGCCGTGGACGCCATGGAGAAGCCGGTCGGCGCCAAGGGCGACCTGCTGCTGGAGGTCCGCCGCCTGTGGACCTACCAGGAGCGCGTCCCCGCAGAAGCCTGCCTGCCCGAAGAAGCGCCCTGGAACGGCGACTACCCCTTCGACCTGCTCGGCGCCTCCCGCCAGAGTGGCGAGAACAGGACCCCGCGGATCCATCCCGACACCATGGAGCCGCTGCTGCTCTGGGCCCTGCGCTTCGTCGGCGACTTCGCCGACGACATCATCGCCGCCCACCGCGCCTACCTGGCGCTCTCCCACCAGGGCAGCACCGACCGGGCACGACGCGCCCGCCACGGCAGCACCGCGCCCACGGCGCCCAACCAGCCGCACCAGCTGGCGCCGCCCCTTGGCGCCTACCTCGACAGCCTGCGCCGCACCGGCAAGGCACTGCCGGGCCGGATCGGCGCGGACGGGAAGCCGGAGCCGTGCTGGCCCCACCTGGTGCGGATCCTCGACACCTCGGAGTCCGCGTTCCGCGAGCACAGCCGGCGCGGCGCGCTCCTGCGCGCGATGGTGACAGGCTCCGGCATCGCCGTCGACGACGCCGCCTACCTCGATGTCCCGGTCACCGGCCAGGTCCACGGCAAGCCCTGGCACGGCCGCATCACCTACGAACAGGCCCCGAAGCTGGCCCGCCTCCTGAGGACGGCCGCGACGATCACGGTCGCCTACCTCTCCGGGATGAGACCGGGGGAAGTCCTCAACCTGGAGCGCGGCTGCAGCGCCTACGACGAGGCCACCGGCGTCTGGACCCTGACCGGGCGCCACTTCAAGGGGGTGAAGGACGCACACGGCAACAAGATTCCCGAGGGCGAGGAGCGCAAGGACCCCTGGACGGTCATCGACGTCGTCGCCCGCGCCGTCGACACTGTCGAGCGCCTCCACGACCACCGGCTGCTCTTCCCCGTCCACCTCGACCCGGCTAACCCCATCGGCGCCCTCAGCAGCCGGCCCGGCGAAGCCCGCACCAGCCGCGACACGCCCCGCGACATCGCCGCCTTCATCACCTGGGTCAACGACTTCTGCCAGGCCACCGGCCTGAGCGAGGCGATCCCGCCCGACCCGCACGGCACCATCACCCCCGCCAGGTTCCGCAGGACCCTCGCCTGGCACATCGTCCGCCGGCCCCGCGGCCTGGTCGCCGCCGCAATCCAGTAGGCGCACGTCTACACCCAGGTCACCCTCGGCTACTCGGGCACCTACGAGTCCGGCTTCCCCGACGAGCACGCATTCGAGGAATGGCTCGCCCGCCTCGACCAGCTCGCCGAGGACGAACGCCTGCTGGACGCGGGCGAACACGTCAGCGGCCCCGCGGCCCACCGCTACCGCCATCGGGTCCGCGAGGGCAACGCGAAGTTCGCCGGCCGCGTCCTGACCAACCCCAAGCAGGCGCGCGACCTGGTCGCCAACCCGCTGCTGCAGATCTACCCCGGCCGGGCCATGACCTGCGTCCACGACGCGGCCAAGGCCCTGTGCCGGGTCTTCACCACCCAGGGAAGCACCCGCCAGACGCCCGACCAGGACGACTGCCGACCCGCCTGCCAGAACATCGCCTACACCGACCGCGACATCGCCGAACGCGAGGCCCGGGCTGAAGAGCTGCGGCGCCTGGTCGCCGACGTCCTCGCCCCTTCCCCCCGCCACCAGCGCGAACGCGCCGAACTCCAAGCCCTCCAGAGCATCATCGACACCCACCATCGCGGACGAGGAGCACGATGAACACCGCCACCGCTGCATGGCCCAGGCCTGAGACCGCTCCCGACCGGATCGCCATTCTCTCCGCGGCTGACCGCCTCCTCGCCGGCACACCCGAGCACTCCACAGGCCGACTCTCCGTCGTCCAACTCGCCGTCGAAGCCCAGGTCAAGTACTGGATCGTCGCCCAAAAGCACACCGACCTGCGCGACCACTTCCAGACCCTGGCCGCCGAAGCGAAGCGGCAGCTCAAGGGCCCCGGCAAGGCTGGCGAACCGGACCCCCTGGGCCCTGACGAGCTCGACCGACTCCGGAGCCACTGCGCGGGCCTCGAAGAGCTCGTCACGACCTACGGCTTGCTCATCAACGAGCTCAGCATCGAGAACGAGACCCTCCGCGCGCAGCTCGCCGCCCCGGCGGACCCGGCGGTGACCTCCATCAACCGGCGTCGTACCCCCAGGGGCTCGTGAGCAGTAGGCCCATCGGCCCCGGGGATCAATGGAACCATGGGTTATCGGCGGGAACGATCAAGGTGTGGTCGGTACGAGCGCGGCTGACCCCGGTTCTCGTACTCGCGGCCGGCCTTGCGCTGGATCGGGATCGCCAAGGGAACGTGGTGCACTGTCGCGCAGGTGGAACGGCTCGCATCGCGGAGTTGGTTGTCTTGGTGCTGCTTGCGGTCAGCGCCCGGCGGCCTGCCCGCGTGTGCGTGCCTGCGCACGACCCGTCGACCCGAGCAGGCGAACCGCCGTCGCCGTCGACCGGCGGGCGGAATGTGGAGGGCAAGGCCCGTGTGCCGCTGCCTGGCCTCGCGGACATGGTCAGGTTGACCAACGCGCTCAGCACCGCGCTGGTGCGGCGGGACTTCCATCCGACCCACGACCGGGGCGGGGTGTGAACAAGGGCCGCGCCGGCAATGCTGCTGGGCGTGCGCTCGGCCGCGGGGAACACGGTGATGCGCCACTGCGCTGGTGCCCGGGCCGTCTACCGATGCCGTGCAACTCCCAGGCACAGTGCAGGGCCCGAGCCCTCGGCCGGCCCCTGCACTGTGTGTCGGCGTCCCGAGTTACAGGCCGCCGACCTTCGCGGGGAACTTCTCCAGCACCGCGGCGATGCTGTCGGGCATGGCCGGGTCGACGAACTCGACCGGGGCCGCGAGCTCGTACAGGTCGCCGCGAGGGGGGAACTGGCTGAGCCGGGCGACCAGCACGGCATCGCCCTTCGGGGTGAGCACGAGCGTGCTGCCGGGCCGTGCGAACGTCAGGGTGCAGGTGCTCAAGTCCACGCGGTGTTCGAACTTGGGCGGGAACTTCTGCGTCTGCGTCAGCAGGCCCTTCGGATCGGCGTCGGAGCCGTCCAGTTCGAGCGTGACGGTGTCACCGGGGATCTCCCCGCTGTACTTGAGGCCGGTCAGGCGCATGCGGACGCTCCTGGCCGGGTCGTCGGGATTGGCCTCGGCGCGGTGCTTGAAGCCGCCGCGCAGTGTCACCTGAACCGTGTCGGACCCCATCTGCAGGGAGGCGTCGGCGATCGAGCTGCAGGGGATCTCGGCGCCGATCGGCGGGAGTTCAGCCATGGGAAGCCTCTTCGGGAGGAGGAAGGCGGGACGGGGACTCGTCCCGCACCCCACCCTCGCGGCCGCCCCCGCGCGTACCCGGGACCGCCACCCGCACAGCGGACAGGTTCACCCCATGGCGTGACCCAATCAACGACGGTGGACAAGGTGACGGGAGACGTGGGCAGGCCGCATGTCGCTGTCGCATAAGGGCTCCCATGTGGCGACCTTCTCCACGCTCCTCGCCAGGGTCCCTACTGCAGTCGCATCGGCGTTGCCGAGACGGTGATCGCGTCCGCCTCCCCATGCCGGGGGGAGAACTGGGTCAGCGTCAGGGCGCCGGTGGAGTTGTCGTCTTCACCGTTCAGCTCGATGACCGGCGGTGCCCGCGCAGGGAAGTGCCGCGGAGATCCTGAAGCCGAGTGTCCGCAGCCGGACCCGATCCCGCGGAGGTGTCAGCCGTCCTCGCCGGCACCGGTGTCGAATCTCGCCGCTTGTCTCGCGCGGCCCGATCGATGTACACCCTCTTCTCCTCATCATCCAGGGCATGCCACTCCTCCGTCAGCAGCTTGTTTACCTCTGCGAACGAGGCGCCTGGCCTTTTTTACGACACCCGCTCCCGGTGCTCCTTGGCGCAGAACATGTAGGCAGACTGGGCGCGCGTTGGGTCGGCCATTGAGCCTCCGATGCTGAACCACGTCGGACGCTGAGGGGCCGGACTGCCCAGCCCTCTCGACGAGGACTTTCAAGACGGTGGAATTCCGCCCGGCGGGACGGCGCCGGACTGCCGCCCCGCCCGAGATCACTCATACGGGCGGACGTCCGATCGCGTTGGACCGTACCCCCGGCCCCCAGGGAGCGCGCCGTGCTCAACACCGATCCCTGTCGATCACTTTCTGTCATATGGGTGCGACCAAGCGTAGAAGGGGCTTGCTCGGCACATGATGTCCATGGGCGAGATCGTCAGCTCGCGAACGGTCTCAGTCGACGTGGCCATGCGGGCGTGGCGCCGGGTAGCGGCGTGACCGGAGCGGGAGAGATCGGTGGTTCCAGTGGTTGAGGGCGCGGGGTTCACCAGTGCGAAGGAGCGGATGGAGCGGCTCCAGGAGCTGATGTCGGGGACTGGCGCGTCGCGGGCCGCCCGGAACCTGGCACGCGGTGACACGGCGAATGCGCTGTGGGGGGCGCTGCTGCACGGTGCGGACCGGCTGCGTCAGGGGCAGGAGCTGACCGATCTGGAAGAGAAGCTCGTCGCCGGGCTGCGGGGCCTGGTGGGGGAGGCGGAGCTGAAGGAGTGGGGGCGGCTCTACCGCGAGGCGGCGGACGTGCGGGGGGCGTGCGCCGGGGTGCCGCGGGCCATCTCCGCCCTACCGGTTTTGCAGGGCTACAGCCTGGCCGATTACCTCGGTGGCCTGCCGGAGATCGGCGAGGAGCGGGCGAGGCAGTCGAACACGGCCCTGGTGGACCGGCAGGCGTGGGCGGCGGGCGGTGATTTCGACAGCCCGGAGTTCATCGAGGGGATGCGCGAGTGGGGCTTCGGTGTCAGCGTCGCCTGCCCGCCGGAGGGCCCGGCCGGCGGTTCGCAGGCGGCGCTCGAGAACCGGGGTTGGGAGAAGGTCCCGGTCGCGATGGACTTCGAGAGCTTCTACGTCCACCGGGAGGCGGGGGACGGGTGGCCCGGCGGGCGGGACGAGATCCGCTGGACCTCCTGCGGCAGCTCTGACATTGACAAGGCCCGCCCCCTGCTCACCCTCGAAGTCGGAGGTGAGGACACGCGGCCGGGCGCGACCGTTCCCATCCGTCCCAGGGAGGTGTTCCTCGGTATGAGCCGTCTGGGCCTGACGCTCGATGTGACCTGCTGGGAATGGGACACCGGTGACGGCAACGACGACAGCATCGCGGAGGCCCTGCACAAGCTGAACGACGACTTCCTCGCCAGCCTTGTGTGGGAACTGATCATCCAACTCAGCCGCAGCGAACTGCTGGGCTTTTTGTGGGACCTCACGCAACTGGTCCTCAACGTGCTCTCGGTGGTCGTCAAGGACGACGTCTCCTGCACCCGTACCTTCTACCTCAGCCCCTGGGACCTGGCTCAGATGTCCCGCCAGGGCAGCGTGCAGTGGCACTTCAACGGCGACGGCTACCACGAGCTGAAGGTCAACGTTCCCAGTCCGATTCCCTTCCCGAAGGGCACGCTGGAGTATGTCGTCCACGACGGCCAGAGCTGGGGCGCGCCCGTCACGCTGCCCTGGCAGTCCATCTCAGCCCCTGCCCTGGTCGCGTACAAGCAGGTGCTGCACGCGCTGTTCGTGCGGCCTGACGACCGTGCCGTGATGCAGACCCGGTTGCAGGACGGGCGGTGGAGCGAGCCCCAGCGCGTCAACTCCTGGACGAGCCTGCTGCCGCCGTCCGTGACCACGTTCCAGGGCCTGCTGTACTGCGTCTTCCCGCACCCGGACAGCGGCCGGCCGCAGTGGGCCACCTTCGACGGCACGACGTGGTCGCCCACGACGGAGATCTCCAACTGCCCCGTCACCCTGCGGGCCCCGGCGCTCGCCGCGACCGGCGACCGGCTGTACCTGGTGGTCCTGGATGCCGATGGTGTCGACCACACCTACACCAGCACCGGCTCGGGGTGGACGCTGCGTGCCGACGGAAGCCCCTACGGCACGTACGGGCCCGTCAGCGTGGCCTGGGACGCCGGCGGGTTGGCAGCGACCGAGGTCTACATGGCCAAGCGCAGTGACGACAACCGGGTGGAGGTGTTCCGGACGGAGACCGCGGACAGCTCCGTCACCTGGCGGCATGAAGAAACGCCCCAGGACTGGCCGCCCATCAGCTGCGGTCCCGCCCTCACCGCCCACCAGCTGTTCAAGGTATGGATCTTGATGCGGGCGGAGGACGGCACCCTGCGCGCGGCCACCCACACCCGCAGCTCCCACTGGGGCGAGAGCCACTACGTCGGCGCCGGCGGCGCCGCCGACCCGATCCGTCCGATGGACGAGGTCGACGCCTTCAGCCACGGCGGGAACCTCTACGTGATGTACCGCCGCTGACTGCTCGCGGCAGCCGTACGAGAAGGCCTCGTTCTCGTACGACTGCGGCGCACGCCCAGGAAGCGCGGTGACACCGGCCGGTGCCGCGGCGGGTGACGTGCCACATCGTCAGTCCGGACTGCTTGTGCGGGGCGAAGCCGAGAACTCCGGCGCGGGTGGTGAGCTGGGTGTGCGCGCCGGCTTCGCCGCCGTACTCGAGCACGTACACCAGGCAGCCCCGGCAGTAGCGGCCTCGCAGCCACGCACCGGCCACACGGTCGGTCGGAGCCTTGCGCGGGCCGCAACAGGCCGGCGCGGGCGAGGACGTCGGCGGTCGCGTCCTTCATGGAGAGGTTGACCTGGTCGAGCACCCCTTCGTCCACCAGCGCTTCACGGTTGGCGTCCCGCACCGCCAGTGCGACCCGGATCAGGTTCATCACCATCCTGGGTCAGGGACGGCTCAGACTCCGCGCCGCCGCGATCTTCCGCGCCAGCTGCTCCAGTTCCGTTTCCTCCGGCCAGAACCTGGCCTTCGGGCAGCGAATCTCGGTCAGCTCCACGCGCCGGCGCCGGGTCTCGAACAGCGCGAGCTGCCTGCGGACTGCGGCGGGAAGGAGGCGCGGGTCGGCCACCGGTGCGGGATCGGAGATCGGCTCCAGCCGCGGAGCCGGGTTGCGGCGCGAGCGCCTGGGCAACGGGAACGCCCCGTGGTGGCCAACACCCGAGCGGCACGTGGAAGCTCAACTGCCCTGCCAGGGGCAGCGTTACCGCGTGGCTGGCCCGGGTGGCGATCACGCACCCCGGCACAGCACGTCGACGCAGACTGGCAGCCGCGGCACCGCCGCGCGCGAACTGCTGGAACCAGGTACGGCCACCGACGCGCAGGCCGTCGCTGCCGATTCTCACCGGCCCCCACGTAAGGCAGGCAGCGCACTGCGTCAACGGTTCTTCCCGCACTGTCAGTTCGGCTGCCGACGACGCCGAACACCGTACCTGCGGACCGTGAGCCGCACCGGTGCCGGCCGCTCGTCGCCGACGGCCGCGTGCCCTGGAAGCCGGCGTATCGATCTCAACAGTTTCAGACCAGAGACAGTTGCCTGGCCTGGTGCCACGAGGGGTGGTCGGCCAGGTCGACCTTGACCGCCTTCGGCACCGTCACCCGCTTCTTGGCGGTGCGCACCGCGCGCTTCGCAGGGGCGGCCGGCTCGGGCGCCCGGTCGGCCGTCGGCGCCCCCGCGACGGGTGCCGGCTCCGCGGCGGCCGGTGTCTCCTCGGTCTCCTCGCCCTGGTCGACGCTTATCCCGAAGTCGCCGGCGAGGCCACCCAGGCCGGACCGGTAGCCCTGGCCGACGGCCCGGAACTTCCACTCGCCTGCGCGCCGGTACAGCTCGCCGAAGACGAACGCGGTCTCCTCCCCGGCCTCGGGGATGTCGAAGCTCACCAGCGTCTCGCCGCCGCCGTCCTGCAGCGTGAGCCGGAGTTCGGCCAGATCTCCGAAGGTGGCTCCGGCGTAGCGGCTGGCGGCCAGCACGGCCCGGTGCACCTCGGCGGGCAGAGCGCCGAGGTCGAGCAGGATCCGGTCCTGGGACCCGCTGCCGGTGGGCGCCTTGCCCAGCAGCTGCACTGAACCGTCGGCGGTGGCGGGGCAGTTGTAGAACAGGAAGTCGGCGTCCTGGCGCACCTTGCCGTCCTCGCCGAGCAGCAGCACCGACACGTCGGCGTCTCCGGTGCCGGTGGGATCGGCCCAGCTCAGGGCCACCGTGACCGGCCCGGGCTCCTCCCCCTCGGCGAACAGTGCGACGTTGGCGCCCTTGGTCAGCTGGTGCACGGCCTCCCCTTCCGGAGCACGGCGATCGGCGTGTGCGCTGCGTCACACCGCCCACACGTTCCGAGGATGGTACTCCTGTCGGATCTTCACGCCATCCCCCCGAGCGGAACATCCGTGTCCGGGAACGCCGCACGGGCGCGGGAGTGGCTCCTGCGCCCGTGCGGGTGGGGGGTCGGTCGGGTTACTGCTGGCCGGTGGCGGGCTCCAGGATGGCCACGCATTCGAAGTGGTGGGTCATCGGGAAGAGGTCGAAGGCGCGCAGCGAGACGGGGCGGTAGCCGCCCTCACGGAAGAAGGCGAGGTCGCGGGCGAGGGCGGCCGGGTCGCAGGCGACGTAGGCGATGCGGCGGGCCTCCAGGGAGCAGAGGTGCGCGACGGTGTCGCGGCCGGCGCCGGCCCGCGGCGGGTCGAGGACGATCAGGTCGGTGGAGGTGATGCCGGTGCGGGGCAGCAGGGTCTCGACCTTGTCGCACTCGATCCGGACGTTCTCCAGCGCGGCGAGGTTGTGCCGGGCGTCCAGCACGGCCTGCTTGCCGGACTCGATGCCGAGCACCGCGCCCTCCTCGCCGACCCGGTCGGCGAGCGCGCCGGCGAACAGGCCGACGCCGCAGTACAGGTCGAGGGCGCTCTCGCCCCACTGCGGGTCGAGGCCGGTGAGGACGGCGTCGACCAGGGTGTCGGGGGCCTCCGGGTGGATCTGCCAGAAACCGCCGTTGGAGACCCGCCAGGTGCGGCCGGCGGCGCGCTCGCGGACGAAGGCGCGGCCGTGGACGCGGTGGAACAGGTCCTGCTCGTCGATCCGGGCGATCGAGGTCTCCCGGTCGAGTTCGACCAGCGGCAGCTGCTCGCCGGGCCGCGGCCGCAGGATCACCTGCCGGTCGGAGGAGCCGGACGCGGCGATCGCCTCGACCGAGGCGACGCCCGTCCAGTCGCGGGACTCGATGCCCAGCTCGGTGACGCCGGGCGCGGCGATCAGGCAGCGGTCGATCGGCTGGACGTCGTGCGAGCGGTGCTTGCGCAGCCCGATCGTGCCGTCCTCGGCGACGGCGTACTGCATGCGGGTGCGCCACGCCGGGACCTCGCCCGCCGGGAGCTTGCCGCCGACCGGCTCGACCGAGCCGTCCCAGTGCGCCTCCTCGGGGGTGAGGCCGGCCAGCTTGGCGAGCTGTTCGGTGAGCACCGCGCCCTTGAGCTTGCGCTGCCCGCCGGGGGTGACGTGCTGCCAGTCGCAGCCACCGCACTTGCCGGGGCCGGCGAACGGGCAGGGCGCCTCGATCCGCTCCTTGGCGGCCTCCAGCACCTCCACCGCGTCGGCCCGCAGGAACCGCGACGTGGTGGTGCCGTCGGTGACCTGCGCGATCACCCGCTCGCCGGGCAGCGCGTGCCGGACGAACAGCACCCGGCCCTCGTGCCGCGCCACGCAGTGCCCGCCGTGCGCGACCGGCCCGACCTCGACCTCGTAGCGCTCGCCGACCAGCGGGTCGCCGGACGGCTGGCGCAGCACCGGCTTGGCCGGCCGCAGCGCCTTCGGCGCCCGCACCGCACCGGGCTTGCGCCCCTGCCGCGCGGCCTTCTTCTCGCCCTGGCCGCCTCGCGAGCCCTGACCGTCCCGCGGGCCCTGGGAGCCCTTGCCGCCCTGCCCCGTCTGCGCGGCCCGGGAGCCCTGCGCTCCCGCGCGCCTGTCGCCCTTCGCGGCCGTCGGCCGCTCCGCGGCGGGCCGCTGCTCGCCGGGCACCGGCGGCAGGCTGCGGGCGGTGTTGCCCTCGCGGTCGGTGGCCTCGGGCCGGGCCGGCCGGCTGCTCCACCGCGGGTGCGCCACCTGCCCGGGCTTGGCGCCGGACGTGCGGCCGGGGCGGCCCTGGCGACCGGAGGAGCGGGGCGGGTTGTTGCGGGTCACGGGGTGCTTCCTTACGCGGTAACGGACGGCAGAAGACGGACGGTGGAGAACAGCGGCGGGGCGGGGGGGGGGGGGGGCGGGGGCCCCCCCGGCCCCGGTAGGGGCCCCGGGGGGCGGGGGGGGGGGTATAAAAAAAAAAAACGGCGCCCAAGA
>NZ_JBHWDS010000071.1:0-37703 GCF_042734615.1 Kitasatospora sp. NPDC059646
CCCAACTATACCCCCTCCCCTCCCTATTCGCGGGTGGTTTTGTGTTGGGGGGTTGTTTTTTTTTTAATCTCCGCCGGGGGGGGGGCCCGGGGGGCCCGCCCCCCCCCCGCCCCCCCCCGATCGCATGCCCGCCGCCGGAAGGCCCCGCCTTGACCGACCCGTACACCGCACCCGGACTGACCCCCGGCCACCTCGGCGCCCCCGTCGTCGAGCCCGAGGCCGCCCCGCCCGGCCTGCCGTACGGCGTCGAACCGCCCGACCCCGACCGGCTCCGCACCGGCGCAGCCTGCTGCCTCAGCGTGGCCGGACTGGTCGGCGTGGCCATGGCCGCCGCGCTCGCCGTGTTCCTGCTCTGGCCGGAGGGCAAGAAGCCCGCCCCCGACTTCACCGGCAGCGGCACCGGCCGGGTCCAGGTCTCGGTCGCCCAGGGCGCCAGCATCACCCAGATCGGCAAGACCCTGACGGCCAAGCACGTCGTCGCCTCCGTGCGGGCGTTCACCGAGGCCGCCGCCAAGAGCCCGGCCGGCGACCGGATCCACCCCGGCACCTACACGCTCAAGGAGCGGATGCCGGCCGTCGCCGCCCTCAACGTGCTGCTCGACCCGTCCAACGCCAACGCCCTGACCATTCCCGAGGGTTGGCGCTCCACCCAGATCTACGCCGCCGTCGACGCCCGGCTCGGCCTGCCCGCCGGCACCACCAAGGCCACCGCCGAACAGCACCTCGCCGACCTCGGCCTGCCCGCCGACGCCGCCGGCCACCCCGAGGGCTACCTGTTCCCCGCGACCTACCCCGTCACCGGCGACAGCACGCCCCTCGCCCTGCTCCAGGAGATGGTGAAGGAGGCCGCCACCCACCTCGACGGCGCCACCCTCGCCGAGGCCGCCGCCGCCAACAACGTCACCCCGTACGGCCTGCTCGCCGTCGCCAGCCTCGCCCAGGCCGAGGCCGACAACCCCGAGGACATGGCCAAGGTCGCCCGGGTCGTCTACAACCGGCTCGCCAGGAACATGCCGCTGCAACTCGACTCCACCATCAACTACGCGCTCGGCCGCTCCACCCTCACCACCACCGTCGACGACACCAGGCTCGACTCCCCGTTCAACACCTACGCCCACCCCGGCCTGCCGCCCACCCCCATCGACAACCCCGGCCGGGACGCGCTGCGCGCCGCGATCCACCCCGCCGACGGTGACTGGCTGTACTTCGTGACCGTCCAGCCCGGCGACACCCGCTTCACCGACAGCGCCGAGCAACAGCGGAAGAACGTCGACGAGTTCAACGCACACCGTGCACAGAACCCGTCCCCGAGCGCCGCCGGGTCCGCACTTTCCACCCCGTGAACAACAGGGAGTGACGCCCGTTGGCTACGCTGCGGTACGGTAACGTCTCCCAGAACGGACGGCACTAGCACGCCGGTTCGACGGACACCCTGGACGCGGTAAGGGGATCGATGACTGATCAGAGCGGGCGCTACGGCGCCCAGGGCGACCAGGCATGGTTCCCCGGTGAACAGCCCCAGTACGGCCAGCAGCAGTACCCCCAGGGGTACCAGCAGCCCCAGCAGCCCGGCCAGGTCCCGCCGCAGGGCATGCCCCAGCAGGGCTTCCCGACCGGCCAGTTGCCGCAGCAGCAGCCGATCGACGCCCAGGGCTACCCGCAGCAGCAGGGCTACGGCCAGCAGCACGGATACCCGCAGCAGGGCATGCCCCAGCCGGGCATGACGCAGGGCGGCCGGCAGCAGTTCGTTCCCCAGCAGCCCGGCTACGGCCAGCAACAGGGCTACCCCACCGGCCAGTTGCCGCAGCAGCAGACGCCGATGGGCGCCCAGGGCTACCCGCAGCAGCAGGGCATGGGCACCCAGGGCGGCCAGCAGCAGTTCGTCCAGCAGCAGGGCACGCCGCCGCACGGGTTCCCGGCGGCGCAGCAGGCGATGCAGCCGGGCATGCAGCCGGGCATGCAGCAAGGCATGTCGCACCAAGGCATGCAGCAGGGCATGCCGCAGCAGGGAGTGCCTCAAGGCGTGCCGCAGCCGGGACAGCCCGGCGTGCCGCAGCCCGGTGGACAGCGCCCCGCGCCGCAGGCCCGCCGCGCCGAGCCCGCAGGCGGCCCGGGTCCGGACGGCATCGACTGGGAGGCGGAGGCCGCTGCCCTCGACAACCCCAAGGCCGCGCCGGCCGCCGAGCCCGACGAGTACGACGAGCACGCGGACGCCGCCGAGCAGTGGGCCGAGGACGAGTACGAGGAGGAGCGCAGCTCCTTCCTCTCCGAGCAGGACAACTCCCGCGAGGCCGAGCGCAAGCGCAAGGAGAAGGGCAAGAAGTCCGGCCGCCGCAACAGCGGCGCGTGCCTGGTGGTCGCCCTGGTGCTGCTCGGCGCGACCGGCGGCGCCGGGTGGTGGGGCTACGGCATGTACCAGGAGCGGTTCGGCCCGCCGCCGGACTTCAAGGGCGACGGCACCGGCTCCGTCAACATCACCGTCGCCTCCGGCGCGGGCGGTGGCGACATCGGCAAGACGCTGAAGGAAGCCGGCGTCGTCAAGAGCATCAAGGCCTTCTCCGCCGCGTACGAGAAGAACCCGAAGGCGCGCGGCATCCAGCCCGGCATCTACACCATGAAGCACGAGATGTCCGCCGCCGCGGCCGTCCAGGAGCTGGTGGAGTCCAACGGCGGCAACGTGCTGATCCTGCCCGAGGGCATGAAGGCCGTCGACATCTACACCAAGATCGACGAGAAGCTGAAGCTCGACAAGGGCGCCACGGCGAAGGTCGCCCAGGCCCAGGCCGGGAACCTCGGCCTGCCCGCCTACGCCAACAACAACCTCGAAGGCTTCCTGTACCCGACCCGGTACTCCATCACCGACGGCATGAAGCCCGAGGAACTGCTCAAGCAGATGGTGACCAACGCCGTCCAGCACTACAACGACCTCAAGCTGGACGAGGCCGCGCAGAAGGTCGGCCTGAAGAACGCCTACGAGGTGATCACCGAGGCGTCGATCCTGCAGGCCGAGGGCAACAACGACCACGACTTCGGCAAGATGGCCCGAGCCCTGAGCAACCGCCTGACGACCAACGCCACGCAGGGCAAGCTGCAGCTCGACACGACGCTCCAGTACGCGCTGGGGCGGGTCAGCTTCACCAACGCCGAACTGGAGACCAACAAGAGCCCGTACAACACCTACGTCGTCAAGGGCCTGCCGCCGACCCCGATCGGCAACCCCAGCGACGCGGCGATCCAGGCGGTGCTCAACCCGACTCCCGGTGCCTGGGTGTACTGGTACGCGATGAACCCCAACGAGACCCGCTTCGCGGTCACCTACGACGAGCACCTGAAGAACGTCGAGGAGGCCTGCACCGCCAAGGGCCAGGGCTTCGACAAGGCACGCGGCGTCTGCAAGTAGCCGCCCGAGCCGCGCGGACGGGCCACGGCTTGCGCAGCCGCGGCCCGTCCGGGGTTTTCCGGCCCGGTCAGTAGATGCAGTACGGGGTCGAGCCGCCGATGTAGAGGAAGCCCATGTGGTTGCGGGTGTTGGGCCCGTAGACGCCGTCCTGGGTGATGCCTGCGGCGCGCTGGATCTGCATGACGGCGGACTTGGTCTCGTTGCCGTAGATCCCGTCGACCCCGATGAAGATGTTGTTGCACTGCGCGAGGGCGCGCTGGAGCGCCACCACGCCGTCGCCCTGGTTGCCGTAGCCCATGATGCAGCTGTCGGAGCCGTTGTCCGCCACCGGCTTGTAGAAGAAGAAGTCCTGCTTGGTGCAGGTTGGCAGGGAGGCGGCGCTCGCCTGGGCGGCGCCGATCCACAGACCGGACAGGGCCAGTGCGGCGGCGGCGAGCACACGGAAGACTCGGGACATCGACGACTCCTCAATCGGTGGACGAACGAACGTGCGTGTGGGGAGATTGTGTGCCGGTGGCCATTCGTCGAGGTGAAGCCTTTTGACTTTGATGGCCGGAATTTGAACGACCCTGACCGAAACAGGCGGGGGTCCAGTGGTCGATACGGCTTTGCGGGGCGGGCGGGGGGAGCGGGTAGCGTGAGCCGGATGGAGACGTTGCTGACCCCGGAGCCGGCCCTGCTGGAGGCCGCGCGGGTGGATGTGGTGCGTGGCGGGCGGTATCTGCTGGCGGGCGTGTCGTTGACCGTTCGGGCCGGGGAGCACTGGGCGGTGCTCGGGGCGAACGGGGCGGGCAAGAGCACGCTGCTGTCGTTGCTGGGTGCGGTGGAGCATCCGACGGCGGGCACGGTGAAGGTGCTGGGCAGGCAGCTCGGCAAGGTCGACGTGCGGGAGTTGCGCGCGCACCTGGGGCACGTCAACCCGCGGCATCCGCTGCGTTCGCCGCTGACGGTCCGTCAGGTCGTGCTGACGGGGACGACGCAGTCGATCGAGCCGGATCCGTTCCGCAAGCCGACGGCGGAGCAGGTGGACCACGCCGAGGAGCTGATCCACACGCTGGGCGTCGCGCACCGCGCGGACAGCGCGTGGACGACGCTCTCGCAGGGCGAGCGCGGCCGGGTGCTGATCGCCCGGGCGCTGATGCCCGAGCCGCGGCTGCTGCTGCTGGACGAGCCCGCGACGGGCCTGGACCTGACGGCCCGCGAGCAGCTGCTGGAGAGCCTGGACGGGCTGCGCCGGCGCTTCCCCGAGGTGGCGTCCGTGCTGGTCACGCACCACCTGGAGGAGCTGCCGGAGACCACCAGCCACGCGCTGCTGCTGCGCGACGGCCTGGTCACGGCCGCCGGGCCGGCCGCCGAGGTGCTGACCACCGAGCTGGTCTCCGACTGCTTCCGGCACCCGATCCGGATCGGCCACAGCGAGGGCCGCTGGACGGCCCGCACCCGCCGGGGCGCCGCGTGACGACGGCCCCGGCCCGGACGCTGCGCCCCGCCACCGCCGCCGACCTGGAGCCGCTGGCCGAGCTGCGGGCGGCGGCGATGCGGCCCGACCTGGAACGGCTGGGCCGGTACGACGAGCACCGGGTCCGGCAGCGGATGCGGGACGCGTTCCGGCCCGCGCACACCTCGGTGCTGGAGGTGCCCGGGTTCCCGCCGCCGGCGGGCTGCCTGGCGGTCCGTCCGGACGACCGGGAGCCCGGCGCGCTGGTGCTGGAGCACTTCTACCTCGCCCCGGCGCTGCACGGCCGCGGCCACGGCACGGCCCTGCTGCGCACCGCCCTGGACGCCGCCGACGCCGAGGGCCTGGCCGTCCGGCTGACCGTGCTGCAGGGCAGCCCGGCGCGGCGGCTGTACGAACGGCACGGCTTCGGGTTCGAGTCCGAGGACCCGATCGACGTCCACCTGTACCGACCTCCCACTCCTCGAAAGGCCGTTCCGTGACCGCTCCGCACCGGGCCGCCGTGCTCGGCTCGCCGATCGCCCACTCGCTCTCGCCCGTCCTGCACCGGGCCGGCTACGCCGCGCTCGGCCTGGACGGCTGGAGCTACGACCGGTTCGAGGTCGACGAGGCCGGGCTGGCGGCGTTCGTCACCGGCCTGGACGCCGCGTGGGCGGGCCTGTCGCTGACCATGCCGCTGAAGCGGGCGATCCTGCCGCTGCTGGACACCGTCAGCGACACCGCGCGGTCGGTGGACGCCGTCAACACGGTGGTGTTCGGCCCGGACGGGCGGCGGCACGGCGACAACACCGACGTCCCGGGCCTGGTGAACGCGCTGCGCGAGCGCGGCGTCGAGCGGGTCGGGTCGGCGGCGGTGCTGGGTGCGGGGGCGACCGCCTCGTCCGCGCTGGCGGCGCTCGGCCGGATCTGCGACGGCGAGGTGACGGTGTACGTGCGCAGCGCCGAGCGGGCCGCCGAGATGCGGGCGCTGGGGGAGCGGCTCGGGGTGGCGGTGCGCACCGCCGACTGGGCGGACTCCGCGCGGGCGCTGGCCGGGCCGCTGACGGTCTCCACCACGCCGGTCGGCGCCACCGACGGCTTCGCGGCGCAGCTGACCGGCACGCCCGGGGTGCTGTTCGACGTGCTGTACCACCCGTGGCCGACGGCGCTGGCGGCGGCCTGCCTGGAGCGCGGCGGCACGGTGCTGGGCGGGCTGGACCTGCTGGTGCATCAGGCGGTGCTCCAGTTCGAGCAGTTCACCGGGGTCGAGTCCGGTCCGCTGGCCGAGATGCGGGCCGCGGGCGAGGCGGCTCTGGCGTCCTGAGCTGGGGTTTCGCCGGCCGTTGCGGTGCGCGTCGGCGGACGTTCGCTGTCCGCCACGCGGACCGGGCCCCCGGCGGCCCTCCGGACGTGAAAGGATCGGTGCTGCCCCGTCGCGGTCCGCGTCCGGGGCAGGACGAGACGCCGGGCCGGCCGCCGTTCACGGCGTGCGGGCCGCTGACGAAGGAGCTTTCGGTGGGTAGCTTGCGCTGGCTGACGGCGGGGGAGTCGCACGGCCCCGCTCTGGTCGCGACGCTGGAGGGCCTGCCGGCCGGGGTGCCGGTCACCACCGCCATGGTGGCCGACGCGCTGGCCCGCCGGCGGCTCGGCTATGGTCGCGGCGCGCGGATGAAGTTCGAGCAGGACGAGGTGACCTTCCTCGGCGGTGTCCGGCACGGGGAGACCATGGGCTCGCCGGTGGCGATCATGGTCGGCAACACCGAGTGGCCGAAGTGGGAGCAGGTCATGTCGGCCGACCCGGTCGACCCCGAGGTGCTCGCCGGCCTGGCCCGCAACGAGCCGCTGACCCGTCCCCGCCCCGGGCACGCCGACCTGGCGGGCATGCAGAAGTACTCGATCGACGAGGCCCGGCCGATCCTGGAGCGCGCCAGCGCCCGGGAGACCGCGGCCCGGGTGGCGCTCGGCGCCGTCGCCCGCTCCTACCTGAAGGAGACCTGCGGCATCGAGATCGTCAGCCACGTGGTGGAGCTGGCCGCGGCCAAGGCCCCGGCCGGGGTGCTGCCGCTGCCCGCCGACGAGGCCCGGCTCGACGAGGACCCGGTGCGCTGCCTGGACGCCGACGCGTCGAAGGCGATGGTCGCCGAGATCGACCAGGCCCACAAGGACGGCGACACCCTCGGCGGCGTGGTCGAGGTGCTGGCGTACGGCGTGCCGGTGGGCCTCGGCTCGCACGTGCACTGGGACCGCCGGCTGGACGCCCGGCTGGCCGCCGCGCTGATGGGCATCCAGGCGATCAAGGGCGTCGAGGTCGGCGACGGCTTCGAGCTGGCCCGGATCCCCGGTTCGCAGGCGCACGACGAGATCCTGCCGACCGCGGAGGGCGTCAAGCGCGCCTCCGGCCGCTCCGGCGGCACCGAGGGCGGCCTGTCCACCGGCGAGCTGCTGCGCGTCCGCGCCGCGATGAAGCCGATCGCGACCGTCCCGCGCGCCCTGCAGACCCTGGACGTGCGCACCGGCGAGCCCGCGAAGGCGCACCACCAGCGGTCCGACGTGTGCGCCGTCCCGGCGGCCGGCATCGTCGCCGAGGCGATGGTGGCGCTGGTGCTGGCCGACGCGGTGGCGGAGAAGTTCGGCGGCGACAACGTCTCCGAGACCCGCCGCAACGTGCAGTCGTACCTCGACAACCTGATCGTCCGATGACTCCGGTCGTCGTCCTGGTCGGCCCGCCCGGCAGTGGCAAGTCCACGGTCGGGCGGGTCCTCGCCGAACGGCTCGGCCTGCCGTTCCGCGACACCGACGAGGACATCGAGCGGACCGCCGGCAAGCCCATCCCGGAGATCTTCGTGGACGAGGGCGAGCCGCACTTCCGGCAGTTGGAGCGCGCGGCCGTGGCGGCCGCCGCGACGGAGTTCTCCGGCGTGCTCGCGCTCGGCGGCGGCGCCGTGACGGCCGACGCCACGCGGGAACTGCTCGCCCCGCTGCCCGTGGTGTTCCTGGAGGTCGCCCTCGCCGACGCGGTCAAGCGGGTCGGCCTGGACGCCCCCCGCCCGCTGCTCGCGGTCAACCCCCGGGCCCGCTGGCGCGAGCTGATGGAGGCCCGCCGTCCGCTGTACCTGGAGGTCGCCACCGCCGTGGTCGACACCCAGGACCGCACGCCCGAGCAGGTCGCCGACGCCGTACTCGAAGCACTGGAGCTGAAGAACCCTCATGACTGACCAGATCGTCCGGATTCAGGTCGCGGGCAGCGACGGCCACGACCCGTACGAGGTGCTGATCGGGCACCAGCTGCTCGGCGAACTCGCCCCGCTGATCGGCCCGAAGGCCAAGCGCGTCGCCGTCATCCACCCGGAGGCGCTGGAGGCCACCGGCGAGGCGATCCGAGAGGACCTGGCGGAGCAGGGCTACGAGGCGATCGTCCTGCAGGTCCCGAACGCCGAGGACGCCAAGAGCGCCGAGGTCGCCGCGTACTGCTGGTCGGTGCTCGGCCAGACCGGCTTCACCCGCAGCGACGTGATCGTCGGCCTCGGCGGCGGCTCGACCACCGACCTGGCCGGCTTCGTCGCCGCCACCTGGCTGCGCGGGGTGCGCTGGATCTCGGTGCCCACCACGCTGCTCGGCATGGTGGACGCCGCGGTCGGCGGCAAGACCGGCATCAACATCGCCGAGGGCAAGAACATGGTCGGCGCCTTCCACCCGCCCGCGGGCGTGCTGGCCGACCTCGGCACCCTGGAGACCCTCGGCAAGCACGACTACGTCTCCGGCCTGGCCGAGGTGATCAAGGCCGGCTTCATCGCCGACCCGGTGATCCTCGACCTGATCGAGCAGGACCCCGAGGCCGCCACCACCCCGGCCGGCCCGCACACGTCGGAGCTGATCCGGCGGGCCATCCAGGTCAAGGCCGACGTGGTCTCCGGCGACCTCAAGGAGTCCGGCCGCCGGGAGATCCTCAACTACGGCCACACCCTGGGCCACGCCATCGAGCGCAACGAGCGCTACAAGTGGCGGCACGGCGCGGCGATCTCCATCGGCATGGTCTTCGCCGCCGAACTCGGCCGCCTGGCCGGCCGGTTGGACGACGCCACCGCCGACCGGCACCGCACCGTGCTGGCCTCCGTCGGCCTGCCGCTCACCTACCGCGCGGACGCCTGGCCGAAGCTGCTGGACGCCATGAAGATCGACAAGAAGTCCCGCGGCGACCTGCTGCGCTTCATCGTCCTCGACGGCCTCGCCAAGACCTCCGTCCTCGAAGGCCCCGACCCGTCCCTGCTGGTCGCCGCGTACGCGGAGGTCTCCGGATGACCGCCCCCGTTCCGGTGCTGGTGCTGAACGGCCCCAACCTGGGCCGACTCGGCTCCCGCGAGCCCGACGTGTACGGCTCCACCTCGTACGCGGGCCTGGTCGAGCGGTGCACCGCCCTCGGCGCGGAGCTCGGCCTCGCAGTCGACGTCCGGGAGACCAACTCCGAGGCGGAGATGGTCGGTTGGCTGCACGAGGCGGCGGACGCCAAGACCCCCGTGGTGATCAACCCCGGCGCGTTCACCCACTACTCGTACGCGATGCGGGACGCCGCCGCGCAGCGCACCGCCCCGCTCGTCGAGGTGCACATCTCCAACCCGTACACCCGCGAGACCTTCCGGCACACCTCGGTGATCGCCGCGGTCGCCTCCGGCACCATCGCGGGCTTCGGCCTCGGCTCGTACGAACTCGCCCTCCGGGCGCTGGCCGAACAGCTGACCAGCCGCTGACCGCGGAGCGGCCCGGTGGCGGACTTGTGCCCGCCACCGGGCCGACGTGTACATTCGGCGCAGGGAGGTGACGGTGAGCCAGTACGCGCAGAACCACCAGCCGGGGGGCCAGGTGCCACCCCGTCCGGGGGCGTCCCCGTACTTGACGGCCCCTCAACCGCCGTACCCCGTACCGCCGCTGCCCACCACCACCCAGGCCGCCCCCGCCCCGGGGCCGACCGCGCCCCGCCCCGACCGGCCGACCGTCCCGCTGACGGCCGTCGCCCCGGTCGCCCCCGGCGGCACCGGCCACTTCCTGCTCCCCACCGGCGGCACCGTCCAACTCCCCGCCCCGCCGCCCCGGATGCCCTCGCTGCCCGCCCCGCTGCCCACCGGCCCGATCGCCGTCCTGCTGATCGGCCCCGCCGGCGCCGGCAAGACCACCGTCGCCCGGCACTGGGCGGAACGCCGCCCCACCCCCACCGCCCACATCAGCCTCGACGACGTCCGCGAATGGGTCCAGTCCGGCTTCGCCAACCCGCAGTCCGGCTGGAACACCGCCTCCGAGGCCCAGTACCGCCTGGCCCGCCGCACCTGCGGCTTCGCCTGCCGCAACTACCTCGCCAACGGCATCTCCTGCATCATCGACGACGCCGTCTTCCCCGACCGCCCCGCGATCGGCCTCGGCGGCTGGAAACGCCACATCGGGCCCGGCATGATCCCGGTCGTCCTGCTCCCCGGCCTCGACCGCGTCCTCACCCGCAACGCCGAACGCTCCGGCAACCGCCGCCTCTCCGACGACGAAGTCGCCCGCATCCACGGCCGCATGGCCGGCTGGCGCACCTCCGGCCTCCCCATCATCGACAACTCCAACCTCACCGTCCCCGAAACCGCCGCCGCCCTCGACCAGGCCGTCCTCACCCGCCTCCACCAGCGCTGACCCCCACCGTCCCCCCGCTGCACCGCGCTCGGCTGCGCACGCTTCTCCGCTGCGCGGGGCTTCGCCGCACCGATATCCCCCAGGCGGGCCTTCGCGCTGCGCGGGCTCTGGGCGAGTAGGTGTGGCTGCGCCTGTTTCTCGCTGCGCGCCGCCCTCCGCTGCGCGGGGCTCGGTTGCGCCGGTCTTCCCCGGTGGGGGTGTTCCGCTGCGCGGGCTCTGGGTGAGTAGGTGTGGCTGCGCCTGCTTCTCGCTGCGCGCCGCCCTCCGCTGCGCGGGGCTTGGCTGCGCGGGCTTCTCCGCTGCGCGGGGCTTGGCTGCGCCTGTTTCTCGCTGCGCCGCCCTCGGCTGCGCGGGGCTTTCGACGGGTGGGGCTCGGGTGTGTCCGGGTTCCGTTCGACGGGGTCTTCCGCTGGTCGGCCGGTGCCGGAGACGTGTCGGTGCGGGCTGGGAGAATGGGGTGTGTCGGGTCGGATCGGACGAGGAGTTGACGCGGGTGCCCGAGGGGCATGTGGTGCATCGGTTGGCGGGGCTGAACGGGGAGCGGTTCGGGGGGCGGCCCGTGCGGGTCTCGTCGCCGCAGGGGCGCTTCGCGGAGGGGGCCGCGCTGCTGGACGGGCGGGTGCTGGAGGTCGCGGAGGCGCACGGGAAGCACCTGTTCCTGGGGTTCGGGGACGACTGGCTGCACGTGCACCTGGGGTTGTACGGCAAGTACGAGTTCGGGGTGGGGGAGGCCCCGGAGCCGGTCGGTCAGGTCCGGTTGCGGATGGCGAACGACGAGGGCTACGCCGATCTGCGGGGTCCGACGGCGTGCGAGGTGCTGACGCCGGGGGAGAAGGCGGCGCTGCACCGCCGGCTGGGGCCGGACCCGTTGCGGCCGGGCGAGGCCGGGGACGCCGCGTGGCAGCGGATCTCGCGGAGCGGGACGTCGGTGGCCGCGCTGCTGATGGATCAGAAGGTCCTGGCGGGTGTCGGCAACGTGTACCGCGCGGAGGTGCTGTTCCGGCTGGGGATCAGTCCGCACCGGGCCGGCCGGGACGTGAGCCGGGCGGAGTGGGACGCGATCTGGGCGGATCTGGTGGCGCTGATGCACGACGGCGTCGCGGCGGGGCGGATCGACACGGTCCGGCCGGAGCACACGCCGGAGGCGATGGGGCGGCCGCCGCGGGTGGACGACCACGGTGGCGAGGTGTACGTGTACCGGCGGCAGGACCAGCCCTGCCTGGTGTGCGAAACCCCGGTGCGCACGGAGGAGTTGGCGGCCCGGAACCTGTTCTGGTGTCCGCGCTGCCAGCAGTCCTGACGCTCCGTCACCACGGGAAGCCTTGACGCAAGGTTGACCGGGTCTTGGTCGAGGGTCCCGGAACGCGCTCCTATTGTCGGGTCCATGTCCGCACAACCGTTCCGGGGCTACCGCCCGGCCCCCGCCCTGCCGGTCCTGCCGTACCGCAAGCCCACCAAGGGGCGCGACTACTGGGTGCTGGACGACGTGCTTCCGGACCCGGACGCGGTGCGCGCCCGGCACCTGGCCCGGACCGACTGGGACGAGGGCTACCCGCACAAGCCGGAGTCGTGGCCCGGGCTGCGGGCGATGCCCGGCCTGGAGCCGGACGAGTTGGCGCACGTCGAGAAGCTGGTGCGGGAGACCGTGCAGGTGCCGCGGATCTGGGCGCTGGGCGAGGCCGAGGGCGGCACGTTCAACCACAACTGCGTGCAGGTGGTGGGGGCGGGGGAGTGCGAGCCGCGCCCGCACACCGATTCGCGGTCGCTGTGCCGGTACGCCGCCGTGCTGTACCTGAACCCGAACGTCCCCAAGCGGTGCGGGACCAGCTTCTACCGGCAGAGCCTGCCGGGCGGCCGGCTCGGCGGGAACACGGTGGTCGCCCCGCACAACAACCTGGTCGACGCGCTCGGTACCCGCTTCGTCCCGCCGGACTCGTTCACCGAGGACCTGGCCGTGCCGCACCGGTACAACCGGCTGCTGCTGTACACCGCGAACCTGATGCACACCGCCACCGAGTACTACGGCGCGACGCTGGAGGAGAAGCGGATGACCTGCGTCTTCTTCTGGATGGCCTGACGCAGCGTCAAGTAGCCCTGATGACAGCCGAATCGGGGCGGCAATCCGGGCCTGCGGCGAGGCCCGAGTGATCTTCGACACCCGGCGGCGCGTGCGCCCGCCCTTGCCGCTGTCCGGCCGCCGGTTCTACGGTGGTCGGGCCGTGGTGTTCGGGAAGCCGGTGCACTGTGCTCGTCACAGGAGTCCGGAGCGGCCCTCGCCACTGTGATCGGGGAGTCGTCGGCTCCCACCTCGTGCCACTGGCCCCGCGGCCGGGAAGGCCGGGCGCCGACGCCGAACACCCCGTCAGCCAGGAGACCGGCCACGGCATCTCACGAAGTGATCCACGAGGTGCTGGAGCGTGATGCGCGGATGACCGCGTCCGATTCGACCGTGCCCGGAAACGTTCCGGGCTCCCCCCTGCCGTCCTTCCGCTGGCGACGCGAGGACACCGTGCGCACCGCCGGCCTGATGGCGGTGATCCTGGCCCTGCACGTGGCCGCGTTCGGAACCCTGCTGTTCCTGGTGGTGCCGGAGAAGTACCAGGTCGGCACCCAGGTGTTCGGTGTGGGGCTGGGCGTCACCGCCTACACCCTGGGCATGCGCCATGCCTTCGACGCCGACCACATCGCGGTGATCGACAACACCACCCGCAAGCTGATGGCGGACGGCCGCCGTCCGGTCTCGGTGGGCTTCTGGTTCGCCCTCGGGCACTCCTCGATGGTGGTGGTGATGGCCGGGCTGGTGGCCGGCGGCGCCGCACTGGCGGGCACCCTGATGGACGAGGACTCGACGACCCATCAGGTGCTGGGCACCATCGGCACCACCGCGTCCGGTGCGTTCCTGTACCTGATCGCGGCGCTCAACCTGGTGGCGCTGCTGGGCATCCTGCGGGTGTTCCGGGCGATGCGGGCCGGGGAGTACGACGAGGCCGAGCTGGAGAAGCACCTGGACTCCCGGGGCTTCCTGGCCCGGATCCTGAGCCGGGCGACCCGTTCGATCACCCGGCCGGGCCAGATGTTCCCGGTGGGCATGGTGCTGGGCCTGGGCTTCGACACGGCCACCGAGGTCACCCTGATGGTGATGGCGGGCTCGGGCGCGGCGTCGGGCCTGCCCTGGTACGCGATCGTCTGCCTGCCGCTGCTGTTCGCCGCGGGGATGAGCCTGTTCGACACCCTGGACGGCACGTTCATGAACTTCGCCTACCAGTGGGCGTTCTCCAACCCGGTCCGCAAGGTGTACTACAACCTGACGATCACGGGGCTGTCGATCGCGGTGGCGTTCGTGATCGGCACCATCGAGCTGGTCGCCGTCCTGCACGACAAGCTCGGCCTGGACGACCCGGTCTCCGGCTGGATCGCCGGGCTCGGCCTGGACAACGTGGGCTTCGTGATCGTCGGCCTGTTCGTGGTGGTCTGGGCGGCGGCGATCGCCTACTGGCGGATCGCCCGCCGCTCCAAGGCGTTCGCCGGGGCCTGAGCCGGAACGGCGGCCGGTACCGGCGCGGCCCGACGCCGCGTCAACCGGCCGCCAGGATCAGCGTTCCGGCCACCGCCAGGCCGGCGCCGACCACCTGGATCCGCAGCAGCCGCTCCTTGAGCAGGCCGCGCGCCATCAGCGCCGTGACCACCGGGTAGAGCGACGCGAGGACGGCCGCCACCGCCACCGAGCCCAGGTGGGTGGCGGCGGCGTACAGGCCGTTGGCGGCCACGTCGGCGACGCCGACCGCGGTCAGCGCGGGCAGCGAGCGGGCCGCGCCGCGCAGCCCGAGCGGCTCCCGGCGGGCCGCGGCGGCCAGCATGCCGATGCCGACGGCGGCGTTGGTCAGCCGCTGCACGCACAGCGTCAGCAGCAGGCCGCCGCCGGCGCTGGCGTGCGCGATCAGCGCGAGCACCGCGCCGAACGCGAACGCGGCGGACAGCGTGAGCACCAGCACCCGGCGGCTCACCGCCGGCCCGCCGCGCTGCGGGCCGCCCGCCAGCGCGACGCCGGCGACCGCCACCACGATGCCCAGGCCCTGGACGGCTGCGGGCCGCTCGCCGAGGAACAGTCCGACACCGATCGGCACCAGCACGCCGACGGTGGCCAGCGGCGAGACCACGCCCATCGGCCCGAGCGCCAGCGCCCGGTAGAAGGCGAGCAGTGCGAACGGCCCGATCACCCCGGCCGCGACGGCGTACCAGAGCGCGGGCCCGGCGTCCGCCCAGCCGCCGGTGGCGGTGACGGCCACCGCGAGGACCGCGGCGGCCGCGGTCTGGGAGAGCACCACCACGCCGAGCGCGGGCAGCCGGCGCGTGATCGCGCCGCCGCCGTAGTCGGCGACGCCCCAGAGCAGGCTGGCCAGCAGCGCGAGGCCGGCGCTCACGAGGCGGTGCCGGGGGGTACGGACGGGGGCAGCATGGTGTACTCCGCAGTACAGTCGGTGGATCTCTCGTGCTGCCGCAGCATAGTGCAATCCACTGAACTGCCCCAACCAGAATATTGGACTCAAGCGTGCCGGAACCCGACCTCGTCACCCAGGCCCTCGCCCGCAACCTCAAGCGGCTGCGCACCGAACGCGGCCACACCCTGGACGCCCTCGCGGCCCGCTCGGGCGTCAGCCGCGGCATGGTGGTCCAGATCGAGCAGGCCCGCACCAACCCCAGCGTCGGCACCGTGGTCCGGCTGGCCGACGCGCTCGGCGTCTCGATCGCCCGGCTGCTCGACTACGACGAGACCTCCCAGGTGCGGATCGTCCCCGCCGAGGAGGCCGTCCGGCTGTGGAGCGGCCCGGGCGGCGGCAGCGGCGTCCTGCTGAACGGCATCGAGGCCCCCGGCCCGCTGGAGCTGTGGACCTGGCACCTGCGCCCCGGCGAGACCCACGCCTCCGACCCGCACCCGGCCGGCACCGTCGAGATCGCCCGGATCGACGAGGGCGAACTCACCCTGGTGCTGGACGGCCGCGCCCACCGCATCCCGGCCGGCTCCACCGCCTCCTACGAGGCCGGCACCGCCCACAGCTACCGCAACGAGGGCGCCGCCGACTGCCGCCTCACCCTGGTCGTCTCCGTCCCCCCGCCGGCCGGTCGATGAGCGGAGGGCCCCGGGATCACCCGGGGCCCTCCGCGCCGTGCCCGATCAGAGGCCGTACCGGCGCCGGTACAGCTCCACCCGGCCCGCCGTGTCCAGCAGGCGGGCCTTGCCGGTGTAGAACGGGTGGCTCGCCGAGGACGTCTCGACGTCCACCACCGGGTACGTCCGCCCGTCCGTCCACTCGACCGTCCGGCCGCTGGTGGCCGTGGACCTGGTCAGGAACGACAGGCCGCCCGCCCTGTCCCGGAACACCACCGGACGGTACTCGGGGTGCACTCCCTGCTTCATCTGCTCCTCCTTCGCGTCCTCGAACTCCTCGAACGTCAGCGGGTCTCGCGGAACTCCACGTGCCGTCCCGCCACCGGGTCGAACTTCCGCAGCACCATCCGGTCCGGGTCGTTCCGCCGGTTCTTGCGGGTGACGTAGCCGAAGCCCGTGCCCGCCGTCGACCGGAGCGTGATCACCGGTCGCAGCTCGCTGCGCGCCATCTCAACCTCCCGATCCCGGCAACGATTGCCGTTTTCATCAAGCCCCAACGCGGCTCCGTCCGGCGGCATTCCCGCCCGTCCGACGGCCCGTCCCGGCGCGCGCACCCCCGGCCCCGTTCGTACGCTCGGAGCATGTCCGACGCGCACGCCGCCCGACGCGAACGCCTCCGCGAGTACTGCAGCGCCTCCGGGGCCGACGCCGCGCTGATCACGCGCGCCGCCAACGTCCGCTACCTCACCGGCTGCCCGCCGTGCGGCGCCGCGCTGCTGATCACCCGCGAGCGCGCGGTGCTCGCGCTGCCGGAGGACGTCCCGCCCGAGGAGGCCGTCGAGCGGGAGGTCGACGAGGACGTCACCCGGCTGCCCGCCCCCGCCGAGACGGACGCCGCGGCCGCCGCCGCCGAGGCCGCCGCCCGGCTGCGGGTGCAGGACCTCGCCGTCGAGGAGCACGACCTGACGGTCGACCGGCACCGCGTGGTCGCCGCCCTGGTCGCCCCCGCCCGGCTGCTCGACCTGGACCGGGCGGTGGAGCGGCTGCGGGTGGTCAAGGACGAGCACGAGCTCGCCGACCTGCGGATCGCCGCCGAGATCGCCGACCAGGCGCTCGGCGAGCTGCTCGAATCGATCCTGGTCGGCCGCACCGAACGCCACCTGGCGATGGAGCTGGAGCGCCGGATGATCGACCACGGCGCGGACCGGGCCGCCTTCCCGGTCTCCGTCGGCACGGGCAGCCACTCCGGCCTGGAGCGCCACCAGCCCACCGACCGCCGGGTCGAGGAGGGCGACTTCCTCACCGTCGCCCTGGGCGCGCAGTACCGCGGCTACGGCATCTCCACCGCCCGCACCTTCGTGATCGGGGCCGCCCCGGCCGCCTGGCAGGTCGACCTGCACCGCCTGGTCTTCCGCGCGCAGCGGGCCGGCCGGGAGGCGCTCGGGCCGGGCGTGGAGCAGCACGTGCCGGACGACGCGGCCCGTTCGATCCTGCAGGCCGCGGGCCACGCCGAGCACGCCGTCCACCCGCTCGGGCACGGCATCGGCCTGGAGATCAGGGAGGCACCGCGCCTGGGGCCCGCCGACATGGGTAAACTGGACAATCGCGTGCCGGTCACCGTCGGTCCAGGAGTGCATCTCCCGGGCCGGGGCGGAGTCCGGATCGAGGACACGCTCGTGGTGCGGCCTCCCGAGGAGGGCGGGCCCGAGCTGCTCACCATCACCACCAAGGAGCTCCTCGCGCTGTAGCCCCCCGGGCCGCGGCGGCGCACTGCTTGGTGCTCTTTGACAGCGGACATATCAGGAGTAAGTGCGCCCGTGGCTACCACGAACGATCTCAAGAACGGCATGGTCCTCAAGCTGGACGGCGGCAAGCTCTGGTCCGTCGTCGAGTTCCAGCACGTCAAGCCCGGCAAGGGCCCGGCCTTCGTGCGCACCAAGCTCAAGGAGGTCCTCACCGGCAAGGTCGTCGAGAAGACCTTCAACGCGGGCATCAAGGTCGAGACCGCCAACGTCGACAAGCGGACCATGCAGTACTCGTACCGCGACGGCGACGCGTTCATCTTCATGGACATGGACACCTACGACCAGGTCCCGGTCGACTCGGCCACCGTCGGCGACGCCGCCAAGTACCTGCTGGAGGGCTTCGAGGCCCTGGTCGCCCAGAACGAGGGCGTCCCGCTGTACATCGAGCTCCCCGCCGCGGTCGAGCTGGTCATCGCCGAGACCGAGCCGGGCCTGCAGGGCGACCGCTCCACCGGTGGCACCAAGCCCGCCACCCTGGAGACCGGCGCCGAGATCCAGGTGCCGCTGTTCGTCACCACCGGCGAGAAGGTCAAGGTCGACACCCGCGACGGCAGCTACCTCGGCCGGGTCAAGTAATCGTGGCCGCTGCTCGTAGCAAGGCCCGCACCCGGGCCTTCCAGATCCTGTTCGAGGCGGACCACCGCGGCGTGGCCCCCGAGCGGGTGCTCGCCGACTGGATCGCGCGCTCGCGCGACCCCCGTCCGGACGAGGGCATTCCGCAGGTCGCGGAGTACACGATGCAGCTGGTCGAGGGCTACGCGCAGCACGCGCGCACCATCGACGACCTGATCTCCACCTACGCGGTGGGATGGACGCTCGACCGGATGCCGATCGCCGACCGCAACGTCCTGAGGCTCGGCACGTACGAGCTGATCTGGGAGGACGGCACCCCCGACGCGGTCGTCCTGGACGAGGCCGTCGAGATCGCCAAGGAGTACTCCACGGACGAGTCGCCGGCCTTCGTGAACGGCCTGCTCGCCCGCTTCCTGGAGCTCAAGCCGACCATCCGTCGCTGAGCCCGCAGCACCTCGTCGAAGGCCGCCGGACCTGTTGGTCCGGCGGCCTTCGCGCGTAAGCTACCGGCAAGTAATGTGTTTTGGCGTCTGCGCAGAAGGGCCCCAGCCATGCCGGAGACCACCAGCGAGTTCGACCGCGGCATCGCGCTCACCCCGCACCCCGAGGAGCCCGGCCGCTACGACGGCGAACTCGGCGACGGCTGGCAGATCGGCGGCGGCGTCAACGGCGGCTTCCTGCTCGCCTTCGCCGCGCACGCCCTCGCCCTGGAGGCCGGGCCCGGCCACCCGCACCCGCTCACCGTCAGCGGCACCTACGTCTCGCCGTCCCGGCCCGGGCCCGCCACCGTCCGCACCGAGATCATGCGCCGCGGCCGCACCCTGGCCACCGGCAGCGCCGTCCTCTCCCAGGACGGCGAGGAGCGGCTGCGGGTCACCGCCGCGTTCACCGACCTCGCCGCCCTCGACGACGAGGTCGCCACCACCGCCGTGCCGCCCGTGCTGCCCGCGCCCGAGCAGTGCATCGGCATCGAGCACGCGCCCAAGGAACTCATCGCCCAGGCCGCCCTGCTGGAGCGGATGGACCTGCGGCTCGACCCGGCCACCGTCGGCTGGGCGCTCGGCCGGCCGTCCAAGGAGGGCCGCATCCAGGGCTGGTTCAAGCTGGCCGACGGCCGCCCCGCCGACCCGCTGTCGCTGCTGCTGACCGCCGACGCGCTGCCCCCGGTCACCTTCGACCTGGGCCGCCCCGGCTGGGCGCCCACCATCGAACTCACCGTCCACCTGCGCGCCCTGCCCGCCGACGGCTGGCTGCGCGTCTCGCACGCCACCCGCAACGTGGCCGGCGGCTACTTCGAGGAGGACTGCGAGATCTGGGACGCCGACGGCCGGCTGGTCGCGCAGTCCCGCCAGCTCGCCAAGACCCCGCGCTGACCGTCCCCGCGGGCGGGGCCCGAATCGGCAGATCGGGCCCCGGACTTGACCGTCGGTTGCAGAGTTGTGACAGCCCGTGTGTGTGGGACGGGTGTGGGAGGGGAGGAGTGGGTCAGCAGTTGCTCGACCGAGATCCCCCGGGAGCCACCGATGTCCAGGAACAGCCGCCGGCCGCGCCGTTGCAGCGCCGAGTCCTCGCGCCGCAGCGACGAGGCCTTCGTGACCGGGATCCTGACCAGCGAGAACGACTTCGCCCGGGCGCTGGAGTGGCAGCTCACCGACGCGCCGGACTACGACACCTACCTGCGGGAGACCGCCGAGCTGCTGGCCGACGCCTTCGAGGCGTACGCCACCGTCCGGGCCCGGATGTTCCACCTCGACGACTTCGCGGACTACTGCCTGCTGCACGGCCTCGACCCGCACGAGCAGGCCGCCCGGGACGGCTACCTGGTCAACCCGCCGCTGCAGACCCAGCTGGTCGGCTACCGCGGCGAGGAGCTCGCCGACTTCGTCCCGCGCCTGGTCCGGGCCCGCGAGGGCGGCCTGACGCTCCGCCACGCCGACCTGGTGACGGACGGCGCGCTGTGCGGCGCCGAGCAGGCCGCCGCCGACCCGCGGGTGCGCTGGACGTACCAGCAGGCCTCCGAGGTGTTCCGCCGGGTGCTGGTCGGCGCCGGCTGCGGGGCCTACGAGTTCCGGGTCGCGGTAGACGCCCCCGGCGGCCCGCTGGAGGCCGCCGTCCGGGTGCTGCACTGGGAGGACGGCGCGGTCCGGATCAACGACGAGGACCTCGACCTGGTCACGGCGGTGCTCTGCGCCGGCCTGTACGGCGAACTGCCGGGCGCCGCGGTGCTGCACGGGACACAGGGCGCGGGCGCGCTGTGCGGCGAGTACCGGCAGGTCGCCTGGGCCTGGCGCAGCACCGGCTTCGACTGGACGCCGGCCGAACTCGCGGTGGACGGCGTGGCCGCCGGCCCGGGCTTCAGCCTCGGCACCGTGGTCTGACCGGCCGCCCCGCGGACGTGCGACAGCGGGGCGGACCGCCGGAGAACCGGCCGTCCGCCCCGCTGTGACGTTTCTTCAGATCGAGCGGCTCAGCTCGCGTCCTCCTCGCGGACGGCACGTCGCGCGTCCGGGTTCAGCACGCCCCAGCTGATCAGCTGCTCGGTGAGGATCGAAGGGGACTGGTCGTAGATCACGGCGAGGGTGCGCAGATCGTCCTGGCGGATCGAGAGCACCTTGCCGTTGTAGTCGCCGCGCTGCGACTGGATGGTCGCGGCGTAGCGCTGCAGCGGGCCGGCCTTCTCGGACGGGACCTGCGTCAGGCGCTCCAGGTCGAGCACCAGGCGCGGCGGCGGCTCGGCCGCGCCGCCCGGGGTGCCGCCGGGCAGCAGCTCCTGCACCGGGACGCCGTAGAACTCGGCCAGCTCGGCGAGGCGCTGCACCGTGACGGCGCGGTCGCCGCGCTCGTAGGAGCCGACGACGACAGCCTTCCAGCGGCCCTGGGACTTCTCCTCGACGCCGTGCAGGGAGAGACCCTGCTGAGTGCGGATCGCACGGAGCTTGGCCCCGAGCTGCTTCGCGTAGTCGCTGGACATGGATCTCCCCGGACGAGATTGCTTCGCGTGCGCTGAAATGGGAGCGACGAGCGCCCCCTGCGGAGCACCTTCGTAACTCACTGTGAGGTTACGTAGAGTGAGGGTGGCGCGTCAAGCCGAATGGGGCACTCGTGCGAACGCGTGGCGAACGGGCGGAGATCAGCGCACTGCTACCATGGGCGAGGCTCCGGCTGCGGCCGGAAACCCTTCCCGACATCCTTTAAGACCCGTCCCGTGAGGCGGGGAAGGAGGTCCGCTTCGGCATGACCACACCCAGTTCCACCCCCCGCGCCCCGCACCAGGTGCTGGACGCCACCGACGTCGCCCGGGTCGTCACCCGGATCGCCCACGAGATCGTCGAACGCGCCAAGGGCGCCGAGGACGTCGTGCTGCTGGGCATCCACACCCGCGGCGTCCACCTGGCCCACCGCCTGCGCGCCAAGCTCAACCAGATCACCGGCCGGGAGATCCCGTTCGGCACGCTGGACATCACGATGTACCGGGACGACCTGCGGCTGAAGCCCGCCCGGGCCCTGGAGCACACCGAGATCCCCGCCGACGGCATCGACGGCAAGCTGGTGATCCTGGTCGACGACGTGCTGTTCTCCGGCCGCACCATCCGCGCCGCCCTCGACGCCCTCGGCGACATCGGCCGCCCGCGCGCCGTGCAGCTGGCCGTCCTGGTCGACCGCGGCCACCGCGAACTCCCCATCCGCGCCGACTACGTGGGCAAGAACCTGCCCACCTCGCTGCGCGAAGCCGTGCAGGTCCAGCTGTCCGAGACCGACGGCCGCGACGCCGTCCTGGTCGGCGACCGCGACTACGCCGCACGCTCCTCCCAGGCCCTCGCCGATCCCCAGCTCCCGGAGTAAACCCGCGTGAAGCGCCACCTCGTCTCCGCCGCCGACCTCAGCCGCGACGACGCGCTGCTGATCCTGGACACTGCCGAGGAGCTCGCCCAGCTCTCCGGACGGGCCGTCAAGAAGCTCCCCACGCTGCGCGGCCGCACCGTCGTCAACCTGTTCTTCGAGGACTCCACCCGCACCAAGACCTCCTTCGAGGTCGCCGAGAAGCGGCTGAGCGCGGACGTCATCAACTTCTCCGCCAAGGGCTCCTCGGTCTCCAAGGGCGAGAGCCTCAAGGACACCGCACTGACCCTGCAGGCGATGGGCGCCGACGCCGTGGTGATCCGCCACCACGCCTCCGGCGCGCCGGCCCGCCTCGCCGACTCCGACTGGCTGCACGGCAGCGTCATCAACGCCGGCGACGGCACCCACGAGCACCCCACCCAGGCGCTGCTGGACGCCTTCACCATGCGCCGGCACCTCAACCCGGGCCCCGGCCGCGACCTGGCCGGCCGCCGGATCGCCATCGTCGGCGACATCCTGCACAGCCGGGTCGCCCGCTCCAACGTGCACCTGCTGACCACGCTCGGCGCGGAGGTCACCTTCGTCGCCCCGCCGACGCTGCTGCCGATCGGCATCGAGACCTGGCCCTGCCGGGTCTCCTACGACCTCGACGCGGTGCTGCCGAAGGTCGACGCCGTGATGATGCTGCGGGTGCAGCGCGAGCGGATGAACGCCGCGTTCTTCCCCACCGAGCGCGAGTACTCGCGCCGCTACGGCCTGAACGGGCTGCGCCTCGCCACCATGCCGGAGCACGCCATCGTGATGCACCCCGGCCCGATGGTCCGCGGCATGGAGATCACCGCCGACGTCGCCGACTCGCCGCGCTGCACCGTGGTCGAGCAGGTCGCCAACGGCGTCTCGGTCCGGATGGCCGTCCTGTACCTGCTGCTCGGCGGAGCGACCGTCGCCGACGCACCCCGCACCGAAACCCTGGAGGCCGCCCAGTGACCACCTACCTGATCCGCAACGCCCAGATCCTCGGCGGCGCCCCCCAGGACATCCACCTCGTCGACGGCGTCTTCGCCGCGATCGGCGACAGCCTCGACGTCCAGGCCGACATCGAGATCGACGCCACCGGCCTGATCGCCCTGCCCGGCCTGGTCGACCTGCACACCCACCTGCGCGAGCCCGGCCGCGAGGACGCCGAGACCGTGCTGACCGGCACCCGGTCCGCCGCCATGGGCGGCTACACCGCCGTGCACGCGATGGCCAACACCTTCCCGGTCGCCGACACCGCCGGCGTCGTCGAGCAGGTCTGGCGGCTCGGCCAGGAGTACGGCTACTGCGACGTGCAGCCGGTCGGCGCCGTCACCGTCGGCCTGGAGGGCAAGCAGCTCGCCGAGCTCGGCGCGATGCACGACTCCGCCGCCGGCGTCCGGGTGTTCTCCGACGACGGCAAGTGCGTGGACGACGCGGTCATCATGCGCCGCGCCCTGGAGTACGTGAAGGCGTTCGACGGCGTCGTCGCCCAGCACGCCCAGGAGCCGCGGCTGACCGCCGGCGCCCAGATGAACGAGGGCCTGGTCTCCGGCGAGCTGGGCCTCGGCGGCTGGCCCGCCGTCGCCGAGGAGTCGATCATCGCCCGGGACGTGCTGCTGGCCGCGCACGTCGGCTCCCGGGTGCACATCTGCCACCTGTCCACCGCCGGCTCGGTGGAGATCGTCCGCTGGGCCAAGGCCAAGGGCTGGGACGTCACCGCCGAGGTCACTCCGCACCACCTGCTGCTCACCGACGAGCTGGTCCGCAGCTACGACCCGGTGTACAAGGTCAACCCGCCGCTGCGCACCGCCGCGGACGTCGAGGCGCTGCGCGAGGCGCTGGCCGACGGCACCATCGACGCCGTCGCCACCGACCACGCCCCGCACCCGGCCGAGGACAAGGACTGCGAGTGGGCGGTCGCCGCGATGGGCATGGTCGGCCTGGAGACCGCGTTGTCCGTCGTTCAGCAGACCATGGTCGAGACCGGGCTGCTGAACTGGGAGGGCGTCGCGGACCGGATGTCGCACCGCCCCGCCCGGATCGGACGGCTCACCGGCCACGGACGTCCGGTCTCGGTGGGTGAGCCCGCCAACCTGGTGCTCTTCGATCCCGCGTACCGTGGTGTCGTGAACCCCGAGACCTTCGCCACCCGCTCCCGCAACAGCCCGTACAAGGGCATGGACCTGCCCGGACGGGTGCACGCCACCTTCCTGCGCGGCGAGGCCACCGTGCTCGCCGGCGAACTGGTCGAGCGCTGATGCTGCTCGCCACCGAAAAAGGCCGGGTGACCGACTGGCCCGGGTACATCGGGGCGACGGTCGGCCTGCTGATCCTGGTCGCGCTGGTCTACTGGCTGATGCGGCAGGGCTGGAACTGGCGCCGGACCATGCAGTCCGACCTGCCGGAACTGCCCGCCGCGCCGGCCGCGCCCGGTGACGCCCTGCTGGCCGGCCCCGGCCGGTACCACGGCTCCACCACCGCCGGGAACTGGCTGGACCGGGTCGTCGCGCACGGCCTGGGCACCCGGAGCCTGGCCGACCTCACCCTCACCGAGCAGGGCCTGCTGGCCCGCCGCCCCGGCGCGGACGACCTGTGGATCCCCGCCGCCGCGCTCACCGGCGCCCGCACCGACTCCGGCATCGCCGGCAAGGTGGTCCCCTCGGGCCTGCTGGTGGTCGGCTGGACGCACGGCGGCAAGCAGTTGGAGAGCGGCTTCCGGTTGGACGCCGCAGCCGACCACGACGCCTGGGTCGAGGCCGTCGAGGCACTGGTAACACGTACGAAGACGAAGAAGACGGAAGAGGCCGCGACATGACCGCACCTGCCCCCACCACGCAGCGCACCAGGCGGGAGCGGATGCCTGCCGTGCTCGTCCTGGAGGACGGCCGGACCTTCCGCGGCCAGGCCTACGGCGCGGTCGGCGAGACCTTCGGCGAGGCGGTCTTCAACACCGGCATGTCCGGCTACCAGGAGACCCTGACCGACCCGTCCTACCACCGCCAGGTGGTCGTGATGACGGCCCCGCAGATCGGCAACACCGGCTGGAACGACGAGGACGACGAGTCGCAGCAGATCTGGGTGTCCGGCTACGTGGTCCGCGACCCCGCCCGGGTCGCCTCCAACTGGCGCGCGAAGCGCTCGCTGGACGAGGAGCTGGAGCGCCAGGGCGTCGTCGGCATCAGCGGCATCGACACCCGCGCGCTCACCCGCCACCTGCGCGAGCGCGGCGCGATGCGGGTCGGCATCTTCTCCGGCCCGGCGCTCGCCGACCAGGCCGAGCTGCTCGCCAAGGTGCAGTCCGCGCCGGAGATGAAGGGCGCCGACCTGTGCGCCGAGGTCGCCACCAAGGAGGCCTACGTCGTCCCCGCGATCGGCGAGAAGAAGTTCACCGTCGCCGCCGTCGACCTCGGGATCAAGGGCATGACCCCGCACCGGATGGCCGAGCGCGGCATCGAGGTGCACGTGCTGCCCGCCCACGCCACCGTCGAGGACATCTACGCCGTCCAGCCCGACGGCGTGTTCTTCTCCAACGGCCCCGGCGACCCGGCCACCGCCGACCGCCAGGTCGAGGTGCTGCGCGAGGTGCTGGCGAAGAAGACCCCGTTCTTCGGCATCTGCTTCGGCAACCAGATCCTCGGCCGGGCCTTCGGGTTCGGCACCTACAAGCTCAAGTACGGCCACCGCGGCATCAACCAGCCGGTGCAGGACCGCACCACCGGCAAGGTCGAGGTGACCGCCCACAACCACGGCTTCGCCGTGAACGCGCCGCTGGACAAGGTGAGCGACACCCCTTTCGGGCGGGTCGAGGTCTCCCACGTCTGCCTCAACGACGACGTGGTCGAGGGCCTGCAGGCACTCGACGTCCCCGCCTTCAGCGTGCAGTACCACCCCGAAGCGGCAGCCGGCCCGCACGACGCCGCCTACCTCTTCGACCGCTTCGTGAGCCTTATGGAGGCCCAGCGTGCCTAAGCGCACCGACATCAAGTCCGTCCTGGTGATCGGCTCCGGCCCCATCGTCATCGGCCAGGCGGCGGAGTTCGACTACTCGGGTACGCAGGCCTGCCGGGTGCTCAAGGCGGAGGGGCTGCGGGTCATCCTGGTCAACTCCAACCCGGCGACCATCATGACCGACCCGGAGATCGCCGACGCCACCTACGTCGAGCCGATCACCCCGGAGTTCGTCGAGAAGATCATCGCCAAGGAGCGCCCCGACGCGCTGCTGCCGACCCTGGGCGGCCAGACCGCGCTGAACACCGCGATCTCCCTGCACAAGGCCGGCACGCTGGAGAAGTACGACGTCGAGCTGATCGGTGCCGACGTCGAGGCGATCAACAAGGGCGAGGACCGCGAGCTGTTCAAGGGCGTGGTCGAGGCCGTCAACGCCAAGATCGGCCACGGCGAGTCCGCCCGCTCGGTGATCTGCCACTCCATGGAGGACGTGCTCGCCGGCGTCGACACCCTCGGCGGCTACCCGGTCGTGGTCCGCCCGTCCTTCACCATGGGCGGCGCCGGCTCCGGCTTCGCGCACGACGAGGAGGACCTGCGCCGCATCGCCGGCCAGGGTCTGGCCCTCTCGCCGACCACCGAGGTGCTCCTGGAGGAGTCCATCCTCGGCTGGAAGGAGTACGAGCTGGAGCTGATGCGCGACAAGAACGACAACGTCGTGGTGGTCTGCTCCATCGAGAACTTCGACCCGATGGGCGTGCACACCGGTGACTCGATCACCGTCGCCCCGGCGATGACGCTCACCGACCGCGAGTACCAGATCCTCCGCGACATCGGCATCGCCGTGATCCGCGAGGTCGGCGTCGACACCGGCGGCTGCAACATCCAGTTCGCCGTCAACCCCGCGGACGGCCGGGTCATCGTCATCGAGATGAACCCGCGGGTCTCCCGCTCCTCCGCGCTCGCCTCGAAGGCCACCGGCTTCCCGATCGCCAAGATCGCCGCCAAGCTGGCCGTCGGCTACACGCTGGACGAGATCCCCAACGACATCACCGAGCAGACCCCGGCCTCCTTCGAGCCGACCCTCGACTACGTGGTCGTCAAGGTGCCGCGGTTCGCGTTCGAGAAGTTCCCGTCCGCCGACGCCACGCTGACCACCACCATGAAGTCGGTCGGCGAGGCCATGGCCATGGGCCGCAACTTCCCGGAGGCGCTGAACAAGGCGCTGCGCTCGCTGGAGAAGAAGGGCTCGCAGTTCACCTTCGTCGGCGAGCCCGGCGACAAGGCGGAGCTGCTGGCCAAGGCGGTCGTCCCGACCGACGGGCGGATCAACACCGTCATGCAGGCCATCCGGGCCGGGGCCACCCCCGAGGAGGTGTTCGACGCCACCCGGATCGACCCCTGGTTCGTCGACCAGCTCTTCCTGATCCACGAGATCGCCACCGAGCTCGCCGAGGGCGACGAGCTCGACCCGGAGCTGCTGCGCCACGCCAAGCGGCACGGCTTCTCCGACCAGCAGATCGGCGAGATCCGCGGCCTGAAGACCGACGTGGTCCGCGAGGTCCGGCACGCGCTCGGCATCCGCCCGGTGTTCAAGACCGTCGACACCTGCGCCGCCGAGTTCGCCGCCAAGACCCCGTACTTCTACTCGTCCTACGACGAGGAGACCGAGGTCGCGCCGCGCACCAAGCCCGCCGTGATCATCCTGGGCTCCGGCCCGAACCGGATCGGCCAGGGCATCGAGTTCGACTACTCCTGCGTGCACGCCTCCTTCGCGCTGGCCGACGCCGGGTACGAGACCGTGATGGTCAACTGCAACCCGGAGACCGTCTCCACCGACTACGACACCTCCGACCGGCTGTACTTCGAGCCGCTCACCCTGGAGGACGTGCTGGAGATCGTCCACGCCGAGCAGCAGGCCGGCCCGCTGGCCGGCGTCATCGTGCAGCTCGGCGGCCAGACCCCGCTGGGCCTGGCGCAGGCGCTCAAGGACAATGGCGTGCCGGTGGTCGGCACCTCGCCCGAGGCGATCCACCTCGCCGAGGAGCGCGGCGCGTTCGGCCGGGTGCTGAAGGAGGCGGGCCTGCCCGCGCCCAAGCACGGCACCGCCTTCTCCTTCGACGAGGCCAAGGCCATCGCCGACGAGATCGGCTACCCCGTCCTCGCCCGCCCGTCCTACGTGCTCGGCGGCCGCGGCATGGAGATCGTCTACGACGAGGCCTCGCTCGCCTCCTACCTGGAGCGGCACGCCGGCCTGATCTCCGAGCACCCGGTGCTGATCGACCGCTTCCTGGACGACGCGGTCGAGATCGACGTGGACGCGCTGTACGACGGCGAGGAGCTGTACCTCGGCGGCGTCATGGAGCACATCGAGGAGGCCGGCATCCACTCCGGCGACTCCGCGTGCGCGCTGCCGCCGATCACCCTCGGCGGGTTCGACATCAAGCGCCTGCGCTCCGCCACCGAGGGCATCGCCAAGGGGGTCGGCGTCCGCGGCCTGATCAACATCCAGTTCGCGCTGTCCGGCGACATCCTGTACGTGCTGGAGGCCAACCCGCGCGCCTCCCGCACCGTGCCGTTCACCTCCAAGGCGACCGCCGTGCCGCTGGCCAAGGCCGCCGCCCGGATCTCGCTCGGCGCCACCATCGCCGAGCTGCGCGCCGAGGGCCTGCTGCCCAAGGACGGCGACGGCGGCACGCTGCCCGCCGACGCGCCGATCTCCGTCAAGGAGGCTGTGATGCCGTGGTCGCGCTTCCGCGACGTGCACGGCCGCGGCGTCGACACCGTGCTCGGCCCGGAGATGCGCTCGACCGGCGAGGTCATGGGCATCGACCGGGTGTTCGGCACCGCCTACGCCAAGTCGCAGACCGGCGCGTACGGCGCGCTGCCGACCAGCGGCAAGGTGTTCGTCTCGGTCGCCAACCGCGACAAGCGCAACCTGGTCTTCCCGGCCCGCGCGCTGGTCGAGCTCGGCTTCGAACTGCTCGCCACCACCGGCACCGCCGAGGTGCTGCAGCGGGCCGGCATCCCCGCCACGGTGGTGCGCAAGCACTCCGAGGGCGAGGGCGAGGGCGGCGAGAAGACCATCGTCCAGCTCATCCACGAGGGCGGCATCGACCTCATCATCAACACCCCGTACGGCACCGGCGGCCGGATGGACGGCTACGAGATCCGCACCGCCGCGGTCTCCCGCGGCGTCCCCTGCCTGACCACCGTGCAGGCGATGGGCGCGGCCGTGCAGGGCATCGACGCGCTGCACCGCGGCGAGGTCGGCGTGATGTCGCTGCAGGAGCACGCGGCGCTGATCAACTCCGGCCGCAGCTAGGCCGACAACCGTGGGGGGCACACCGCGCGCCGGGTGCCCCCCACGTCCATGCCCGAGCCCAGCCAGCCGTCCCTGCCGTCGGAGGACTCCCGTGTACAAGCTGCTGTTCAACCTGCTGTTCAAGAAGATGGACCCGGAGAGGGCCCACCACCTGGCGTTCTTCTGGATCCGGCTGGCGCACTCGGTGCCCGGCCTGCGCTCGCTGGTGCGCGCCGTCCTCGCGCCGCGCGACCCCAAGCTGCGCACCACCGCGCTCGGCCTGGACCTGCCCGGCCCGTTCGGCCTCGGCGCGGGCTTCGACAAGGACGGCATCGGCATCGACGGCCTGTCGATGCTCGGCTTCGACTTCGTCGAGATCGGCACCGTCACCGGCGAGGCGCAGCCCGGCAACCCCGCGCCGCGGCTGTTCCGCCTGGTCGAGGACCGGGCGCTGATCAACCGGATGGGCTTCAACAACCAGGGCTCGGCCCGGGTCGCCGCCCGCTTGGCCGCCCGCCCGCACACCAGCAGCACCCCGGTGATCGGCGTCAACATCGGCAAGACCAAGGTCGTCCCGGAGGACGAGGCCACCGCCGACTACCTGAAGTCCGCCAAGGCGCTGGCCCCGTACGCCGACTACCTGGTCGTCAACGTCTCCTCGCCGAACACCCCCGGGCTGCGCAACCTGCAGGCCGTGCAGGTCCTCGGCCCGCTGCTGTGGGACGTCCGCAAGGCCGCGGACGAGGTCACCACCCACCACGTGCCGCTGCTGGTGAAGATCGCCCCCGACCTCGCCGACGAGGACATCGACGAGATCGCCGACATGGCGCTGCACCTGGGCCTGGACGGCATCATCGCCACCAACACCACGATCGGCCGCGAGGGCCTGCGGACCCCCGCCGCCCGGATCGAGGAGATCGGCATGGGCGGCCTGTCCGGCGCCCCGCTCAAGGCCCGCTCGCTGGAGGTGCTGGAGCGCCTGCGCAAGCGCACCGACGGCCGGCTCGCGATCGTCTCGGTCGGCGGCATCGAGACCGCCGAGGACGCCTGGCAGCGCATCCTGGCCGGCGCCGACCTGGTCCAGGGCTACTCCGCGTTCATCTACGAAGGCCCGTTCTGGATGCGCAAGGTCCACAAGGGCCTGTCCGCCCGCCTGCGCGCCGCCGGCTACGCATCGATCGGCGAGGCGGTCGGCAAGGGCGTCCGCCAGGCCCAGCCGACCGTTCGAGACCACGAGGAAGACAACGATGACTGACACCACGCCGTTCGGCACCCGCCTGCGGACCGCCCTCGACACCCGCGGCCAGCTCTGCGTCGGCATCGACCCGCACGGCTCGCTGCTCACCGCCTGGGGCCTGGACGACGACCTCGCGGGCCTGGAGAGCTTCTCGCGCACCGTGGTGGAGGCGCTGGCCGACCGGGTCGCCGTGCTGAAGCCGCAGTCGGCGTTCTTCGAGCGCTTCGGCAGCCGCGGCATCGCGGTGCTGGAGCGCACCGTCGCCGACGCCCGGGAGGCCGGCGCGCTGGTGCTGATGGACGCCAAGCGCGGCGACATCGGCTCCACCATGGCCGCCTACGCGGAGACCTTCCTCTCCCCGGACAGCCCGCTGTTCTCCGACGCGCTCACCGTCAGCCCGTACCTGGGCTTCGGCTCGCTCCAGCCCGCCGTCGACCTGGCGCACCGCAACGGCTGCGGCCTGTTCGCGCTGGCGCTGACCTCCAACCCGGAGGGCCACGAGGTGCAGCGGGCGATCGGCGCGGACGGCGAGAGCGTCGCGCAGGCCGTACTGCGGCGCCTCGCGGCGGAGAACTCCGGTGCGGCGCCGCTGGGTTCGTTCGGCGCGGTGGTCGGTGCGACGCTCGCCGACGCCGGCGTGGACCTGGCGATCAACGGTCCGCTGCTGGCGCCCGGCGTGGGCGCGCAGGGTGCCACCGCCCGGGACCTGCCGCGGGTGTTCGGCGACCAGGTGCGCAACGTGGTGCCCAGCGTCAGCCGTGACGTGCTGAAGCACGGGCCGTCCGTCGCGGCGCTGCGACAGGCCGCGCAGGTGTTCGTCGATGATGTGAGGGCCGTCACAAACGCGTGAGCGCGAGGCGGTCAACTCGGCTGATTTGCCCGGAAAAGTCCTGGGTCAGCCCCTGCTGACCTGGACTTTTCGTGTTCTTTTCCTGACGTGGCGGCCCAAGTTGGGTAGTGTCCGGCGGTAGGACGCCAGTTGGCGGTGGTTCCGGCCACCGTCGCAGGTCAGAGCCTGTGGCGTCCGGGCACAACCCAGTCATGGCTCATCCCTTCCATCCACACCTGAGGTGAACGGCGTGGCTCTTCCGCCCCTTACTCCCGAACAGCGCACCGCCGCGCTCGCCAAGGCCGCCGAGGCTCGCCGGAAGCGTGCCGACGTCAAGAACCGGCTGAAGCACTCGGGCGCCTCGCTGCACGACGTCATCAAGGCCGGCAAGTCCGACGACGAGGTCATCGGCAAGATGAAGGTCTCCGCTCTGCTGGAGTCCCTGCCGGGTGTCGGCAAGGTCCGCGCCAAGCAGATCATGGAGCGCCTCGGCATCTCCGAGAGCCGTCGTGTGCGGGGCCTCGGTACGAACCAGATCGCCTCCCTGGAGCGGGAGTTCGGCGGCGCCGCCTCCTGAGCGGAGGCCGGTGTCGGCGGAACCTCCGCGATCCGGGATAATCGGTACATGAGTGAGCGTCCGCGGCTGACCGTGCTCTCCGGCCCCTCCGGGGTCGGCAAGAGCACGGTCGTCGCTCATATGAGGAAGCAGTTCCCCGAGGTCTGGCTGTCGGTGTCGGCGACGACCCGCCACCCGCGACCCGGCGAGCGCGACGGAGTGCAGTACCACTTCGTCGACAACGAGCAGTTCGACAAGCTGGTCGCCAACGGCGAACTGCTGGAGTGGGCGGTGTTCGCCGGCAACCGGTACGGAACGCCCCGGCAGATGGTGCTCGACAAGCTCGACAAGGGCGAGCCGGTGCTGCTGGAGATCGACCTCCAGGGCGCCCGGCAGGTCAAGGAGTCGATGCCGGAGGCCCAGCTGGTCTTCCTGGCCCCGCCGAGCTGGGACGAGCTGGTGCGCCGGCTCACCGGCCGCGGCACCGAGCCGCAGCACGTCATCGACGAGCGGCTGGCGGCGGCCAAGGTGGAACTGGCCGCCGAGTCGGAGTTCGACACGACGCTTGTCAACACCTCCGTCGAGCAGGTAGCGGCCGAACTGCTAGCCTTGCTCGGTGTAGCCTGACCGGATCGGCTGCATCCAGCCGGTCCATGAAATCCACTTCGGAAGGTTTAGCGTGTCCTCTTCGATGACCGCGCCCGAGGGCATCATCAACCCGCCGATCGACGAGCTGCTCGAGGCCACCGACTCCAAGTACAGCCTGGTGATCTACGCGGCCAAGCGCGCCCGCCAGATCAACGCGTACTACTCCCAGCTCGGCGAGGGCCTGCTGGAGTACGTCGGCCCGCTGGTCGACACCCACGTGCACGAGAAGCCGCTGTCGATCGCGCTCCGCGAGATCAACGCCGGCCTGCTCACCGCCGAGGCGGTCGAGGGCGTCTGAGCCCCGCGTTCCCGGTCGAGGGCCCGTCCGCTGCCACTGGCACCGGGCGGGCCCTCGGCGTGTCCGGGCAGGTGCGGGCGGGCGCGTCGCAACGGCCCGGCGGCGGGTCGTAAGGTGGGCGGGTCGACCCGTCGTTAGGAGAACCGACCGTCATGACCGCGCCCCGTGTCGTCCTCGGTGTCAGCGGCGGGATCGCCGCCTACAAGGCCTGCGAACTGCTGCGCCGCTTCACCGAGTCCGGGCACCAGGTGCAGGTGGTGCCGACCGCCGCCGCGCTGCACTTCGTCGGCGAGGCGACCTGGGCGGCGCTGTCCGGGCGGCCCGCGGCCACCGAGACCTGGGAGCGGGTGCACGAGGTCCCGCACGTGCGGATCGGGCAGCAGGCCGACCTGGTCGTGGTCGCCCCCGCCACCGCCGACCTGCTCGCCAAGGCCGCGCACGGCCTCGCCGACGACCTGCTCACCAACACCCTGCTGACCGCGCGCTGCCCGGTGGTGTTCGCACCCGCCATGCACACCGAGATGTGGGAGCACCCCGCCACCCAGGAGAACGTGGCCACGCTGCGCCGCCGCGGCGCGATCGTCATCGAGCCCGCGGTCGGCCGGCTGACCGGCGTCGACACCGGCAAGGGCCGGCTGCCCGACCCCGGCGAGATCTTCGCCGCCTGCCGCCGGGTGCTGGCCCGCGGCGTGCGGGAGCCCGACCTGACGGGCCGTCACGTGGTGGTCTCCGCGGGCGGCACCCGGGAGCCGCTGGACCCGGTGCGCTTCCTCGGCAACCGCTCGTCCGGCAAGCAGGGCTACGCGCTGGCCGCCACCGCCGCCGCCCGCGGCGCCCGGGTCACCCTGGTCGCCGCCAACACGGCGCTGCCCGACCCGGCCGGGGTCGACGTGGTACGGGTCGGCACCGCGCTGCAGCTGCGCGACGCCGTGCTGAAGGCCGCCGCCGAGGCCGACGCGGTGGTGATGGCCGCCGCCGTCGCCGACTTCCGGCCCGCCGAGTACGCCACCGGCAAGATCAAGAAGGTGGACGGGGTCGACCCCGCGCCGGTCGTGCTGGTCCGCAACCCCGACGTGCTGGCCGAGATCTCCGCCGACCGGGCCCGGCCGGGGCAGCTGGTGGTCGGCTTCGCCGCCGAGACCGACGACGTGCTGGCCAACGGCCGCGCCAAGCTCGCCCGCAAGGGCTGCGACCTGCTGGTGGTCAACGAGGTCGGCGACGGCAAGGCGTTCGGCCAGGACACCAACAGCGCGGTGCTGCTCGGCGCCGACGGCTCGGAGGTCCACATCGCGGACGGTCCGAAGGACGTGCTGGCCGACGCGATCTGGGACCAGGTCGCGGCCCGGCTGACCGGCCCCCGAGCCCGCTGACCTCGCAACGCCCCGGGCCGCTCCGCCAGTTGGGAACGGCCCGGGTCGTGCCCGGAGTGTTTCGCTCGGTTTCGCGCAGATGTGATCCGTATCGCGGACACGTCCGAACCTCTACGGAGAGTGCCCGCGATCGGTAGCCGACCGTTACACTCCACACCAGGAATCAAGTCTTTCCGGATGCCTCGGGACTTCCGAGCGCATTCAGTCAGCAGCCGCTGCAACCCCAGGGAGCGCTGTGTCTCGCCGCCTGTTCACCTCGGAGTCCGTCACCGAGGGCCACCCCGACAAGATCGCTGACCAGATCAGCGACACCATTCTGGACGCCCTCCTCAAGGACGACCCGACCTCCCGCGTCGCCGTGGAGACCCTGATCACCACCGGTCTGGTGCACATCGCCGGTGAGGTCACCACCAAGGCGTACGCGCCGATCGCCCAGCTCGTCCGGGAGAAGATCCTGGAGATCGGCTACGACTCGTCGAAGAAGGGCTTCGACGGCGCCTCCTGCGGCGTCTCGGTCTCGATCGGCTCGCAGTCCCCGGACATCGCGCAGGGCGTGGACACCGCGCACGAGCACCGCGTCGAGGGCGACGTCGAGGACGAGCTGGACCGGCAGGGCGCCGGCGACCAGGGCCTGATGTTCGGCTACGCGTGCGACGACACCCCCGAGCTGATGCCGCTGCCGATCACCCTGGCGCACCGGCTCTCCCGCCGCCTGACCGAGGTCCGCAAGAACGGGACCATCCCGTACCTGCGCCCCGACGGCAAGACCCAGGTCACCATCGAGTACGACGGCGACCGCGCCGTGCGACTGGACACCGTCGTGGTCTCCTCGCAGCACGCCTCGGACATCGACCTGGAGTCGCTGCTCACCCCGGACATCCGCGAGTTCGTGGTCGAGCCGGAGCTCAAGGCGCTCGCCGACCAGGGCATCAAGCTCACCACCGAGGGCTACCGCCTGCTGGTCAACCCGACCGGCCGCTTCGAGATCGGCGGCCCGATGGGCGACGCCGGCCTCACCGGCCGCAAGATCATCATCGACACCTACGGCGGCATGGCCCGCCACGGCGGCGGCGCCTTCTCCGGCAAGGACCCGTCCAAGGTCGACCGCTCCGCCGCGTACGCGATGCGCTGGGTGGCGAAGAACATCGTCGCCGCTGGCCTCGCCAAGCGCGCCGAGGTGCAGGTCGCGTACGCGATCGGCAAGGCCGAGCCGGTCGGTCTGTTCGTGGAGACCTTCGGCACCGAGACCGTCCCGGTGCTGAAGATCCAGGAAGCCGTCAGCAAGGTCTTCGACCTGCGCCCGGCCGCGATCATCCGCGACCTGGACCTGCTGCGCCCGATCTACTCGCAGACCGCGGCCTACGGCCACTTCGGCCGCGAGCTGCCGGACTTCACCTGGGAGCGCACCGACCGGGTGGACGCGCTGAAGGCCGCCGTCGCCGGCTGAGCCCGCACCGCCTGCTGTCGTCGCCGCCCGTCGAGGGGAATCCCCCGGCGGGCGGCTTCGTCGTCCTGTCGGCGCCGTCGGATAGGTTGGGGGGCGTGAGCAGCGCGGACGGGGCCGGGGAGCAGTTGGCGTTCATCCGGGAGACGGTGCGCCGGGCGAAGCCGAGAGCCGCGCGCGGGGTCGTCATGGCGGAGCGGCAGCCGGTGGCCCGGGTCCTGGTCGACAAGGGCGTGCTCAGCCTCGACCAGTACTTCGACTACGCGGTGCCCGAGGCGATGTCCGAGGACGCCCGGCCCGGCGTCCGGGTCCGGGTCCGGTTCGGCGGGCGGGTCGGCGCGCACGGGCGGCGCGAGGGCGGCGCCCTGCACGACGGGTTCATCGTCGAGCGGCGGGACGACTCCGACTACGCGGGCCCGCTCGCCCCGCTGGCGCGGGTGCTGTCCCCCGAACAGGTGCTGACGCCACGGCTGCTGCGGCTCTGCCGGGCCGTCGCCGACCGCTACGCGGGCACCCTGGCGGACGTGTTGCAGCTGGCTATCCCGCCGCGCCACGCGGGGGCGGAGGCGGAGCCCTCGCCGCGGCCGCTGCCGCCGCCCGGAGCACCGGCGGCGGGCAGTTGGGAGCGGTACGCGCACGGCGCGGACTTCCTGGCCTCGCTGGCCGGCGGGCACGCCCCGCGCGCCGTGTGGACGGCGCTGCCCGGGCCGGAGTGGCCGTTCGAGATCGCGCGGGCGGTGGCCGCCGCGCTGTCCTCCGGGCGCGGCGCGCTGGTGGTGCTGCCCGACGGGCGCTCGGTCGCCCGGGTGGACGCCGCGCTGCGCGGCGTGCTCGGGGAGGGCCGGCACGCGGTGCTGGCCGCCGAGGCCGGGCCGCAGGAGCGGTACCGGCGCTGGCTGGCCGTCAGCCGGGGCTCGGTGCACGCCGCGATCGGCACCCGGGCGGCGGTGTTCGCGCCGGTCCGGGACCTGGGCCTGGTCGTCGTGTGGTCGGACGGCGACAGCAGTCACGCCGACCCCAACGCGCCGTACCCGCACGTGCGGGAGGTGGCGCTGCTGCGCGCCGCGGAGGAGGGCGCGGCGATGCTGCTGGGCGGCGTCTCGACGACGGTCGAGGCCGCGCAGCTGGTGCGCAGCGGGTGGGCGCGGCCGCTGGCCGCGCCGCGGGAGGTCGTCCGGCAGGTCGCGCCCAGGGTGCGGACCGTCACCGAGCACGACCAGGCGCGGGACGCCGCCGCGCAGGCCGCACGGCTGCCGTCGGTGGCGTGGGAGACGGCGCGGGAGGCGCTTGCGCGCGGTCCGGTGCTGATCCAGGTCCCGCGGCGGGGCTACGCGCCCCGGCTGGCGTGCGGGCGGTGCCGCGAGCCCGTGCGCTGCCGGGCGTGCGGCGGACCGCTGGAGTCCCCGGGTGCGGACGCCGCGCTCGTCTGCGCGTGGTGCGGGACGGAGGAGCACGACTGGCACTGCCCGGAGTGCGGGTCGTTCCGGCTGCGGGCCCAGGTGGTCGGCGTCCGGCGGACGGCGGAGGAGCTCGGGAAGGCGTTCCCGCGCGTGCCGGTGCGGACGTCCGGGCGGGAGGCGGTGCTCGCCTCCGTGCCGGCCGCTCCCGCGCTGGTGATCTCGACGCCGGGCGCGGAGCCGGTGGCGGAGGGGCCGGGGTACGCGGCGGCGCTGCTGCTGGACGGGTGGGCCCTGCTCAACCGGCCCGACCTGCGGGCCGGCGAGGAGGCCGTGCGGCGGTGGCTGACGGCCGCGTCGCTGGTCCGCCCGGCGGGGGAGGGCGGGACGGTGGTGGTGGTCGCGGAGGCCGCGGCGCGCGCCGTGCAGGCGCTCGTGCGCTGGGATCCCGCCGGGCACGCGGGCATGGAACTGGACGAGCGGGAGGAGCTCAGGTTCCCGCCGGTGTCGCGGATGGCGTCCGTGACGGGGCCGCCGCAGGCCGTCGCGGACCTGCTCGGCCTGCTGCGGCTGCCGGACGGGGCGGACGTGCTCGGGCCGGTGCCGGTCTACGGCGGGCCGAAGGGGGAGACGGCGGAGCGGGCGCTGGTACGGGTCGCCCCCGGGCAGGGGGCGGCGCTGGCTTCGGCGTTGAAGGCGGCGCAGATCGCGCGGCTGGCGCTGAAGGGCGCGGAGACGGTGCGGATCCGGGTCGACCCGACGGACATCGGCTGACGGGGGTGCGCCATCGGGGGCGTGCGGGAGTGGCTCGCCGCCCCGCACGCCCCCGATGG
>NZ_JBHWDS010000072.1:0-36975 GCF_042734615.1 Kitasatospora sp. NPDC059646
CGCTGTTGAGTTCTCAAGGAACGGACGCTTCCTTCGAGCCGCATTCCTGCGAACCCTCCGGGCGCTTCGTTCTTTCGTGTTTCCAGCTTATCAGAGGTTTTTCGCTCCGATTTTCACTTCCCGCTGGAGTGGGAATTCCTTCGACTTCGCTGCAGACCTTATCAAAAGCTCTGCGCTGCTCTGCTTCGGGGTTTTCGCCGGATGAGGTTTCTGCACCCTCTCGGATGCGGCCCCTGCTTCGGCGATGTCGTAGACCCTACGCTCGGGCGGACTGTATGTCCAATCGCACCCAACCGTTCAAACCTACTGACCCGAAGAGATCAAGTCAATGGTCCCTCGGGGTGATCACCAGGCTACCAGGTTTGAACCCGCTCCCATGACCGCGCGTCGGCGACCGCCGAGGTCAGGCGGCCATCGGCTGGTGGTCGGTGCGGTCGGCGGCCTCGACGTCGCCGAGCTCGCCGCGGGCGGCGGCGCGCTTGCCGAGGACGAGGGCGTAGACGAGGAAGAGGGCTTCGACGGTGAGGCCCATGCCGACCCGGAGCCAGGTGGGAAGGGCGGAGCCGCTGACGAAGCCTTCGATGATGCCGGTGACGAGGAGGACGGCGGTGAGGCCGATGACGGAGCCGATGACGGCGCGGCCTTCCTCGGCGAGGGCCACGGTGCGGGTGCGGGGGCCGGGGTCGATGACGGTCCAGCCGAGGCGGAGGCTGAGGCCGGCGGCGACGAAGACGGCGGTGAGTTCGAGCAGGCCGTGCGGGATGAGCAGACCGAGGAAGAGCGGGAGGCGGCCGGCGGAGGCCATCAGTCCGATGCCGGCCGCGAGGTTGATCATGTTGCTGATGAGGATCAGGATCACCGGGAGGCCGAGCACGACCGCGCAGATCAGGCAGTAGGCGGCGACCCAGGCGTTGTTGGTCCACACCTTCGCGGCGAAGTTCGCCGAGGGGTGGTCGGTGTAGTAGGCCTCGTACTCGCCGCCGGGCTTGGTGAGCTCGTGCAGTTCGTCCGGCGGGATCAGGGCGTCGCGGACCTCGGGGTGGGTGCCGATCCACCAGGCGACCAGTGCGGTGGAGAGGAAGAAGAGCAGGCCGATGGTGAGCCACCAGCGGCGGGCGCGGTACAGCGCGGCGGGGAAGCTGACGGTGAAGTAGCGGGTGGCGTCGCGCCAGGAGGAGTTCCGGGCGCCGGCGACGGCGTTGCGGCCGCGGACGACGAGTGCGGTGAGGCGTCCTTCCAGCCCGGGGTGCGGGGCGGCGGCCTGGACCTGGGCGAGGTGGCTGGTGGCCCGCTGGTAGAGGGCGATCAGCTCGTCCGACTCCTCGCCGGTGAGCCGGCGGCGGCCGCTGAGCGTCTCCAGCCGGTGCCATTCCGCCTGGTGGGCGGCGACGAAGACGTCCAGGTCCATTGCGGCTCTCTCCGGGTGCGCGGCGGGGCAGGACGGCGGGCACTGGTTGGTGTGCGGCCGGGGCGGTGCGGGGCTCAGCATGCCAGAGGCGGCGCACGGTGTGTCGGGGGATGTCGGATGCGGTGCCCGGGGTTACCGGGCGGGGGTGGGCGGCCGTATGTTTGCCGCTGTTGATCGAGGGGGTCGGGTCGCGCGGCGGTGGGTCGTTCGACGGGCCGCGGAGCGGAACGGGTGGGTGGCGTGAGCGAGCTGGTGACCGGTGAGGCGGTCGTCCTGGGGCTGCGGACGGCGAGGTTGCCGTCGCGGGCCCTGGCCCGGCTGCTGGACGCGGTGGTCTACACGATGGCGTACTTCTTCGCCGGGATCGCGGTGGTCCTCGGGCTGTCGTCGATGGAGGGCGCGGCGGGGGACGCGTTCATGGTCGCGCTGATGGTGTTCTTCACGGTGCTGCTGCCGGTGATGGTGGAGACGCTGTCGCACGGCCGGTCGCTGGGGAAGGCGGCGCTGGGCCTGCGGGTGGTGCGGACGGACGGTGGTCCGATCCGGTTCCGGCACGCGCTGGTGCGCGGCCTGGTGGGGGTGATCGACTTCGGTCTGCTGGCGATGCCGGCCGTGGTGGTGTCGCTGTTCTCGGAGCAGGGCCGCCGGCTGGGCGACATCTTCGCGGGGACCTTGGTGATCCGGGAGCGGCTGCCGCAGAGCGCGCGGGACCACGGGATGATCCCGCCGGTGCCGCCGCAGGTGATGCACGTGCTGGGGTCGGACCTGGTGGCGCTGGACCTGTCCGCGGTGCCGGACGGCCTGTGGCTGTCGATGCGTCAGCTGCTGGGCCGGATGCACGAGTTGGACCAGCCGGTGATGGCCGGCCTGGCGGACCGGCTGGCCGCGGACCTGGCCGGCCGGATCGGCTGGCCGGTGCCGCACGGCCTGCCGTCGACGGTGTACCTGGGTGCGGTGACGATGGAGCGCCAGCGCCGCGAGTGGGAGCGGGCGGCCGCGCAGTTCGGCGCGGCGGGGTACGCGCCGGCGCCGGGTGCGTACGCGCCGGTGCCCGCGCAGCCCGTCCCGGTCGTGGCGGGTGGGGTGCCTGCGGGTCCGCCGCAGCAGCCGAACGGGAAGCCGGTGCGGGTGCTCGGCGTCCCGCAGCAGGCCCGGCCGGAGCAGGCCCCGGCCCCGCAGCCCCAGCCGCAGCCCGCGGCGGCTCCGGTCGCACCGCCCGCCCAGCCGGAGAAGGCCGCCCGGCCGGAGACGCCTGCCCCGCTGGAGAAGCCCGCCCTGTTGGAGAAGCCCGCCGTCCCGGCGGAGCCGGCGGCCGGCGGGGGGTTCGCGCCGCCCGCGTAGCGGCGGCGGTGGCGGACGGGGGTGTCAGCGGCGGGGGTTGGGCGGGCTGTCGAGTTCTTCGAGCTCGATGCCGGGGGCGGCGAGCAGCACGTCCCCGGTGAGGTGGACGTCGCGGATCTCGCCGGTTTCGAGGTCGGTGACCCGGTAGTGCTCGACGGGGAGCGGGCCGGTGTCGGTGGGGTGGTCCTCGACGGTGAGCAGCTGCCAGCTCTGGTCGAGGGTGCGGGGGGCGAGGGCCTGGCCGGTGAAGGAGACCAGGCGGATCCGGGTGGCGGTGCCGGGCGCGAGGTCGAGCAGTCGGGCGGTGGCGATCAGGAACGCGGGTGAGTCGCCGGTGAAGGCGTGCGCCCGGTCGGTCCCCTCGGTGGCGTCGGTGGCGGTGGCGGGGTCGGCGGCGGCCCGGACCCAGTGCACGCCGTCGAGTGCGCCGCCGCGTACTTGCCAGCCGCCGCTGCGGAGTTCGAGGCGCAGCGGGCGGTGGCGGGCGTCCAGGGTGAGGTCGGTGGTGCCGAGGACGGTGCCGTCGGGGCGGTAGCTCTTGGCGACGTAGCGCCAGCCGGCGGGGCCGGGGGCGCATTGGAAGCGTTCCTCGCCGAGCGGGGTTCCGTCGTGCGGGTCGTGGAGGGAGTAGCGGCCGTTCGGCATGGGGGGAAGCCTACGTAATTCGCCGTGCAACCTTCTCGGGGGCGGGCCGCATCAGGGGGTCGGCGGCGCGATCGTGCCGCCGGTCCACTGGGAGGAGGGGGCACCGGATGGCGGAGCCGACGCGGGACGAGGAGTTCACCGCGTTCGTGGCCTCCAGGGCGGTCTGGTTGCGGAGGGTCGCGTATCTGCTGTGCGCCGACTGGCATCGCGCGGACGACCTGGTGCAGGAGTCCATCACCAAGCTGTACCTGAACTGGGGGCGGGTGAGCCGGGCGGAGAACCCGGAGGGGTACGCCCGGACGGTGCTGGTGAACGTGTTCCTGGCGGAGCAGCGCACGGCGTGGTGGCGGCGTTCCAGGCCGGCCGCGCAGCCTCCTGAGGGGGCGCTGCCGGAGGGTCCGGATCTGGCGGTGTCGCTGGATCTGCGGCAGGCGCTGGCGGCTCTGCCGCCGCGGCAGCGGGCCACGGTGGTGCTGCGTTACTACTGCGACCTGACGGTCGAACAGACGGCAGCCGCGCTGGGCTGCTCCAACGGAAATGTGAAGAGCCAGAGTTCGCGGGCGCTGGAGGCCCTGCGGCGCTCGGCGGCACTGCGGCAACAGGGGAGGTCGGCAGCATGAGCGGGGATTGGGAAATGGAACTCTCGTCGCGCCTGGACGAGTTGGTGATGTCGGCGGAGAGCTCGGCACCGGCGCCGGCGGTGAGTGCGGCGTCGGCGCTGCGGCGCGGCCGGAGGGCGCGGCGGTGGCGGACGGCGGCTGCGGCAGGGGTGGCGGCGGTGCTGCTGGGGTCGGTGGCGCTGGGAACGGTCTACGGCAGCGGCGGACCCGCTCCGGTGGGAGCTGCGGCGGAGACCGGGTCGGACCGGTCCGACCGGTCGCCGTTGGCGATGCACGTGCGGTTCGGGTGGCTGCCCGACGACGTGACCGCGGTCGACGCCAACTGGAATCCCGAGCTCGGTGACCGGGTGCTCGCGCCCGCCGGGTCCGACCGGTCGTGGTTGCTGGGCTCGCCGGGGCCGCTTCCGTGGTCGGAGCCGTCCGGGCAGCCCGGGCAGGGCGGGTCGAACTCGGCGCGGACGCCCGCGCCGGACGTCAACGGCCGGAAGGCGTACTGGGTCTCCGAGGAGGGCGGGTCCGCGCTGGAGCTCCTGTTCCAGGCGCCGGACGGGCGTTGGCTGTCCCTGCGGGGCATGGGGAGCCGGGCGCCCGAGCAGGAGGCCCAGTTGCGCATCGCCGCCGGAGTGCAGGTGGGCCGGTTCGTCCTGCCGGTTCCGGTCTCGCTGGATCCGTCGACGCCGCTGTCGGACGTGATCTCGGTGGACTTCCGCCGGACGGTCCGCGGTGCCGACACGTGGCAGCTGGCCATGCAGGTGAAGGCGCGGGAGAACGCGACGGTGACGATCTCGGCGGAGTCGGGCAGCCTTCCCGTGGACCCTGCGCAGCCCTGGCGGCGGTGCGCGACCGGTGAGGGCATGTGGTGGTGCGCCGCGCCGTTCACGGCGGACAGCCCGTCGGGGCAGGTCTCGGCGGACGACGTGAAGGCCTGGTTCGGCCGGCTGGTGCCGCACAGCACGGACGAGCGGACCTGGAGCCCGGTCCTCCTCCCGTAGGCCGGAACGCGCCGGTGCCCGGCACCCCCTGCGGAAGGGGGTGCCGGGCACCGGCGTGACGGGGTGTCAGTAGCGGTACTGCTCCGCCTTGTACGGGCCCTCGACCGGGACGCCGATGTAGTCGGCCTGCTCCTGGGTGAGGGTGGTGAGCTTGACGCCGAGGGCGTCGAGGTGGAGGCGGGCGACCTTCTCGTCCAGGTGCTTCGGCAGCACGTAGACGCCGACCGGGTACTGCTCGGTCTTGGTGAACAGCTCGATCTGCGCGATGGTCTGGTTCGCGAAGGAGTTGGACATCACGAAGGACGGGTGGCCGGTCGCGTTGCCGAGGTTCAGCAGGCGGCCCTCGGAGAGCACGATGATGGTCTTGCCGTCGGCCTTGCGCCACTCGTGGACCTGCGGCTTGATCTCGGTCTTCACCACGCCGGGGAGCTTGGCGAGGCCGGCCATGTCGATCTCGTTGTCGAAGTGGCCGATGTTGCCGACGATGGCCTGGTGCTTCATCCGGGCCATGTGCGAGGCCAGGATGATGTCCTTGTTGCCGGTCGTGGTGACGAAGATGTCGGCGGTCTCGACGACGTCGTCCAGCGTGGTGACCTGGTAGCCGTCCATGGCGGCCTGCAGGGCGCAGATCGGGTCGATCTCGGTGACGATGACGCGGGCGCCCTGGCCGCGCAGCGACTCGGCGCAGCCCTTGCCGACGTCGCCGTAGCCGCAGACGACGGCGACCTTGCCGCCGATCAGGACGTCGGTGGCGCGGTTGATGCCGTCGATCAGCGAGTGGCGGCAGCCGTACTTGTTGTCGAACTTCGACTTGGTGACCGAGTCGTTGACGTTGATGGCCGGGAACAGCAGCTTGCCGTCGCGGTGCATCTCGTACAGGCGGTGGACGCCGGTGGTGGTCTCCTCGGTGACGCCCTTGATGGTGGCGGCGACCTCGGTCCACTTCTGCGGGGTCTCGACCAGGGTGCGGTTGAGCAGTTCCAGGATGATCCGGAACTCGTCGTTGTCCGCGGTGTCGGGGGACGGCGCGGCGCCGGCCTTCTCGAACTCGACGCCCTTGTGGATCAGCAGGGTGGCGTCACCGCCGTCGTCCAGGATCATGTTGGGGGTCTGGCCGTTCGGCCAGGTCAGCGCCTGCTCGGTGCACCACCAGTACTCCTCCAGGGTCTCGCCCTTCCAGGCGAAGACCGGGACGCCCTGCGGGTCCTCGGGGGTGCCGTTCGGGCCGACCGCGATGGCGGCGGCGGCGTGGTCCTGGGTGGAGAAGATGTTGCAGGAGCACCAGCGGACCTCGGCGCCGAGGGCGGTGAGGGTCTCGATCAGCACGGCGGTCTGCACGGTCATGTGCAGCGAGCCGGTGATGCGGGCGCCCGCGAGCGGCTGGGAGGCGGCGTACTCGGCGCGGATCGCCATCAGGCCGGGCATCTCGTGCTCGGCGAGCTGGATCTCCTTGCGACCGAACGGGGCCAGGGAGAGGTCGGCGACCTTGAAGTCACCGGCGGGCTGGGTGGACATGCGAACTCCTCGCTGCATGGGCCTGCTTACGGGTGTGCTGGGCGGCAGAGGGGCGCGGTGGCGGCCCTCTGCTGCGGCACAATCCGTCGGAGGACCTCTCTCCCTCGACCGGAGCCCCGCTCCGATCGACCGCCATCAGCAGCGACGTTTGGCACTGCTGACGAATCTACACCGCTCGGGCGCGGGTCAGTGGGCGTTCCGGCCCGGACCGCCCGGAGTGGCGTCGGCGTCCGGGCCGGCCAGCGCCTTCTCCTCGGACCAGATGTCCGGCTCCAGGTAGATGGCGCGGGCGATCGGCACCGCCCTCCGGACCCGGGCCTCGGCCAGGTCGATCGCCTCGGAGACCATCGCGGCGCTGTCCTCGGCGTTGACGCCGATCTTCGCGGCGACCAGCAGCTCCTCGGGGCCGACGTGCAGGGTGCGCATGTGGATCACGCCGGTGACGGTGTCGTGGTCGACCAGGGCGTCGCGGATCTGCGCGACCACCTCGGCGTCGGCGGACTCGCCGATCAGCAGCGACTTGGTCTCCAGGGCCAGCACCAGGGCGATGACCACCAGCAGCACGCCGATCGCCAGGGTGCCCGCGCCGTCCCAGACGCCGTCGCCGGTGGCGACGGTCAGGCCGACGCCGATCAGCGCCAGCACCAGGCCGATCAGCGCGCCGGTGTCCTCCAGCAGCACCACCGGCAGCTCGGGGGCCTTGGCGCGGCGGATGTACGAGGCCCAGCCGTACCGGCCCTTGGCCTTGGACGCCTCGCGGAAGGCGGTCAGGAAGGAGTAGCCCTCCAGCAGGATGGCGAACACCAGCACGCCGACCGGCCAGTACCAGTTCTCCAGCTCGTGCGGGTGGGCGATCTTCTCCCAGCCCTCGTAGATGGCGAACATGCCGCCGATGCTGAACAGCACGATGGAGACCAGGAAGCCGTAGACGTACCGCTCGCGGCCGTAGCCGAACGGGTGCTCCTCGGTGGCGGCGCGCTGCGAGCGCTTGCCGCCGACCAGCAGCAGCACCTGGTTGCCGGAGTCGGCCAGCGAGTGCACGCCCTCGGCGAGCATCGAGGACGAGCCGGAGAAGGCGAACGCCACGAACTTGCTGAGCGCGATCCCGACGTTCGCGGACAGTGCCGCGACCAGTGCCTTGGTGCCGCCTTCGGTACTCAACCCGGTACTTCCCTCCGCGCGGGCCCGGACTTTGCCGGGCCTTGGTTGACGAGAGGGGACGATACCGTGTCAGTTCCTCGTGGCCAGGCCCAGGTACACGGCGGCGAAGTCGGTGAGGCCGATCAGTTCGGCCAGGGCCTGCAGCGGGTCCTCCAGGCTGGAGGCGTGCTCGGTGATCCGCACCTCGTGGGCGGCCGCCAGGCGGCGGGCCCGGGCGACCGGCCAGGCCGGCTCCTCCAGCTCGGCGACGCCCGGCGTGTGACGGAGCATCAGCACCTGGAGCTGGAGCGGCACCGGCTCGTCGACCCGGTCCCGGAAGAAGTCGTCGGGGTCGGCGCCGGCACCGAGCCGGCCGTTGAACATGCCGCGGTGCGCGGTCAGCGCCTGCGGGAGGCGGGCGGTCAGCGCGGGCAGGCCGGCCCGGTCGGCGAGGGCGGCGGCGAACCGCTCCCCCGCCGCGGCGGCCGGCGCGCCGTCGGACCACAGCAGCGGGACGGTCTCGGCGAGCTGGCCCGCCAGCGTCTTGGCCGGGTTGTCGTACGCCTGGGCGTCGGGCCGGCAGCGCACCGCGACCTCGTCCAGCCGGTCGGCGGCGGCCTCCAGTGCGCCGGGGGCCAACGGGGCGACGCCGATCCGGTCGGCGAGGGTGAGCAGCGGGGCGAGCACCGCCCACAGGGCGGCCGGGTCCTCGGCGGGCAGGTCGGGTTCGGCGTCGGCGCCGTCCGGTTCCACCGCGCTCGGCTCGAACGGCAGCGGCAGGCCGCGGACCTGGAGGGCGGCCTCGGCCAGCTCCGAGCCGTCCGGGGCGATCACCGCGATCGCGCAGCCGCGCGAGTACGCCTGCTCGGCGAGGTTGATCATGCCGCCCTCGCGGCCGCCCGCGCTGGCCAGCACCACCAGGTCCAACGGGCCGGCCCAGCCGGGCAGTTGCCAGGACTCGCCGTCGGTGAAGGCCGGTCCGGCGGGGCGGGCGTCGGCCGGCGGCAGCGGCCACACCTGGCAGCTGGGCACGGCCAGCGCGGCGAGCACGGCGGCGGCGGTCAGCACGCCGCCGTGTCCGGCGACCAGCACCGCGCGGGGGCGACCCTCCGGGTTGAGCGCGTTGACGCCGGCCGCGTCGGCGCGGCGCAGCGCGACCCGGATCCGGGCGCCCGCGCCGGCCAGGGACAGCAGTTCACGTCGGCGGTCGGCGCGCTGCAGGGCGGCCGGGTCGTCCAGCAGGGAGTCGTCGAACATGGCGGCTGGCCTCCAGCGACTGGCGGGGCAGGGTCAGGACGGGCGGCGGGCCTCGTCCACCAGCAGGACCGGGATGCCGTCGCGCACCGGGTACACCAGGCCGCAGCCGGCGCCGGTGCAGCGCAGCTCGTGGGTGTCGTCCTGGATCTCCTCGGCGAGCGGCGCGCGGCACTCCGGGCAGACCAGGATCTCCAGCAGGAAGGACGGCAGGCTCATGGTGGTCGGGCTCCGGATCTGTGGGGCTGTCGCGGTACGGACGGCCGGTGACACAGCAGTACCCCGGCCGGTGGCAACCCTACCGGCCGGGGCACCCGAAAAGTCAGCGGCTGGCTGACCCGTGCGGTCAGGCCCGCACGATGGCCAGCACGCCGTCCCGCAGCTCGGCCATCTTCGCCGGGTCCTTGGCCTCGGCGTTCAGGCGCAGCAGCGGCTCGGTGTTGGAGGCGCGCAGGTTGAACCACCAGTCGGGGCCGGCCACGGTGAGGCCGTCCAGCTCGTCGACGGTGACGCCGTCCTGGCCGGCGTAGGCGGCGCGGACCTTCTCGGTGGCGGCGGCCTGGTCGGCGACGGTGGAGTTGATCTCGCCGGAGGCGGCGTACCGGTTGTACTGCTCGGTGAGCGCGGACAGCGGGCCGTCCTGCCCGCCGAGGGCGGCCAGCACGTGCAGCGCGGCCAGCATGCCGGTGTCGGCCCGCCAGAAGTCGCGGAAGTAGTAGTGCGCGGAGTGCTCGCCGCCGAACACCGCGTCGGTGACGGCCATCTCCTGCTTGATGAACGAGTGGCCGACCCGGGTGCGGACCGGGACGCCGCCGCGGTCGCGGACGACCTCGGGGACGGTCCACGAGGTGATCAGGTTGTGGATGATGGTCGGCTGCGCCTCGCCGGCGGCCTGGGCGCGGGCGATCTCGCGCTCGGCGACCAGGGCGGTGATGGCGGACGGGGAGACCGGGTCGCCGTTCTCGTCGATGACGAAGCAGCGGTCGGCGTCGCCGTCGAAGGCCAGGCCGATGTCGGCGCCGACCTCGCGGACCTTGGCCTGCAGGTCGACCAGGTTGGCCGGGTCCAGCGGGTTGGCCTCGTGGTTGGGGAAGGTGCCGTCGAGCTCGAAGTACATCGGGACGACGTCCAGCGGGAGGCCGGCGAAGACGGTGGGCACGGTGTGGCCGCCCATGCCGTTGCCCGCGTCGACGGCGACCTTCAGCGGGCGGATCGCGGTCAGGTCGACCAGCTTCAGCAGGTGGGCCGCGTAGCCGTCCAGGGTCTCCTTGGCGGACAGCGTGCCGGTGGCGGCGTCGGAGGCGGGGACGTGCACCTTGCCGTCCTCGTCCAGCCAGGACTCGACCAGCTCGCGGATGTCGGCCAGGCCGGTGTCCTGGCCGACCGGGGCGGCGCCGGCGCGGCACAGCTTGATGCCGTTGTACTGGGCCGGGTTGTGCGAGGCGGTGAACATCGCGCCGGGCAGGTCCAGGCTGCCGCTGGCGTAGTACAGCTGGTCGGTCGAGCACAGGCCGATCTCGACGACGTCGGCGCCGCGGGAGGCGGCGCCCTCGGCGAACGCGCGGGACAGCGACGGCGAGGACGGGCGCATGTCGTGGCCGACCACGACGGCGTTGCCGCCGATCACCTCGACGAAGGCCGCACCGAAGGCGTACGCCAGCGACTCGTCCCACTGGTCCGGCACGACGCCCCGGACGTCGTACGCCTTCACAAGCTGCTTGAGGTCCCGCACCAGAATGCTCCCGTGTGTGTGCTGCGATGTGCTGCGCGCATGCCGGACGCGCCGTCCGAGCCGCAGAGGGGCAGCGTACCCGGCCCGGGGGAAGCGCAGGTGTCGGCCCGGGGCGGGTGCGGTCAGTTGTCCGGGGAGCGCAGCACCCGGAGGTGGCCGCGGCGGCCGGACTCGCCGTCCGGAGGCGGGCCCTGACGCGGCGTCCGCTGCTGGGGGCGGGCGGCCTCCCGCACCGCGTTGGCCAGCGCCTCCAGGTCGTCGCTGCTGCGCCGCAGCGGGCCGGCCTCGGCGGCCAGCCGGACCACCTCCCAGCCGCGCGGGGCGGTGAGGCGCTCGGCGTGCTCGGCGCACAGGTCGTAGCAGTGCGGTTCGGCGTACGTCGCGAGCGGGCCGAGGACCGCGGTGGAGTCCGCGTAGACGTACGTCAGCGTCGCCACGGCCGGACGGCCGCACGCGGTCCGCGAACAACGACGTACAGAGCTCACGAGGGTGGACGGTACCGCAAGTGGGACCGGCCCGCGAAGACCCGCCCCCGGCTCGCGTGTCCCGGAGCCGTCACGCGCCGTGCTTGAGTGGTCCACTTCCGGGCATCCAGGGACTACGCTCGACACTGCTATGGACAGCTCGACACCCTCGTCCCCGCCGGGTCCCGGTCGCCGCAGGCACCGCGACCGGCACGGTCGCGGCCTGCGCGGACCGCTGGCCCCGCCGCAGGTGCCCATCTCGCTGACCCGCTCCGAGCTCTTCGACGACTACGTGCGGGAGTCGATGGAGCGGCTGATGCGGCGCTGGCCCCAGTTGGAGGACGTGGAGTTCGCCGTCCTGGAGGTCCCGCTGCCCGTCAAGGGTGAGCCGGAGCCGGACGGGGTGCCGCTCGGGCGGGTGATTCCCGCGGCGAAGGGGCGGCGGAGCCGGATCCTGGTCTACCGGCGGCCGGTGGAGATCCGCGCCAAGTCGAAGGAGGACCGGGCGGCGCTGGTCCACGAGATCCTGATCGAGCAGGTCGCGGAGCTGCTCGGGCTGTCGCCGGACGCGATCGACCCGCGGTACGGCGAGGAGTAGGCGGGCCCGTCCCGCCCGCACGACGCGAACGGGCCCCGGGGAACGCCTCCCCGGGGCCCGTCCGCGTGCCGCGCTACTTCAGCACCACGCCGGGGTCGCCGGCGACCTGCGGCACCTGCACGGTGGCCCGGTCGTCGCGCAGCTGCTGGATGGTGAAGGTGGGGACGTCCCGGACGCCGGCGGCCAGCTGACGGGTCGCCAGCACCGGTCCGCCGCTGACGGTCTCCACGGTGAGCGCGTACGGGCCGTTCAGGCCGGCCGGGTCGATGCCGTCCACGGCGACGGTGGCGCCGGCCGGGACGGGCACCTCCTTGCTCGCGGGGGTGCCGCCGGCCGCGCCGGCCGAGGAGGTGACCTTGACCTTGGCGTCCGCGTCGGTGGCGGTCAGCAGCAGGACGGTCTGGCCGCCGCGGTTGTCGGCGATCGAGGCCCGGGCGCCCGCGGGGGTGCCGGCGGCCAGCCAGGCGGCCTCGGTCTTGCCCTTGTTCTCCCGGTCGACCCGCAGCCCGGCCACCACCGGAGTGGCGTGCGCGGGGTCGGACGGGGTGAGCCGGATCGCGCTGGCGCCGTCCCGGGTCTCCGGCGTGAACTGGAAGTCCAGGGCGGCGGTCATGCCGGCCTTGACGTGGATGGACTCCTTGCCGGCGGGCGTGAACCAGCCGTTCTTGCCGGACAGTTGGACCTTCAGGTCGGCGTCGTCCGGGGAGTCGGTGGCCACCACCAGGTGGGCGGTGGTGACGTCCGCGGGGATGCCCGGGACGATGACGGAGGCGGCGGGGTCGGCGGACGGCTCCAGCCAGTCGGCGCCCCGGCCGCCGTCGCGGGCGTGCACGCCCGCGCCGATCCGGCCGCTGCGGGCGACCACGTGCACGGCCAGGTCGCCGACCTGGCCCTTGCTCAGGCCGCTGAGCAGCACCTGCTGCGAGGTGCCGGGGGCGAGCGCTATGCCGGTGGCCAGCTCGTTCTCGATCAGGCCCTTGTCGCCGTACAGCCGCAGGTCGACCACGGCGGGCAGGCTGTCGGCGTTGACCAGGGTGACGTAGTCGACCCGGTCGCCGGCGGTGCTGGCGCCGGCGAACCAGAAGCTGGTGCCGGAGGGCGCGCAGCGGGCGCCGGACATCGAGGCGGAGCCCTGCTCGGAGGTGGTGGTCTGGGTGGCGGTGAAGCCGGGGGCGAGGTTGCCGGTGGCGATCGCGAAGGTGCCGGGTGCGGTGTCGTTGTTGGCGGCCGGCCCGGTGACCGGGACGCCGGGCTTGGCGAGCGAGACGCGGGCGTCCAGCACCGGCGCGGGCTTGGCCCCGGGCGACGGCGCGCCGGACGGCTGGCCCGAGGGCTGGCCGGACGGCTGGCCGGAGGCGCTCGGGGCGGGCTGGACCGGGTTCTGCGCGGCCAGCACGTTGTCGGGCGTGGCGTCGCCGAGCACGCCGGTGCCGGTGCTGCCGCTGCCGCCCTCCGGACTGAACAGCGTCAGGCTGGTGGAGCCGACGGCGCCCTGCAGCGGCGGCGGGCAGACCAGCGCGGTGCGTTCGACCTGCGCGGTGGTGCGCTTCCCGGCCGCGCCGGCCGCCGGGGCGACCGGGGCGCGCAGTTCGGCGATGCCGAACACCAGGCCGAGCACGGCGACTCCGGCCAGCAGCGACTGGCCGGTGCGGCTGCCGCCGGCCACCGCGCTCAGGTCGGGGGCCTTCAGCTTGGGGGCCTTCAGGGTGGGCTTCTTCATCGCGGGTCAGCTCCCCGTCCCGGGCCGCTGCGGGTGGTGGCCGCCGCCGTAGGGGTCGTTGGGGTCGTAGTAGGTGGTGGGCTGCTGCTGTTCGGGCAGCCACGGCTGCTGCTGCCCGTCCTGCTGCGGGTAGCCGGCGGCGTACGGGTCGGTCCAGCCCTGCGCGGGCGGGTTGTCGTAGCCGTAGCCGGGCTGCTGCTGGCCGTACTGGTCGTAGTTCTCGCCCTGGTAGGGCGCGCCGACCGGCTGCTGCTGGGTGTAGTCGTAGCCGTAGCCGTCGGACTGGTAGCCCTGCTGCTGGTACGGGTCCGCCTGGTAGGGGTCGGCCTGGTACGGGTCGGCGAACTGCTCGGGCTCGGCCTGGTAGGCCGGGGCCGGCTCGGGGTCGCCGGCCTGCTGGGCCGGGATGCCGGTGGTGTAGACGCCGGGCTCGGACTGCGGGTCCTCGCCCTCGCCCTCGCCGCGTTCGGCGAGGCGGCGGGCCCGGCGGCTGCCGGGGGCGGGGGCCTGCGCCTGGCTGGCGGCGGCCAGCGCCTGGGCGGCGACCACCTCCTCCGGCAGGTCGTCGTCGTTGTGGTTGCGGCGGCCCGGCAGGGCGAGCACCAGCACGACCGCGCCGAGCGCGAGCTGCCCCCAGACCCAGGCGGTGTGCACGATGCTGCCGGTGCGGGTGACGTCCAGCCGGCCGCCCTCGGCGGGGAGTTCGAAGCCCTGCGCCCAGCCGTCCAGGGTGACGGCGGTCAGCGGCTTGCCGTTCAGGGTGGCCTGCCAGGCCGGGTCGGCCTGTTCGGCGAGCCGCAGCTGCCGGCCGGCCGGACCGGCCGGGACGGTGGTCCAGATGTCGTGCGCGCCGGACGGGACGACCACCGGGACGGCGCCCGGGCTGACGATCTGGGCCCGGGTGCCGGGGACGGAGGAGATCTGCCAGAGGCCGACGCCGTTGTCGAGGCTGAGCCGGATCACGCCGGGCGTGGTGTCGAGGACGTCGCGGACCCTGCCGAGCACCGGGTCCTTGACCTGGAGGTAGCTGATGCCGTAGCCGGCCAGGGTGCGGGCCAGGTCGCCGCCGGAGCCGGCCAGCAGTTTGGCGGTGAGCTCGCCGGTCCGCCCGTCGGCGGCGGCGTCCACGGTGCCCTCGGCCTGACCGGTCGTCAGGCCCGCGCCGCGGACCAGCGCGTAGCGGACGGAGCTGCCGTCGGCGTCGCCGGTGACCATCAGGGTGCGGGAGCGGTCGGTGGTGTCGCCGGCCTCCGCGATGAACGCCGGGACCTGCGCGGCGGCGCCGCGCCGCAGCGGGCCGTCGGCGCCGGTGATCGCCCACCAGGCGGCGGTGCCGACCGGGGCGAGCACCGCGGCGGCGAGCACCAGCGCGGCGACCGGCTGGCGCCAGCCGAACGCGATGCCGGAGACGCGGGCGTTCGCGCCGTCGGCGCCGATCGAGGCGGCGGCGAGCAGCGCGACACCGGCCAGCAGGGTGGCGGGGCCGGCCCAGGCGGCGGTGTCGGGCCCGCCGGAGGCGGGGGTGACGGCGGTGCCGGCCACCACGACCGAGAAGACCAGTCCGGCGGCGGCCGCGCCCCAGGCGGCGAGGACGGCGCGGCGGCGGTCGGCGCGCAGCAGGGCGGCGAGCGCGGACAGCACCACGCCGGCCGACAGCCACACCGGGGGCACGCCGGCGCCGCCGGGGTTGACCAGCACCAGGCCGAGCGGGTCGGCGGCGGGGCCGCTGAAGCCGGGGACGCCGGCCTCCAGCAGCAGCCGGGACGGGTGGGTGAGCACCTCGATCGACCAGGGGGCGAGCACCAGCACGGGCACGCCGAGGATCACCGCGATGCGCAGGCCGAGCAGCCGCACGGCCTGCACGCCGGAGCCGAACGCGCCGCCGCGGATCACCGCGTGGACCAGCGCGGCCACGCACAGCGGTACCGCTATGGCCCAGGTGAGCGGGACGAACGCGGTGCTGACGGTGAGCATCAGCACGGTCATCCAGGCGGAGCGCCAACCGGGGCGGGCGCCCTTGGCGGCGGTCTCCTTGCGGATGCCGAGGCCGGCGGTGATCGCCGCGGCGCGGGCCAGCGGGGGCAGCAGCACGGCGAGCACGGCGGTGCCGATCCGGCCCTGGGCGAGCGCGCCCATGGCGGCGGGCAGCAGCGCGTAGGTGGCGCTGGCCCAGGCGCGGACCAGCTTGGAGGCGATCAGCGGCCGGGAGACCAGGTAGGCGCTGACCGCGGCGAGCGGCACGGACAGCACCACGATCAGGGTGAGCGCCAGGTCGGCGTGGCCGAACAGCATCCAGGACAGGATGGCCAGCACGCCGAGGTAGGGCGGGGCGGTGGCGGTGGAGCCGGTGCCGACGGGGTGCCAGGGGTCGGCGAACATGTTCCACAGGCCGGCCGCGCCCTCGCCGGCGGGCAGCAGGGCGCCGCCCTGCAGGTAGCCGGAGCCGATCAGGTCGCGGCAGGCGACGAGCGCGAACAGCAGCAGGGCGGCGAACAGCACCGGGGCGGGTCGGCGCACCAACTTCTTGAGCAGCGCGAACTGTTCGACCACCAGGTCGTCGGTGTCGTCGTCGCCGGGGCCGGACTCCACGGAGCCGTGCCGGCCGGCGCCGGCGTCGTCCGCGCCGCCGATGCCGAGCGAGCCGACGACGTTCTCGACCGCGAGGCGGACGGTGGCGCCGGGCGCCGGGAACAGGGTGCGGTCGTCGAGCGCGTCGACCGAGCGGGTCTTGCGGCGGCGCGCGCGGGCGGCCATCAGCCGTGGCAGGCGCAGCAGTTCGTGGCCGAGGCCGGCGATCTCGTCGTACGCCTGGCGGGGGTCCTTGCCGACCAGGTTGACGATCACCCGCAGCAGGGTGCCGATGATCAGCCGGAGCAGGACGTACGGGAACAGCGCGCCCTTGGAGTTGGCGAGCAGGGTGTAGACGGCGCCGGCCTTGTCGACCCGGTGCGGGTGGGCGGAGGCGCAGTCGATGGCGCGGCGTTCGCGGCTGGCGGCCTCGGCGTGCCGGAGCACCGCGTCGGGGGCGACCACCACCCGGTGGCCGGCCGCGTTGACCCGCCAGCAGAAGTCGGCGTCGTCGCGCATCAGCGGCAACGCCCGGTCGAATCCGCCGAGTTCCTCGAAGACGTCGCGGCGGACCAGCATGCCGGCGGTGGAGACGGCGAGCACCGGGCGGACCTGGTCGTGCTGCCCCTGGTCCTGTTCGCGGCGGTCGAGTCCGGTCCAGCGGCGGCCGGAGCGGGCGATGGTGACGCCGACTTCGAGCAGCTGCCTGCGGTCGTACCAGGAGCGGAGCTTGGGGCCGATCACGGCGGCGCTCGGGGTGGAGTCGGCGACCTGGAGCAGTCGGCGCAGGGCGTCGGTCTGCGGTTCGCAGTCGTCGTGCAGCAGCCAGAGCCATTCGACCGGGCGGGTCTCGCGCGGTCCGCCGCGGCCGAGGTCGTCCTCGGCCCCGAGGGGGTCGCCGAAGTCGTCCCAGCCGCCGGTGACCGGGTCGTAGCCGGACGGGTCGAGGCTGTAGGAGAGGTCCTCGGGGCGCAGCGGCGGGCTGTTGAAGACGGCTTCGCCGACGGCGCGGCCGAAGCCGACGCGGCGGCCGAGGATCTGCGGGCCGCTGTCGGGGAGCCAGTCGCCGAGGGTGTCGGCGAGCAGCTGCGGGGAGTTGTCGGTGGAGCCGGTGTCGACGGCGAGGATGCGCTGCACCTGCCGGTCCTGGCCGAGCAGCCCGGCGAGCGCCTGGGGGAGCCAGCGTGCGCCGTCGTGCGAGACGACCACCGCGGTGACCAGATGGCGCGGGTAGGCGGGCGGCCTGGCAGCGGAGAAGCCGCTCTGGTGGCTGTAGACAGTCATCGGGTGCGCGGACCACCGGTTCGGGTTTGACGGCAGATGACGCACCACACTAACGGCTCCGGGTGGTCGGGTTGTCCCGGGTGGTGTGAAGAGACGGTGCAGCGGGTATCGGGGCCGCCCGCACGGGTGTTGCGGGAATGCGAAAGCGCCCCACCTGGTGGTGAGGCGCCGACACGGGTGAGGTCTGCGGGGGAGGTCAGACCGCGCTCTTCTTCAGGCGGCGGCGTTCGCGCTCGGAAAGGCCGCCCCAGATGCCGAACCGCTCGTCGTTGGCGAGGGCGTACTCGAGGCACTCGGCGCGGACCTCGCACGCCAGGCAGACCTTCTTGGCCTCCCGGGTGGATCCGCCCTTCTCGGGGAAGAACGACTCGGGGTCGGTCTGGGCGCACAACGCGCGCTCCTGCCAGCCGAGTTCCTCTTCGTCTTCCTCGATGCCCTCACCGATCAACAGCTCAAAGAGCTCGCTCATTCTGGCGCGCCTCCTCTGCCCCTCTTGGCGTCCCCGTGGTGTTGCCGTTGCCGGTGCGGCGGAACGACACGAGGGAAATTACAGTTGCGTCACTCTGGCCCAGTCAAGCCGAGCTCTGGTATTGGGCCAAGGATTCACTCCCCGGAACCAAGCCACTACGAATAGTGTACATATCCGGACAACCCGGACATCGCGCCTGGTTCCTGACCTGCCGTCAGGCCGCACCGCCGCTCCCGACCGTGCCGGTCCGGGGCGAGCTCACGGCGTCCCTTCCCGGCGATCTTCCCATCCAAACCTGATTGGGCGTTTATCGCCCGATCCGGTGGTTCCAGGGCGATGTGACCCGAATGTCCGCACCCGCGCCTTGACACTGGAGGGTCGGTTGCGGTCTGCTTGCCCCTATGTCAGAGTTTCCGGCCCACTCCGCCGACCGGCGCCGCCAGGCGCTCCTCGGCGCTGCCGTGAACTCCTCGTGTTGTCGCCGCTGTCTCCGCTGTATCTAGGCGCCCGCGTCCCACCGCGCGCCGCCCCGGAACAGAGGCCGAACCGCGCGACAGTCCCCCCTGAACGCTCCCGCGGATCCGGCTGATCCCACTCCCAGCCGAACCCACGAGGACGTCACCCCGTGCGAATGCCCCGCTTCCGCAAGCGCAACCGCGACCGCAAGCAGCTCCCCCGCCCCGCCGCCGCCCCCCGCTGGACCGACGGCCTGAGCGACGTGTCCATCGCGGGCGACCCGACGGCCTTCCCGCACCTGGCCCGCACCGACCTGCCCGCGCACCCCACCACCGTCGCCGGCTACGCCCGCCTGGTCCGCGAGATCGCCGCCGACCGCGCGCGCTGGGAGCCGCTGGTCCGGTACGACGCGCTGACCCGCTGGTACGCCCGCCTGGAGACCGGCCCCGGCTACGAGGTGTGGCTGCTCAGCTGGCTGCCCGGCCAGTCCAGCGGCTTCCACGACCACGGCCGCTCGACCGGCGTGATGACGGTCCTTCAGGGCGAGCTCACCGAGCGCTCGTTGACGGCCGGCGGCGAGGGCTCCCGGGCGCTGACCCCCGGCGGGCTGCGGGTGTTCGCCACCGGCCACCTGCACGAGATGGTCAACGCCTCGCTGGAGCCCGCCGTCTCCGTCCACCTGTACACGCCCGGCCTGGTCGAGATGAACCAGTACGCGGCCCCGGCGGAGCGGCAGCGTCACGGAGTGCGCTGACGCGCTGGCAGGATGAGGCCATGCGAATCACTGCACTGGCGGGTGGGATCGGCGGGGCCAGGTTCCTGCGCGGACTGCGGGCGGCGGTCTCCCCCGGGGACGAGATCACCGTGATCGGGAACACCGGCGACGACATCCACCTGTACGGGCTGAAGGTCTGCCCCGACCTGGACACCGTGATGTACACCCTCGGCGGTGGCATCCACGAGGAACAGGGCTGGGGCCGCACCGACGAGACCTGGTCGATCAAGGAGGAGATGAAGGCCTACGGCGTCGGCCCCGAATGGTTCGGGCTCGGCGACCGGGACTTCGCCACCCACATCGTCCGCACCCAGATGCTCGCCGCCGGCTACCCGCTGTCCGCCGTCACCGAGGCGCTGTGCGCCCGCTGGCAGCCCGGCGTGCGGCTGCTGCCGATGAGCGACGACCGGGTGGAGACGCACGTCCGGATCACCGACGCGGACGGGCCGCGGGTGGTGCACTTCCAGGAGTACTGGGTGCGGCTGCACGCCGCCGTCGACGCCGAGGCGATCGTCCCGGTCGGCGCGGACACCGCGAAGCCCGCGCCCGGCGTGCTGGAGGCCGTCGCCGGGGCCGACGTGGTGCTGCTGCCGCCGTCGAACCCGGTGGTGTCGATCGGCACGATCCTCGCCGTCCCCGGCATCCGCGAGGCGGTGGCCGGGACGAGCGCCCCCGTGGTCGGCCTCTCCCCCATCGTCGGCGGCGCGCCCGTGCGCGGCATGGCCGACAAGGTGCTCGCCGCCGTCGGCGTGGAGACCTCGGCCGCCGCCGTCGCCGAGCACTACGGCTCCCGCGCCTCCGGCGGCCTGCTGGACGGCTGGCTGGTGGACAGCTCCGACGCCGACGCGGTGGCCCGGGTGGAGGCCGCCGGCATCACCTGCCGCGCCGTGCCGCTGATGATGAGCTCCGTCGAGGCCACCGCCGAGATGGCCCGCACCGCCCTCGCGCTGGCCGCCGAGGTCGCCGCGTGACCGCCGACGGCCTGCGGCTGCTGCCGGTCACCGGCCTCCCGGAGGTCGCCGCCGGCGACGACCTCGCCGAACTGATCGCCAAGGCCGCCGAGTTCGCGGACGGCGACATCGTGGTGGTCACCTCCAAGGTGGTCTCCAAGGCCGAGGGCCGGCTGCTGCACGCGGACGACCGGGAGGCCGCGATCGACGCCGAGACCGTCCGGGTGGTCGCCCGCCGCGGCCGCACCCGGATCGTCGAGAACCGCAACGGCCTGGTGATGGCCGCCGCCGGCGTCGACGCGTCCAACACCGCCCCGGGAACGGTCCTGCTGCTGCCCGTCGACCCGGACGGCTCGGCGAGCCGGATCCGCGCCCGGCTCCAGGAGCTGACGGGCCGCCGGCTCGCCGTCCTGATCACCGACACCTTCGGACGGCCCTGGCGCAGCGGGCTCACCGACGTGGCCATCGGCGCCGCCGGACTGACCGTGCTGGACGACCACCGCGGGCGCACCGACACCCACGGCAACGAACTCCACATGACCGTCACCGCCACCGCCGACGAACTCGCCGCCGCGGCCGACCTGGTGAAGGGCAAGGCCACCGGCACCCCGGTGGCCGTCGTGCGCGGCCTGCCGCACCTCGTCACCGAGGACGACGGCGACGGGGCGCGCGCGCTGGTCCGGGCCGCCGAGTCGGACATGTTCCGGCTGGGCACCTCGGAGGCGGTCCGGGAGGCCGTCACCCTGCGGCGCACCGTCCGCGCCTTCACCGACGAACCGGTGGACGGCGGCGCGGTGCGGCGGGCCGTCGCCGCCGCCGTCACCGCGCCCGCCCCGCACCACACCACTCCGTGGCGGTTCGTGCTGCTGGAATCCGCGGAGAGCCGGGTCCGCCTGCTGGACGCGATGCTCGACGCCTGGCGGCGGGACCTGCGGGAGCTCGACGGCTGGTCCGAGGAGCGCATCGCGCGGCGCACGGCCCGGGGCGAAGTGCTGCGCGGCGCGCCGTACTTGGTCATTCCCTGCCTGGTGATGGACGGCTCCCACGACTACCCGGACGCGCGGCGTGCCGGGGCCGAGCGGGAGATGTTCACCGTCGCGATCGGGGCGGCCGTCCAGAACCTGCTGGTCACCCTGAACGGCGAGGGGTACGGGTCGGCGTGGGTGTCGTCCACGATGTTCTGCCGCGAGACGGTCCGCGAGGCGTTGGCGCTACCGGCGGACTGGGACCCGATGGGGGCGATCGCCGTCGGACGGGCGGCGGAGGCTCCCAAGGAGCGTCAGGCGCGCTCCGCCGAAGCCTTTCTGACGACACGGTAGAGAAGACAGGGGCTCGGGGAACGGCGAGGCCGTGTTGCCGGCGGCCGGAGACAGCGGTCGGCCATGGCTGCGGCGGGCGGGCCTTACGGCGGGAACCCGAAACTGCGGAACGCTCAGCGCCCTGTTGCTCCTCCGCAGACTCGGCCTCGCCGTTCCCCGAGCCCCTGGCGGGGCTCTCGCCGTTCGCAGGGCCCCTGCTTTCGCACCCTTACCTGTTGCGGTGGTCGTTCGGGGTGAGGCGGGGCCCGTACTTGGGGGGGCGGGCGCCGGTGAGCGGGAGGATGCGGCAGAGCCGGTGGCGGTGGGGGCGGTAGGGCTCCAGCAGGCCGAGCATCTGGGCGTCGTCGCTGCGGGGCCGGCCGGCCAGGGCCCAGCCGACGATGTTGGGGAGGTGGAAGTCGCCGACCGAGACCGCGTCCGCGTCGCCGTTGCTGCGCTGCAGGGTCTCGGCGGCGGTCCAGGGGCCGATGCCGGGGACGGCGGTGAGGCGGGCGAACGCGTCGGCGGAGGACATCGCGGAGGCCGCTTCGAGCTTCGCGGCGAGCCGCACGGTGCGCTGGACGGTGGCGGAGCGCTTGGGGTCGACGCCGGCCCGGTGCCAGGCCCAGCTGGGGATCAGGGACCAGTCGCGGGCGGCGGGGGCGACCCGCATGCCGAGGTCGGCGGCGGGGCCGGGGGCGGGCGTGCCGTAGTCGCGGAGCAGGGTGCGCCAGGCGCGGTACGCCTCGCCGGTGGTGACCTTCTGTTCGAGGATCGCCGGGACGAGGGATTCCAGCACCAGGCCGGTGCGGGTCAACCGGAGCCCGGGGCAGGTGCGTTGGGCGTCGCGGAGCGGGCCGGGCGGCAGGACCAGGCCGGCCGGGTCGTCCTCGGCGCCGAGCAGGGCGGGGAGCTGGTGGAGCAGCCAGCCCGCGCCGGGGCCCCAGGCGGTGGCGGCGATCTCGTCGAGGCGGGGCCGGATGCGCAGGGTGCCGGGGCCGTCCGGGGTGCGGGAGGCGCGCCAGACGGTGCCGTCGGGGTCGCGCCGGAAGGCGGGATCGCCGGTGCCGCGCTGCAGGGGGAAGAGGGTCCGGCCGAGGTCGAGCGGGTAGCCGGGCCGCCACTGTCGGGTCAGCTCCGGCATCGGGTGTTCCTCGGGTGTGCGGGCGGCGGGGGGCGTCTGCGAGGGTAACGCGACGCGGCCGTCGGACGGGCGGGCACCCTCCCGTCCGGCGGGGGGCAGGACGTAGGCTGGACCGCACCATGACTGCGCTTTTCGCTGCCGACGCCCGCACCCCCGCCGAGCTGCTGCAGGCCTACCTGCGCGCCGGGGCCGGTGCCGATCCGTCCCGCCCTCTGGTGACCTTCTACGACGACTCGACCGGGGAACGGGTGGAGTTGTCGGCGAAGACCTTCGACAACTGGGTGGCGAAGACGGCCAACCTGTTGCAGGACGAACTGAACGCCTCGCCGGACGACCGGGCGGCGCTGCTGCTGCCGGCGCACTGGCAGAGTGCGGTGTGGCTGCTCGCGTGCTGGTCGGTGGGCGTGGTCGCGGTGCCGGCCGGCGAGCCGAAGGACGCGGACCTGGTGGTGTCGGGTCCGGACGGTCTGGAGGCGGCGCAGGAGTGCCCCGGGGAGCGGGTGGCGCTGGCGCTGCGCCCGTTGGGCGGCCGGTTCCCGCAGCGGCCGGACGGGTTCCTGGACTACGCGGCGGAGGTCCCCGGCCAGGGCGACCGGTTCGCCCCGTACTCGCCGGTGGATCCGCAGGCGGTGGCGCTGGAGACGGCGGTGGACGGGCTGGCGCTGAAGCTGACGGGCGAGCAGGCGGTGGCGCTGGCCCGGGAGGGCGCGGCCCGGCTGGGCCTGGACTCCGGCAGCCGGGTGCTGTCCACGCTGTCGTTCGACGACTGGTCTGGTCTGGAGGCGGGCCTGCTGGCGCCGCTGGCGGCCGGGGCGTCGGTCGTCCTGTGCCGGAACTCCGGGCAGTTGACGGAGGAGCAGTGGCAGCAGCGGATCGACTCCGAACGGGTGACGGTGCGCCTCGGCTGACCTGCCCGGTCGGCCCGGCCCGGTAGGGCCGGGCCGGCGGCAGTGGAGTGCGGCGGCGGCGCGCGCCGCCCGGCGGGTGGTCCGGGTGGGGCGCGCCGTGGTCGTTTCCCGCCGCTCCGCCGGGTGACGGGGGTCACAAGCCGGGTGGCTCGCGGGTCGGGCTCGTCTAGGGTGGCCCGGATGAACAGCGGACACCGGAACCGGGGCGACTCGGCCGACTCTGGGCAGCCGGACGTCGACCCCGCCGATCAGTGGGTGCTGGACCCGGAGACCGGCGAGTTCCGGCTCGACCTGGACGCGGGCCGGCGGACCGCCGAGCGCCGCCCGGGCGCGGGGCGGTCGGGGGCTGCCCGCTCGGGCGCGGCGAGGTCAGGTGCCGGGGCGACCGCGGCGGCCGGCGGGCGTTCGGCGCGGCGGCGCGGCCGGGTGGTGCGGGGCCGGCGGGTGCTGAAGTGGACGGCGGGCTCGCTGGGCCTGGTGCTGATCGCGGGCTGCGGCGGCGCGTACTACGTCTACCAGCACTTCAACAAGAACATCTCCTCGGTGAAGGTCCAGGTCGGCGACGAGTCGGAGCGCCCGCAGGCGACCAACGACGCGTTGAACCTGCTGGTGATCGGCACCGACAGCCGGGAGGGCCTGGGCCGGGAGTACGGCGACGAGGGCTCGGCGGGGCACGCCGACACCACGCTGCTGTTCCACATCTCCAAGGACCGCAGCAACGCCACGGTGCTGTCGATCCCGCGCGACCTGATGGTGACCGTTCCGGAGTGCAGGACCGGGGACAAGAAGATCCCGGGCGAGGCGCGGGCGATGTTCAACACCAGCCTGGGGCAGAACGGCCGGGACCCCGGCTGCACCTGGCGGACCGTGGAGAAGCTGACCGGCGTCCGGATCAACCACTTCATGATGGTCGACTTCGAGGCGGTGAAGTCGCTGTCCACGGCGGTCGGCGGCGTCGAGGTGTGCGCGGCGACCGACATCGACGACCCGTACTCGCACCTGAAGATGACCGCGGGCCGGCACGTGGTGCAGGGCGAGGAGGCGCTGGCGTTCGTCCGGACCCGGCACGCGGTGGGACTGGGCGGCGACCTGACGCGCATTCCGCTGCAGCAGCAGTTCATCAGCTCGATGATCCGCAAGATGAAGAGCAGCGACACCCTGACCAGTCCGACCAAGCTGTGGAGCCTGGCGGACGCGGCGACCAAGGCGCTGACCGTGGACAGCGCGATCGACGACGTCAACAAGCTGAAGGACCTGGCGCTCGACATCTCCCGGGTGGACACCAAGAACATCACCTTCACCACGGTGCCGGTGCTGGACGACCCGACGAACAACAACCACCTGATCCTCAAGCCGGGCGACGCGCAGCAGTTGTTCGCGATGATCGCCGCCGACCGTTCGCTGACCGACGTCCCGCAGCAGCAGGCGCCGGAGCCCGCGCCGTCGAGCAGCGCGCCCGCGCCGCCGCAGGTGGACGCCAAGTCGGTGAAGGTGACGGTCCGCAACGGCAGCGGGACGTCCGGGCAGGCCGGGAAGGCGGTGTCGGCACTGAAGGCGAAGGGCTTCGCGCTGGCCGCGACCGCCCGCGACACCGATGCCGCCCAGGCCAGCACGGTGTCGTACCCGGCGGGGCAGGAGGACCGGGCGCAGGCGGTGGCCGCGGCGCTGGGGCTGCCCGCGACGGCGGTGCAGGCGAGCAGCCGGCTGTCCGCGAAGGACGGCGTGGCGGTGGTGCTGGGCGGCGACTACACGGGTTCGGCCGGGGCGTCGGCGGTGCCGACGGAGGCGCCGAAGGACCTGCAACGGGTCCAGGCGGACGACACCGCGGTCTGCGCGTCGAAGGCGAAGTAGCGGGTTCAGGCCGGGAGTTCGGCGTCCGGGACGAGGGTGTCGGGGGCGGTCTGGGTGTACTGCTCGCCGGTGCGCGGGCAGCGCCAGCGGCCGTCGCCGACGGGCTCCAGCGGTTCGCCGGCCCGGCCGACCCACTTGATCCGGCGGGCGGGCACCCCGGCGACCAGCGCGTAGTCGGGGACGTCCCGGTGCACCACGGCGCCGGCCGCGACCAGCGCCCACCGGCCGACGGTGACGCCGGCCACCAGGACGGCGCGCCCGCCGATCGAGCAGCCCTGCCGGAGCGTGACGCCGCGGGCGTGCCAGTCGTCGCCGCGCTTGAGCCGGCCGTCCGGGTCGACGGAGCGCGGGTACAGGTCGTTGGTGAGCACCGCGGCGGGGCCGACGAAGACGCCGTCCTCCAGGACCGCGGGCTCGTACACCAGGGCGTGGTTCTGCAGTTTGACCCGGTCGCCGAGCTTCACGCCGGGGCCGACGTAGGCGCCGCGGCCGATGATGCACTCGGCGCCGATCTCGGCGTGCTCGCGGACCTGCGCGAGGTGCCAGACGGTGCTGCCGGGGCCGACGGCGGCGCGCGGGTCGACGTCGGCGGTGGCCTCGATCCGGGGGGCGCTGCTCGTCATGGCGCGAGCCTAGTGCGGGCGGACGGTCCCCGTCCGGCGTTCCGGGGACCGTCCCTGACGGCCGGTCAGCTTCCGGCGGTCGCGGCGGGGTCGATCGGGGCGGGCGCGGTGGAGGCGATCACCCGGCGGGCCAGCTTGCGGGGCGAGGTGAGGAAGCCGAAGCCCCAGCTGAGGTGCATGGTGGCGAGGGCGAGCGGGACCTGGATCCGGGCCCTGGCGGGCAGGCCGCGGCCCTCCAGCAGGCCGCCGGCGGTGATCGCCGCGACGTACCCGCCGGGCAGCACCAGGAACACCGGGTGCAGGGCGGCGCCGAGCACCAGGCCGCCGACCACGCCGAGCAGGGCGGCCGGCGGGGCCAGGTAGCGCAGGTTGACCGAGCCGCGGTGGTAGCGGGTGACGACCCGGCGCCAGCGGCCGTAGTCCTTGTACTGCTTGGCGAGGGCGCGCACGGACGGCCGGGGCCGGTAGGTGACCCTGAGCTGCGGGGTGAACCAGATCAGCCCGCCGTCCTGCCGGATCCGGTAGTTCAGCTCCCAGTCCTGGGCGCGGATGAACTCCTCGTTGTAGCCGCCCTGCCGCTCCAGCACCTCGCGGCGGAACACCCCCAGGTAGACGGTGTCGGCGGGGCCGGCCAGGCCGCCGGTGTGGAAGGCGGCGTTGCCGACGCCGATCTTGGAGGTCATCGCGGTGGCGACGGCGCGCTCCCAGTCGGTCTCGCCCTCGGCGTGCATGATGCCGCCGACGTTGGCGGCGTCCATCTCGTCCAGCAGCCGCACGGCGGTGGCGATGTAACCGGGCGTCAGCAGGCCGTGGCCGTCGACCCGGACCACCACGGGGTGCCGGCTGGCGCGGATCGCCGCGTTCAGGCCGGCGGGGGTGCGGCCGGTCGGGTTGGGGACGGTGCGCACCCGCGGGTCCTCGGCGACCAGGGCGGCGGCGATCTCGTCGGTCCGGTCGGTGGACGGGCCGAGTGCGATCACCACTTCCAGGTCGCCGTCGTACTCCTGCTCCAGGATCCGGTGGACGGCGGTGCGCAGGTGTCGTTCCTCGTCGAGCACCGGCATGATCACGGAGACCGCCGGCAGCTTCTCAGCAGCCTTGGTGTTCATCGTGCCCGAGCGTACCGGCGGGCGGCCGCGGGCGTCGGGCCGGGTCGGCCCCGCTCCGGCGCGCCGCCCGGGCGCAGCGGGCCGCAGCACCTACCATGCGGAAGATGCCTGATCAGCGCCCGTTCGAACGCCTGCCCGGATCCGCTCGGCCGCGGCGGCCGGCCCGTCGGCGGTGGGGGCTGTGGGCGGCGGGCACGCTGTCCTTCTCGGTGCTGGCGACCTCGGGCGCGGGCTGGGCGGTGCTGAACGGCGTCGGCTCCTCGCTGGGGCGGGTGGACGCGATCGGCGGCGGCCCGGACCGGCCGGCGGACGACGGGTCGTCGACCTTCCTGGTGGTCGGCACCGACAACCGGGAGGGCATCCCGGAGGCCACCCTGAAGGACGTGCTGCACGCGGGCGGCGAGTCCTGCCACTGCACCGACACCATGATGATCGTCCAGCTGTCGGCCGACCGCGGCCGGGCCACCGTGGTGTCCGTGCCGCGCGACTCGTACGTGGACATCCCGGCGCACCAGGACGCGGCCACCGGCAAGCAGGTCGCCGCCGCCAAGGGCAAGATCAACGCCGCGTACGGGATGGGCGGGGCGCCGCTGGCGGTGCGCACCGTGGAGCAGAACACCGGGCTGCGGATCGACCACTACATCGAGGTGAACTTCCTCGGCTTCGTCTCCACCGTGGACGCCCTGGGCGGCGTCGAGGTGTGCACGCCCAAGCCGCTGCAGGACGACTACTCGGGCCTGGAGCTGCCGGCCGGCACCACGAGGCTGGACGGGGCGGGAGCACTGCGCTACGTCCGGGCCCGGCACGTGGACGGCTCCTCGGACCTGGGGCGGATGCACCGTCAGCAGAAGTTCCTGGCGCAGCTGCTGCACCAGGCGTCGGCCGGCGACACGCTGCTGAATCCGGCGAAGCTGACCGGGGTGATGGACACGGTGCTCCGGTCGGTGAAGGTCGACAAGGGCCTGGGCAACGCCGAACTGCTGGACTTCGCCTCCCGGTTGAAGGACCTGTCGGCGTCGAACGCGGACTTCGCGACGGTGCCGCTGTCCTCGGTGGACCACCCGGTGCCGGGCTGGGGCTCGACCGTGCTGTGGGACGAGAAGGGCGCGAAGGCGCTGTTCGAGGCGGTCCGGGCGGGCCGGCCGCTGACCGGGGCCGCGGCCGCCGCTCCCGCCGCCTCCTCGGCGCCGGCCGGCGCCGGGCAGGCTGCCGGAACGATTCCTCCGGAGCAGGTGCGGGTCCAGGTGCTGAACGGCGCGGGCGTGCAGGGCCTCGGCACCCGGGTGGACGAGGACCTGCGCAAGGCCGGGTTCGCCACCACGGGCACCCCGTCCAACGCGCCCGGCGGCGGCCGGCCCGCGGCCCGCACCGTGATCCGCTACGACCCGCGCTGGGACGAGTCGGTGAAGACGCTGGCCGCCGTGCTGCCGGACGCCGAGCTGGTCCGGGTGCCGAACCTCGGCGCGACCTTCCAGGTGGTGGCGGGCACCGACTACCGCGGCCCGGCCGGCGCCCCCGCGTCGGCGTCCGCGCCCGCCGCCGCGCCCGCCGCCGCCGAGACCCCGGCCGCCGCCAGGGCGGAGGGGGCGGCGGTGGCCGGGGCGGAGAGCGGCAGCGAGATCAGCTGCCCGTCCTGACGGCGGGTCAGCCCAGCAGGTACTGGCCGACCGCCCACACCGCGTACCCGGCGACCGCGAGCCGGTTCAGCGGCAGCGCCGCCCCGACCGCGTCCTCGGGCAGGACGGCCTGCGGGCGGCGCTCCGGCCGGTGCGCGAGCAGGGTGACGGTGCGGGCGATCCGCTGCGGGTCGTACGGGCCGCCGAAGTGGCGGTGCAGCAGGCGGGCCGGGCCGGAGCTGAAGCCGACCTGCCCGGACCCGGCCCGCAGGGTGAACCGGCCGCGGTGCACGGCCGCCGCGGTCACCTGCTGCCAGCGCAGCCGGTGCAGCCGCAGCACGCCGCTGAACGCGACGCCGTCGCGGTCCACCGCGAGCTGCCAGCCGAGCGCCCCGACCACGCCGACCAGCACCGCCGTGCCCATCAGCAGCGGCCGGACCAGCCCGCCGAGCAGGCCGCCGTCGGCGGTCCGGTCCATCAGGAAGGCGATCAGCACGGCGGCGACCGGGGCCGCGCCGCGGCGCACGACGGCGGGCAGGCCGAACACCCGGGCGGCTTCCGGCGGGCCGTCGGGCTGTTCGGCGAGGTCGTGCTCCAGGTGGCGGGCGGCCTCGGCCATCACCAGCACGTCGTCCTCGTGCAGGTCGTTGCCGCGGCGCAGCCGGGGCGGGGCGGCGTGCCCGGCGGCGTACGCGGCCGTCCACTCGTGGGGGGCGACGGGCGAGCGGAGCACCAGCAGTTGGCGGCGGCCGCCGTCGGGGCCCTGGTAGAGCAGCGCCTCGACGGGGGCGGCGGTCCGTTCGACCAGGGCGGCGGCCTCGGCGAGGGTGTCCGGCGCGGTCCGGTCGTCCTCGTCGTCGTCCTCGTCGTCCTCGTCCCCGGTGCAGGGCAGCCATTCGGCGGGGCCCTCGCGGTCCGCGGGCAGGTAGTGGACCTCGGTGCCGACGCGCCGCAGCCGCCACAGGCCGGCCTCGCGGTCGCCGCCGTCCAGCGGCAGCACCTCCAGGTCGCCGCCCGCGTCCGGTCGGACCCGGACCCGGAGGGCGGGCGCGCCGTCGTCGGTCCGGCGGCGTTCGCGGGTGGCGCGGTGGGCGGAGAGCGCCAGCAGCACGGCGAAGGTGCCGGCGGCGCCGGCGCCGAGCCACCACGGGGCGGGGTCCTGCCACTCGTCGGCGGCCCGGTACCAGCCGGTGCCGTCGACCAGCAGCGGCACCTGCTCGCCGGGCCTGCGCGGGCCGGCCACCTCGGCGGTGAACGTCCGGTCCTCGTGCGGCAGCCGGTACTCGACGGTGGCACCCTCGCCGTCGGGGTGGACGGTGCGCACGGTGGCCCGCACCTCGTCGGCCTCGGCGGCCCGGCGGATGCCGTCCTCGGTCTGCCAGACGCCGGCCAGCAGCAGCGCCGCCGCGCCGGCGCCGAGCAGGACGGCCAGCAGGCGGCGGATCCGGGGCGCGGACGGCAGGTCGAACGGGCAGTCGCCGCCCAGCAGGGTCCACGGGTAGGGCGCCGGCGGGCCCATCAGGGTGGCGAGCTGGGCGCGGGCGCGGCGGCGGCCGGCCGCCACCCGGTACAGCGCGGCGGCCGTGCCCAGGTGCGCCGCGCAGGCGGCGACGGTCAGCCAGGGGCCGGGCAGCGCGTCCGGCAGGAACCAGAGCAGCAGGCCGGCCGCGGCCGGGACGGCCCAGTTGTGGCGCGGGCGCAGCAGCAGGACGAGCAGTTCCACCAGCAGCACGGCGGGGGCGGCGCTCTCGCCGTACGGGACGGTGCAGGGCTGCCAGGTGCCGCAGCGCTCGGGGGTGTCGTCGACGGTGAGGGCCAGCAGCACCGTGAGCAGCGGCAGCAGGGCCGGCCAGCGGCTCTCCAGCCGGCGCCACACCCGGGCGGCCCGCCACTGGTCGGCGGCGGCCAGGGTCAGCGCGGGCGCGGCGGGCAGCGGCGGCGTGGGTTCCGGCATGCGGGTGATTCTCCCAGCACCCGGACGGCCCGCCCGGGGCGGGTGCGCCGGGCGGGCCGTCCTGGTTGACGTGCCGTCAGTCGGTGGCGATGGCGGCCAGCACGTTCATCCGGGCGGCCCGGAAGGCCGGGACGAGCGCGGCGACCAGGCCGACCAGCACGGAGCCGGTCAGCACCGTGAGGACGGTGCCGGTGGGGACGGCCAGCACGGTCAGGCCCTGCTCGGACAGCACCGCGCGGGCGGTGACGCCCCAGCTCAGGCCGAGCGCGGTGCCGAGGACGGCACCGAACAGCGCGATCACCACGGACTCCAGCCGGACGGTGCGCCGCAGTTGACGGCGCGACAGGCCGATCGCGCGCAGCAGGCCGATCTCCCGGGTGCGTTCGACCACCGACAGCGCCAGCGTGTTGACCACGCCGAGGACGGCGACCACGATCGTCAGGCCGAGCAGGCCGTAGACCATGGCGAGCAGCTGGTCGAACTGGGACTTCACCATCTCCTTGTAGCCGGCCTGGTCCTTGACCATCAGCTGCGGGTACTCGGCCAGCGACTTCTGCAGGTCGGCGAGCACGGCGTCCTTGTCGGCGCCGGCCCTGGCGGTGCCGAACAGCACCTCGGGCGCCGGCGCGGGGCCGTTCAGGCCCTTGGCGACGGTCGTGACGCCGGTGAAGAAGCGGTGGTCGAACAGCTGGTTGCCGGTCTTGAGCACCGCGGCGACCGGGAGGGTCTGGGTGCGGCCCTCGCCGTAGTTGACGACGATCGGGTCGCCCACCTTCAGGTGCTGCTCGTCGGCGACGTCCTGGCCGATCGAGATGCCGCCGGCGAACACCGCGTCGGCACTGCCGGCGGCGACCGGGAGGCGGAAGTCGCGGGCGAAGTCCGCGTCCGCGGCGATCAGCCGGCCGCGGACGGTGGCGCCGTCGGGCAGCACCAGCTCGCCCGGGACGCGGGTCTGGGTGGACAGGTGGTCGATGCCCGGGGTCCGCCGGGCGGCGTCCACCATGGCGGGGTTGAGCGGGCCGCCGGGGCCCTCCACCACGTAGTCGGCGCCGACGGAGCGGTCGATCTGGTCGGACATCGAGCCGACCATCGAGGAGGTGACCACCGAGGCGCCGATCACCACGGCCAGGCCGATCATCAGCGCGGCGGCGGTGGAGCCGGTGCGCCGCGGGTTGCGGACCACGTTGCGCCGGGCGAGCCGGCCGGCCGGGCCGAACAGCGCGGGCAGCAGGCCGCCGAACAGCCGGACCAGGACGGAGACCAGCAGCGGGCCGAGCACCACCGAGCCGGTGAGGGTGGCCAGCAGGCCGGCGCCGAGCAGCAGGCCGCCGGTGGAGCCGGGCGAGCCGGCGGCGGCCACCAGCGCGGCGGCGCCGGCACCGGTGACCAGCAGGCCGATCGCGGCCCGGACCCGGTTGGCGCGGGGTTCGGCCGGGGCGGCGTGGTCGAGCAGCGCGGCCATCGGCGTGATCCGGGCGGCGCGGCGGGCCGGGAAGAACGCGGCGAGCAGGGTGACCGGCAGGCCGACGGCGTAGCCGACCACCGGCACCGCCCAGGTGACCTGGAGCGAGGAGGCGTCCAGGTTCATCCCGGCCGCCTGCATCAGCCGGATCATCGCGACGGCGAGGCCGAGGCCGGCGCCGATGCCGAGCGTGGAGCCGATCAGGCCGAGGATCAGACCCTCCGTCAGCACCGAGCGGTTGACCTGCGACCGGCTGCCGCCGACGGCGCGCAGCAGGCCGATCTCCCGAGTGCGCTGGGTGACCAGCATGGAGAAGGTGTTGACGATCAGGAAGATGCCGACGGCCGCGGACAGGAACGCGAAGCCGAGCATCGCCCACTTCATGAACGCCAGGAACGAGCCGACGCCCGCCGCGTTCTCCTTCTGCTGCTCGGCGGCGGTCTTCGCCTCGAAGCCGGTGCCGAGGCCGGCCAGTGCGGCGGCCTTCAGTTCCTCGTTGCCGCGGCTGCCGTCGCCGAACACCTCGACCGAGGTGTACTCCTCGGCGCCGAGCAGGATCCGCTGCGCGGTCGGGGTGTCCAGGAAGGCCAGCGCCGCACCGGGGTTGGTGGTCCGGAAGGTGGCGATGCCGGCGACGGTGAAGTCGTGGTTGCCGCTCTCGGTGATCACCCGGATCCGGCTGCCGAGGCCGAGGCCGGACTTCCTGGCGGTGTCGGCGTCCAGCACCAGCTGGTCGGCGCCCTGCGGCACGTGGCCGGAAGTGACGTCCACCGGGTTGCGCGGGGTGTCGGTCCAGTTGCCGGTCAGGGTGGGCGCGCCGGTGGTGGGGCCGACCAGCTTGTTGGTGGCCGGGTCGACCAGGGTGGCGGTGGCCACCATGACCTGGCCGAGGGCGGCCTTCACACCGGGCTCGGCGGCGAGCCTGTCCCGGGTGGCGACCGGGACGGTCGGGGTCCGGCCGGGCGTGCCGGCGGCCAGGTCGTCCTGCGCCTTCCGCACCGACAGGTCGGAGGCGGTGGCGGCGAACAGCCGGTCGAAGGTGCTGGTCGCGGTGTTGTAGAAGACCAGGGTGCCGGCCACGAAGGCGACCGACAGCACCACGGCCAGCAGCGAGAGCACCAGGCGCCACTTGTGCGCGAGGAAGCTCCGCAGCGAGGTCTTGAGCAGCATCGTCCCGGTCCCGTCTCAGCTGGTGCGCTTGCCGTCGAAGCGGCGCATGCGGGACAGGACGGAGTCGGCGGTCGGGTTGTGCATCTCGTCGACGATCACGCCGTCGGCGAGGAACAGCACCCGGTCCGCGTGGCCGGCGGCCACCGGGTCGTGGGTCACCATCACGATGGTCTGGCCGAGTTCGTCGACCGAGCGGCGCAGGAAGCCGAGCACCTCCGCGCCGGAGCGGGAGTCCAGGTTGCCGGTGGGCTCGTCGCCGAAGATGATCTCCGGCCGGGCGGCCAGCGCCCGGGCCACCGCGACGCGCTGCTGCTGGCCGCCGGAGAGCTGCCCGGGCCGGTGCCGCAGCCGGCCGGACAGGCCGACGGTGTCGATGACCTGCTCCAGCCACGCCCGGTCGGGCTTGCGGCCGGCGATGTCCATCGGCAGCGTGATGTTCTCCAGCGCGCTCAGGGTGGGCAGCAGGTTGAACGCCTGGAAGACGAAGCCGATCTTGTCGCGGCGCAGCCGGGTCAGCTGCTTGTCCTTCAGGCCGGTGATCTCGGTCTCGCCGATCCAGATCCGCCCGGCGGAGACGGCGTCCAGGCCGGCCAGGCAGTGCATCAGGGTCGACTTGCCGGACCCCGACGGACCCATGATCGCGGTGAACCGGCCGCGCCGGATGTCCACGTCGACGTTGTTCAGCGCCGTCACCCGGGTCTCCCCCGAGCCGTACGCCTTGGTGACCTGCCGGGCCCGGGCGGCGGCGTCGCCCTGCCCCGGTGAGTGTGAGAGGTACGCGGCGCTCGGTGCCGTGGTCACTGCTGCTCCTTGAGGTGGGGTCCGCCCGTCGCCCTCAAGCCTCCCGGCCGCGGCCCGGCCGGTCGTCCTCCACCGGGACGAGCGCCGTCACCGGGAAGCGCTCCGGGGCCCGGGCCCTCTCCCCTAGGGGTCCGCGTCCCGCGGCATGAGGGTCCGGGCCCCGGACGTGAAGCAGTCGCCCGACGAACGGTCAGCCCACCGCCGAGAGTTCCGGGTACGGGCGGAGCGCCGCGGCGAACGCGTCGACCACCGGGGTCAGCAGCACCTCGGTCTCCCGCTCCAGTTCGGTGCCGCCGTCCTCGCGCACCCCGATGTGCCGGTCCAGCACGAACCAGCCCTGGGTGATGTGCGCGGCGCCCATCGAGTTCAGCACCGGGCGCAGCGCGTAGTCCACCGCCAGCACGTGCGCGGTGGAGCCGCCGGTGGCCAGCGGCAGCACCGTCTTGCCGCGCAGCGCGTACTGCGGCAGCAGGTCGAGCAGGGCCTTGAGCAGACCCGAGTAGGCGGCCTTGTAGACCGGCGTGCCGATCACCACCCCGTCGGCCCGTTCGAACAGGGCGACGGCGCGGGCTATCGCGGGGTCGGTGGTGTCGGCGCCCAGCAGCGCCTCGGCGGGCAGGGTGCGGACGTCCAGCGTCTCGACCCGGTGGCCGTGGCGGACGAGCCGGCGGTCGACGTGCCGGAGCAGGCGGGTGGTGCGGGAGGTCGCGGAGGGCGAACCGGAGACGGACAGGATCACGGCCATGGAGTCACCTCGGTGCGTGCGGCGGCGCAGCAGCGCGGCCTGGGGCGGAAAGACGGAACGCCGGCGAGGGCGCGGGCTCGCCTGAGGGTGAATGCGCGGCGGGGGCGTCAGCCGCGACAGAGCGAACAGGACACCCGGCCGTGGTCGACGTGGCGTCGACGGGTGAGGACCTTCCGCTGCTCCATGCGGCCATGCAAACACGCGGCGTTTTACCGGGTCAAGGCCGTGCCCGCCTGGTGAACTCCGCACCGGACGGTCCGCGCCCTGCATCAAAACGGCCACAAGGAGCCCCCGCCGGGCCGGACGATCACCACGGGGCGCGCGGTTCGGGCATCCTTCCCCCATGAACACGTGGCAGGAGCGCCCGGGGGGCGGCGCATACGGGCAGGGCGACGCGGCACGCGGCCGGGGCGGGGCGGCGGAGCCGCCGCTTCCGCCGGAGCTGAATCCGCGCGGCACCGGCGTCCCGCTCTCCCGCCCCACCCAGCAGACCACCGACCGGCCGCCCCAGCAGGGCGGCGCCCCGGGCGGCTTCGGCGGCCCACCGCCGCACGACGGCGGCCGACAGCCGTACGGGCAGCAGCCGTACGGGTCCGAGCCGGGTCCGGCGGGTGCCCCGCAGCAGCCGGCCCGGCCGCGCCGCTCGCGCAAGAAGATCATCGGCTTCTCGGCGCTCGGCCTGGTCCTGGCGCTGCTGGTCACCGTCGTCGGCACCTACTTCTGGGCGGACGGCAAGCTCCGGCACGAGAACGTGCTCGCCGACTACCCGGGCCGCCCGGCGGCCGGCAAGGGCACGAACTGGCTGATCGTCGGCTCGGACAGCCGCGAGGGCCTGACCGACGCCGAGGAGGACTCGCTGCACACCGGCTCCGCCGACGGCAAGCGCTCCGACTCGATGATGATCCTGCACATCGGCGACAACGGGAACACGCTGATGTCGATCCCGCGCGACTCCTGGGTGCAGATCCCGGCCCACCAGGACACCTCCGGCAGCGGCAAGAGCATCGCCGCCGCGACCCGCAAGATCAACGCCTCGTTCGCGAGCGGCGGCGGGCGGCTGCTGGTGCAGACCGTCGAGACCAACACCGGACTGCGGATCGACCACTACGCGGAGATCGGCTTCGCCGGCTTCGTCGGCCTGGTCGACGCCGTCGGCGGCGTCGAGATGACCATCGACCAGCCGGTCAAGGACAAGGACTCCGGCCTCGACCTCCAGGCCGGCACCCAGACCCTCAGCGGCAAGCAGGCGCTCGCCTTCGTCCGGCAGCGGCACCAGATGGCCGACCAGGACCTCGGCCGGATGCGCAACCAGCAGAAGTTCCTCGGCGCCCTCGCCAAGCAGGCCGCCTCCCCCGCCACCCTGCTCAACCCGTTCACCTTCTACCCGCTGGCCTCGGCCGGCCTGGACACCCTGATCGTCGACGAGGACGCCGGCCTCACCGACCTCGGCTCGATGTTCCTCGCCATGAAGGGCGTCACCGGCGGCGACGGCAAGACCATCACCGTCCCGATCGGCAACCCCGACTACCGCACCCCCACCGGCGAGTCCGCCGTCAAGTGGGACCCGGCCAAGTCCAAGGCCGTCTTCGACGCGATGAAGAACGACACGGCCGTCCCCGACGTCAAGTGACCGCGACCGCCGCGGGCCGACCGGATGCGAACTCCGCTCGGCCCGCGCGTCGTTGACGCCCCATCAGATCGCCGGGCGGGACAATGGCCGCCATGTCGCTGGTGACCTCCCTCATCCGCCTCCGCCGCAGCCGGCTGTTCGGCCGCCTGGCCCGGGAGGCCCTGGCCCTGTACGGGATGGAGGTCCCCGCCGCCGCCGAGATCGGCCCCGGGCTGACCGTCTTCCACCGCGGCTTCGGGACCGTCCTGCACCCCTTCACCACCCTCGGCGCGAACGTCACCCTCTACAACGGCGTCACCATCGGCCGCGCCGACCCCTGGGTGCCGCAGGAGGAGTCCCCGATGCGCCGGGTGGTCCTGGAGGACGGCGTGGTGGTCTGCGCCGGCGCGAAGATCATCTGCAAGTCGGGCGTCCTGACCGTGGGCGCCGGCACCGTCGTCGGCGCGAACGCGGTCCTCACCCGCTCCACGGGCCCCGGCGAGATCTGGGCGGGCGTCCCGGCCCGCAAGGTGGGAGTGCGGAACCGGGCGCACCGGGACCCGCGGGAAGCGGACGGCGCCCGCCGGCCGGATCGCGCCACGGGCGGCGACCTGCCCGTGGAAGCGGCCCGGCGGGCGGGCGCCCCGTAGCGGAGGCGTTTACGGCAGGTTGCGGGCCATCACGATGCGCTGGACCTGGTTGGTGCCCTCGTAGATCTGCGTGATCTTCGCGTCGCGCATCATCCGCTCCACCG
>NZ_JBHWDS010000073.1:0-18580 GCF_042734615.1 Kitasatospora sp. NPDC059646
ACGCCCGGCCCCCCCCCACAGCAGTGCAAACGACTGGTAGCCGCCCCTCGGACCCGCCCGTGCCAGGACGGGCGGCACCGAGGGCCGAGTTCGTCCGTCACTTGCCGCCGTGCAGCGCGGCGAGCGTCGCCTCGAACGCGGCGCCGGAGTTGCGCGGGCGGTTGTACGGCAGCTTGCCCAGCATCGCGCCCATGGCGCAGGTGTTGGTGACCGCCGAGAACAGCAGGCCGGCGCCGACCGCCGCCGAGACCCAGCGCACGCCGGGCACGGCCAGGTCGATCACCACGCCGGCCAGCACCAACGAGCCCGCCACCATCCGGACCTGACGGTCCATCGCCCAGCGGACCTTCTCGCCCGGCACCCGGTTCAGCTGCTTGCCGCCGGCCGACCAGGCGGCGGTGCCGCCGGCGACCAGCAGCGCCGGGATGCCGGCGGCCGCCAGCTGCTCGCACGCGTTCGAGGCCCGGGCGCCCGAGGCGCAGGTGATCGCCAGCTCGCCGCGGGCGGCGGCGGCGCGCAGCGCGGGCAGCGCCTGCGCCAGCTGGTCCAGCGGCACGTTGTGGGCGCCGGGAATGTGGCCGCCGGCGAACTCGCCGGGCGACCGCACGTCGATGACGGTCAGCTGCTGAAGCCGGGGCTGGAGCTGGTCGACAGTCAGGGGCGTGGTCATAGGGTTGGGGGCCTTTCGGGCAGGAGTGACCCGGCGAGCGGTTGCCGCCGGGCAGGGGAGTGGAGGCGAAGGGGCCGCGCGGGGTGGGACGGCCCGCACGGCAGGGTGAGGCTTCGGCCGCCGCCGTCAGAGCACGGCGTCCACCAGCATCAGGGCGGCCACCGCGAGCAGGGCGGCGGCGAAGATCCGCTGGAGGGTGCGGCCGGACAGCTTCGACGCCAGCCGCTTGCCGTCCCACGCGCCGAGGATCGCGGCGGCGGCGAACGGGCCGACCACGGCCCACGGGATGTCGGCGGCGCCGCCGAGCCGCGGCACCAGCGCGGACAGCGAGTTGAGAATGATCACCAGCAGGCTGGTGCCGATCGCCTCGGCCATCGGGAACGCCAGGAACGACACCAGTGCGGGTACGGCGAGGAAGCCGCCGCCGACGCCCAGCACACCGGTCGCCGCGCCCAGGCCCGCCCCGGCCAGGGCGGAGCGCCGGGCGGACGCCGGAACGGGCGCGCCGGGATCGCTCCCGGAGGGCTGCGAGGGCTCCCCGCCGGGCAGCGGGAAAGCGGTTTCCGGCTGCGGATCGGCGAGGCGCACCGTCCCCGGCGCGTCGTGGCCGGACGGCTGCGACCCCGCAGCCCGCGCCGCGCCCGTCCCGGCCTGGAGCACCGGCGCGGACGCCCGGCCCCGGGTGGGTGCCGGAACCGCGAGCTCGGTCGCGGTCGCGGGTCGGTTCGAGGTCGCGGGTCGGTTCGAGGCCGCAGCGGCGGTGCCGCGTTGGCGCGTCGTGCCCGCGGAGGCCAGCATCCGCCAGGCGGCCAGTCCGGCGAGCAGCGCGAACGCGGCCGTCAGGGCGGGGCCGGGCAGGTGGCGGGAGAGCGCGCCGCCCAGGGCGGCGAACGGGAGTCCGGCGGCGCCGAACAGCAGCCCGCTGCGCCAGCGGACCCGGCCGGCCCTGGCGTGCGCGACCAGCCCGGTGAGGGAGGTCACGGCGACGATCAGCAGGCTGGCGGTGGTGGCGGTGCCGGGTGTGAGGCCCAGCAGGTAGATCAGTGCGGGGACGGCCAGCATGCTGCCGCCGCCGCCGAGTCCGCCGAGGGCCAGCCCGACCACCGCGCCGGCGATCAGGGCGAGGACGACGGCGGTCATATCGCGGTGCCGCAGGGGCACGCGCCCTGGTGCGAGGGCAGCCCCGCCTCCAGCCAGGCGCGCATCCCGCCCGTCACGTTGACCGTCCGGACGCCGCGCGCGTTCAGCAGGTCGGCGGCGACCTGGGAGCGGTTCCCGGAGCGGCACAGCGCCAGTACCAGCGGGCCTTCGGCGTCCGGTCCGTCGGCGCCGCCGAAGCCGTCCAGGCTGCCGAGCGGGACCAGGACCGCGTCGGGTGCGTGCACCTCGGCGTACTCCGCGGGCTCGCGGACGTCGAGCAGCAGCGCCTCGCCGGCGGCGGCCAGGCGGTGCGCCTCGGCGGGGTCGATCTGCGCGGGCGCGAGCGGCTGATGGAACCGGGCCACGGGGTCCTCCTGTGCGGTGGTGGGGGAGAGGCGTGCGGGCCGTGCGCACGGGGCGGTGCGCACGGGTTCGGGCGGGTCCTGCGGCAGTTCGCGGCGGCGGACCGCCCCGGAAGATACCGGCAGGGGTATATCGTTGAGATCGAGCATATACCCCCACCGGTATCGACCGGGATCCGCTAAGGTCGAGAACTGCCTGCAATAATACCCATGGGGGTATCGGCGGAGCGAGGGAAGGGCCGCGCCCGGATCCCCGCAACCGCATCCGGGTCCGTGGCCGCAGCCAGGTTCGTACCCGCACCTCCACCCTCCAGCCGTGACCGGCCGACGCAGAGATGAGGACACCCGTGTTCTTCGCCCAGTACTACCTCGACTGCCTTTCCCAGGCCTCGTACCTGATCGCGGACGAGACCACCGGCCGCGCCGTCGTGGTCGACCCGCGCCGGGACGTGGACGAGTACCTGGCCGAGGCCGAAGCGCGAGGCTTCACGGTCGAAGGCGTCATCAACACGCACTTCCACGCCGACTTCCTCTCCGGCCACCTCGAACTCGCCGCCCGCACCGGCGCCTGGATCGGCTACGGCCGGCGCGCCGAGACCGAGTACCCGATCCGCAAGCTCGCCGAGGGCGAGCGGATCAGCCTCGGCACGGTCGAGCTGGAGATCATGGAGACGCCCGGCCACACCCCCGAGTCGATCAGCGTCCTGGTGCGCGAGAACGCCGACGACGCCGTCCCGTACGGCGTCCTCACCGGCGACGCCCTGTTCATCGGCGACGTCGGCCGCCCCGACCTGCTGGCCTCCGCCGGCGTCACCGCCGACGAGCTGGGCCGGATGCTGTACGACAGCGTCCAGCACAAGCTGATGGGCCTGCCCGACGAGGTCCGGGTCTACCCCGCGCACGGCGCCGGCTCCGCGTGCGGCAAGAACCTGTCCACCGAGCGGCAGTCCACCATCGGCCAGCAGCGCGCCACCAACTACGCCTGCGCGCCGATGACCGAGGAGGAGTTCGTGGCCATCGTCACGGCCGGACAGCCCGCCGCCCCCGGCTACTTCGGCTACGACGCCGACCTCAACCGGCGCGAGCGCGAACTGTTCGACGCCGAGGCCCTCGCCGCCCCGCTGGACGCCGAGGCCTTCCTCGCCCGCCGCGCCGAGGGCGCCGTCGTGGTCGACGCCCGCGACCCGCTGGAGTTCGCCGCCGGACACCTGGCCGGCGCCATCAACATCCCCGCCGACGGCCGCTTCGCCGAGCAGTCCGGCACCGTCCTCGACCCGAACTGGCCGCTGCTGGTGGTCGCCCCCGAGGGCCGCGAGCAGGAGACCGTCACCCGGCTCGCCCGAATCGGCTTCGACCGCGTCGCCGGCCACCTCGCCGACCCCGAGACGACGTTCCGCTCGGTGCCCGAGCAGATGCGCCAGGCCGCCCGCCGCACCGTCGCCGACCTGCGCGCCGAACTCGCGGGCGACGAACCGCCGCTGGTCGTCGACGTGCGCGGCGCCGGAGAGCGCGAGGGCGGCCTGATCCCCGGCTCCGTGCACCTCCCGCTGGCCGAACTCCCGCAGCGCCTGGCCGAGATACCGCAGGACCGGCCCGTCGTCGTGCACTGCGCCGGCGGCCACCGCTCGTCCATCGCGGCCAGCCTGCTGCGCCACCACGGCCACCCGCAGACCTCCGACCTGCTCGGCGGCTACGGCGCCTGGGAAGCCGCGGTCTGACCGCGACCGACCCGACCCCGACCGGTGGGCGGGAATGCACCGCCCACCGCCCCGGTTGATACCGGCGGGGGTATCACCAGCCCCATCCGGCACCGGCCGGTGAAGGCCCAGGACGAGGAGGAGACCCGATGCAGGTGGACGAGGCGGCCGTCGGCGCCGTACTGAACCGACTGCGCCGAGCCCAGGGCCAACTGGCCGGAGTCATCGCGATGATCGAGGCCGGGCGCGACTGCAAGGACGTGGTCACCCAGCTCGCCGCGGTCTCCCGCGCCCTCGACCGGGCCGGCTTCAAGATCGTGGCCAGCGGGATGCGCCAGTGCATGGCCGAGGCCGAAGAGGGCGGAGCGCCGATGAGCGAGGCCGAGCTGGAGAAGCTCTTCCTCACCCTCGCCTGAGCTCAGCCCGCCGAGGCTCACCCCGGGTGCGTACGTGGCCGCGCCCGGGGTGCGGTGCGTGCGCCCGGACTGCGCGGTGCGGTGTCGTCGCCGACCTGGGCCGACCGGGACGACGGGCGCGCGGGTCTGGTCGGACAACGAGTTCGCGCGTCGGGTCAGGCCGGGACGACGGGTCCGCGCGGGTCGGACCGGGACGACGGGTCCGCGCGTCGGGTCAGGCCAGCGTGAGGAACAGCTTCTCGAGTTCCGCCTCGCTCATCGGCGGAGCGCCCTCCTCGCCGGACGCGAGACACTGCCGCATGCCACTGGCGAGGATCTTGAAACCGGCCCGGTCGAGGGCCCGCGAGACCGCGGCGAGCTGCGTGACCACGTCCTTGCAGTCACGGCCGGCCTCGATCATCGCGATCACACCGGTCAGCTGGCCCTGTGCCCGGCGAAGCCGGTTCAGCACCGCGCCGACGGCCTCCTCGTCCACCTGCATCGAGCACTCCTCGCCTTCTCCGAACTGGCCCGATCATACGGGAGGCGTACCGTCGCACCGCCGCCGCCGTCGCAGCCGGACCCACCCGCCCACCTGCGACGGCGACTCGACACGCACCGGCCGCCCCGGTCAGTGGACGAGCCCCGCGCGCTCGCGCGGGGCGTGCGCCGCGGCCGCCCGACGCCCCGGAACGTGCACCGGCTGCTCGGACGGATGGCCGCCGGCAGCCGGACCGGGGCAGCTCGCGCAGCCGGCCGACGAATCCGGCAGACGCCGACGGTCCACCACCTGCTGGGCCGCGGCGGCCAGTTGGCGCCGGCCCGGGAACAGCGTGGGCGGCAGCGGCGGCAGGAACTCGACCTCGGCGGCCAGGCCGCGCACCGACACCACCCGCCACAGCGACGGCAGCAGCCCGTCCTCACCGACGAACGCCGGCGCGGTGCTCAAACCCGCCCCCGTCCGGTAGCGCAAGGTCACCGGCTGCACGGGAACGTCCGCGCGCACCGCCGCCTCGAACAGCGCGGGCCGGAACCGCCCGCCGCCGCGCCCGCACCACGTCGAACCCTCCGGGAACACCACCACCCGCTCGCCCCGGCGCAGCGCCGCCGCGATCTCCTCGACCGTGCCCGGCAGCGCCCGCAGGCGGTCCCGGTCGATGAAGATGGTGCCGCCCCAGGAGGTCAGCGGCCCGAGCACCGGCCAGCGGCCGACCTCGGTCTTGGCCAGCATCCGGCCCGGGCGGACGGCCGCGATCAGCAGGACGTCCAGCCACGAGATGTGGTTCGACACCAGCAGCGAACCGGCGCACTCGCCGACCCGCCTGCCCGGTACGGCGATCGGCCGCACCCGCACGCCCAGCGAGGCCAGCAGCAGCCGCGCCCAGCAGCGCACCAGCCGCTCGGCCGGCAGCCGGCCCAGCGCCCGCACCACCGGCGCCGCCGCGACACCCGCGAGCAGCACCGTCAGGCACCCGGCCAGCCGGAGCACCCGGCGCGCCACGCCCGCCCGCGGCCCGGCGACCGTCACGCAGTCGCCGGGCGTGCACGGGGCGGACGGCAGCCAGGCGCTCATGCCGCCGTCGCCGTTCCGTCCGAACTGCGGTCGGCCTCACGGGCGTTGATCGCCGAGATCGGCAGGTCCGCCGCCGCGGCGAGGAAGTGCCGCAGGTAGCGCGGGTCGGTGCGTTCCAGCGACAGCAGCACGTACAGGTCCGCGACGTTGAAGTCCGGGTCGTACGCGGGCTCCCCGCACACCCACGCCCCCAGGCGCAGGTAGCCGCGCAGCAGCGCCGGGATCGGCGTCCGCCCCTGCCGGGCCACCCCGTCCGCCGACCACGGACGCAGCGGCGAGACCCGGAACTCCTGCGGCGCAAGGTACTTGGCGGACACCGCGTCCCACACCCCGGCCGCGGTCGCCCCGCCGTCGGCCAGCGGCACCGAGCAGCAGCCCGCCAGCCACGCGTTGCCGGTGGCCGTCATGTAGCGGGCGATGCCGCCCCACATCAGGTTGATCACCGCGCCGTTGCCCCGGTGCGCCTCCGCGATGCAGGACCGGCCCACCTCCACCAGGTCGTCCCGCAGCCCGCCGAGCCGGCCCAGGTCGAACTCGGTGTCCGAGTACAACCGGCCCGCGCGGCGCGCCTGTTCCGGGCGCAGCAGCCGGTACGTGCCGACCACCTCGCCGCTGGGCTGCTCGCGCACCAGCAGGTGGTCGCAGAACTCGTCGAACGGGTCCGCGTCCAGACCGGGCAGCGGCGAGTCCAGCACCGCTCCCATCTCCTGCGCGAACACCTGGTACCGCAGCCGCTGCGCGGCCCGCACCTCCTCCTCGGTGCGCGCGAACACCAGCTGGTACGTGGACTGTCGGTCCGCCGAGCCGGGCCCGGCCGAGGTCGGCCGGACGGGGCGGTCGGAGGCGGTGGGCGAGGTCGGCCGGACGGGGCGGGCGGGGGCGGTGGTCATGGCGGGCTCTCCGGGATCTCGGGACGCGATACGGTGGCGACGAACGGCACGGGACGACACGCAACGACACGTTCGCCCGGCCCGGTCCGCCGGTCGGGCGGCGCCGGTCACGAGCGGCATGGGTATGTCTCCCCGACCCGCCTGGCCCCCAGGTGGCCGTTCGACGGAGACCAGATGTGCACCTGCTGAATGGCCGGTTCGGCAAGCGGAGCACGCCGGTTCGCAGCCCCCGACGGCCACCGACCCGGCACCTCGCCCGACCTCGACGGCGACGGGCGGCCGCCGCGATCCGGACGCCCCCCGGTCACCCGCCGGACGCGGGCCCGTCGCCCGGCCGCCACACCGCCGTGCCAGCGTTCCCGGCATGCCGAACACGGGCGCGACCGCCTACCCGAGCCGGTACCGGTGGCTCGGACTCCTGGGCTCGCTCGCCCTCGCCGCCGGCGCCCTCACCGCAGGCGCTCGACCCGCCGCCGACACCGGCCCCGCCCTGCGCGCCTCCGGCGGCGCCGGCACCATCCTGGTGTTCGCGGGCATCGCCGCCCTCACCGCCGCCTGGCTGCTGCTCGGCCGCCCCGCACCCGGCCAACCCCCGCCCGGCACCAGCTGGTTGACCACCACACTGGCGTGGTGGGCCGCCCCGCTGCTGCTCCTGCCACCGGTGTTCAGCCGCGACGTCTACAGCTACCTCGCCCAAGGAGCCATGCTCGCCCACGGGTTGGACGTCTACACGTACGGCCCCGCCGACCTCGGCGGCCGGACCGCAGCCCAGATCCCGCAGGTCTGGCAGCACACCCCCGCCCCCTACGGGCCCGCCTTCCTGCTGCTGGCCCGGGCCGCCGCCCCGCTCGCCGAACACCCGTGGGCCGGAACGCTGGTGCTGCGCCTGGCCGCCCTCCTCGCCGTCGCCGCACTCGCCGCCCTGCTGCCCGCCCTCGCCCGCACGCTCGGCACCGACCCCGCAGCGGCGCTCCGCCTCGGCGCGCTGAACCCGCTGGTCCCGCTCCACCTGATCGCCGGCGCCCACAACGACGCGCCGATGGCTGCCCTGCTGCTCGGCGGCCTGCTGGCCGCCGCCCGCCGGCACGCCGCGCTCGGCGCCGCCCTGGTCACCCTGGCCGCACTGGTGAAGGCCCCGGCCGCGCTCGCCCTGCCCGCAGTGCTCCTGCTGGCCACCGCCGCCCGACGCGGCCGCCTCGCCCAACGGCCCACCGCCGCACGGTCGGTGGCCGCCGCCGGCGCGACGCTGCCGGCCGTCATCGCCGCCGCCGGCGCGACACTGCTGATCGTCACCTCCGCCGCCGGGACCGGCTACGGCTGGATCGCTGCCCTCACCACCCCGGCCACCAGCACGAGTTGGTCCCCGACCAGCACCGTCGGCCGCCTGGCCGCCGACCTCACCGGCGCCGCTCCGGACAGCGCGGTCACCGCCGCCCGACTGCTCGGCCTGGCCTGCGCGGCGGCCACGATCGCCGTACTGGCGTGGCGAGTCGTCCGGCGGCGGAGCGATCCGGTGACCGCGCTGGCCCTCGCGTTCGCGGCCCTGGTCGTGCTCGGGCCGGCCTTCCGACCCTGGTACGCCCTGTGGGCGGTGCTCCCCGCGGCCTGCTCCGCCCGCACCCCGGCCGTCCGGCGCGGCGTCGAACTGGTCTGTGCGATCCTCGCGTTCACTGTGATGCCGGACGGCTTCAACCCGGACCGGGCGGAACTGCTGCTCGCCGTCGGCGGGTTCGTGCTCGGTGCCGGAGCCGTGCTGGCGGCCGAACGCGGAACGGCCTTTCGGCAGAGGCAGTTGGCGTGCTGACCCGGGGCAGCACCGCAGCCAGGGCCGCAACCCTCGCCGCCGCCGTCCTCGCCACCGCCGTCGTGCTGGCCGTCATCCCGGGCCACCGCGGCTGGTTCGACATCGGCGTGTACTACGGCGCCGTGCGCCACTGGCTCGACACCGGACGGCTCTACGACTACGTCCGCCCCGGCACCGCCTACGGGTTCACCTACCCGCCGTTCGCCGCGGTCTGCATGCTGCCGATGCGCCTGCTCGGCTGGCACCCGGCGATCGCCGTCGGCGTCGCGCTGTCCGCCGTCGCCACCGCGCTGGTGCTGTACTGGCTGGTCGACCCGATCGCCCGGCGGCGCGGCTGGTGCCGCTGGTACGCGTTCGGGCTGGCCGCCTGCCTGTGCGCCCTCACCAACCCGGTGCGTGACACCTTCAGCTTCGGCCAGGTCAACCTGCTGCTGGTCGCGCTGGTCCTGGCCGACCGCCGGCTCGCCCGACTCCGGGGCAGCCGATGGACGTTCCTCACCGGCGTCGGCACCGGACTGGCCGCCGCGATCAAGCTCACCCCGGCGCTGTTCATCCTCCACCTGCTGATCGCCCGTCAGTGGCGGGCCGCCGCCACCGCCACCGCCACCGCGCTCGGTGCGACCGGGATCGGCTTCCTGGTCGGCCCCGAGGTGTCCCGCCAGTTCTGGACCGTCACGCTCTGGGACACCGACCGGGTCGGCGGCTTCACCAACATGTCCAACCAGTCGCTGCAGGGACTGATCGCCCGCCTCGGCCCCCAACTCCCGGGCCGCGTCCTGTGGGTGGCCGCCTCGCTGGCCGTCCTCGCGATCTGGGCGCACCGCCTGCACCGCGCCACCGTGGCCCGCGACAGCCTCGCCGCGTACAGCCTCACCGGCCTCGCCTGCTGCCTGGTCAGCCCGATCACCTGGGTGCACCACCTGGTGTGGGCGCTGCCCGCCCTGGTCGTCCTCGCCGACGCCGCCCTGCGGGAACGCCGCCGCGACCTGCTCGCAGCCGGCTGGCTGCTCCACCTGGTCATCAGCAGCGGCATGGTGTGGCTCTGGCGCCCCGACGGGCGCAGCCCCGGCACCCTGTTCGGCGGAAGCGCCTACGTCCTGCTGACCGTCGCCCTGCTGGTCGCCATGCCGATCCGCCACCGCCCCGACGAGCCCGGACCCGACGGCCCGCGCCCACCCGCCGCCGCGCGGCCCAGCGACGAGGACCGCACCGCGCGAGCGACCGCCCCCGGCACCGGCGCCGCGCACGGAACCGGCCCCGGACGACCCCGCAGACGCCCCGCCGCCGTCGGCCGGACGACCGCCACGCCCCTGGCGCGCCGTCAACCCTGGGCACCCGCGGCCGATATGCGGTGGACCTCCGAAGACCGGCTGACCGGGCGTCAGGCCGGCCGGGAGGCGCGCAGCGAGTAGACCAGCGGGACGCGCGGGCCGGGCGGCAGGAAGAAGTGGCCGCGGGCGTGCTCGTGCAGGAACTCCAGGCGCAGCCCGGCCGCCGCCAGCGCACTGACCACGTCGCCCACCCCGTGCCGCCACTGCACGGTGCGGGTGGACGACATACCGGCGTCCCGGTCGGCGTAGCTGCCGGGCGTGTCGAGGACGGCCGGCGCGCGGTCGAAGTAGTCCTCGACCAGGGTGCTGCCGTCCTCCGCGACGATCTCCGCCACCGGGTGGAACTCCGCCAGGTACGCGAACCCGCCCGGACGGACCAGGGACGCCACCGTGGCGGCCCAACGCGTAAGGTCCGGAAACCAGTTCAACGCGCCCATGCCGGTGTACACGATGTCGAAGGTCTCGCCGCCGAGCGCGTCCGCCGCCCCGTACACGTCCGAGACCACGAACCGTGCCGTGTCCGCCCCGATCCGCTCCGCCAGCTGCGCGGCCTCCGCCACCGCCGGCTCCGAGAAGTCCAGGCCCGTCACCTCCGCGCCGCGTCGCGCCCACGACAGGGTGTCCAGGCCGAGGTGGCACTGCAGGTGCAGCAAGCGCTTCCCGGTGACGTCGCCGACCTCCACGAGCTCGAAGTCCCGCAGGACCTCACCGCCCGCCACGAACGCCGGAACGTCGTAGAACGCGCCACCGAGATGGATCGGCACCCGCTCGTCCCAATTGGCGCGATTGACCTCCGCCCACTGCGTCCAGTCCGCCTGGGGTTCGACGGGGACGGGGACCGGTGCGGGGTCGGCTGCCTGGACGGCCGTGTCGGGGGAGTGGTGGGCGTGATCAGGGAGAGCGGACATGGCGAGTCAGCCTCCCGGTCCGCCGTCGGTCGGTCAACGGAATATCGGTGCGCTACCGGTCCGGGATTCACCTGCCCGATTGCCGACTGTCCGGCTGCGCGGCTGCGCGGCAGACCGGCTGTGCGGTTGCGCGGTTGCCTGCCGGTCGACGGCGGGACGGCCGTCCTGTGGTCGGCGGCTGGTGGTCCGTCAGGCCGTCGTCCCGGCCGCCCACTGCTCCGCGAGTGCCGCCCCGGCCCGGTGCAGCCAGCGGGCCGGTTCGGACCGGGCGGCCGACGAGGAGCCGGCCAGCGAGGCCAGGGTCAGTACCTCGGGCGCGGCCGACTCGCCGGCCACCACCGCCGCCGGGACACCCGCCGCCCCGGCCAGGCGCACCACCTCGCCGACCGCCTTACCTTGGAGGCTGGTCGCGTCGTACCGGCCCTCTCCGGTGATCACGAGGTCCGCCGACGCCAAGAGGCCCGGCAGCCCGAGAAGTCGGGCGACCGCCGGCGCGCCCGGCTCGACCACCGCGCCCCAGCCGGCCAGCAGCCCGTAGCCCGTGCCGCCCGCCGCGCCCGCACCCGGGTGTGACGGGTCGCCGCCCATCAGCTCCGCCAGCCGCGTCAACCGGTGTTCCAGTAGCGGTAGTTCCCGCTCGCCCGCGCCCTTCTGCGGTCCGTACACCGCCGCCGCGCCGCGCTCGCCCAGCAGCGGGTTGGTCACGTCGGTGAGCAGCACCACCCCGCCGGGCGGCGCGAAGCGCATCCGTGAGCGGTCGAAAGAGGCCGCAACCTCCAGCGCAGTGTCGAGATCTGACGCCGCATCATCAATCTCGTCGCCCGCCTCGTCCAGCAGGCGAGCGCCGAGCGCGGACAGCAGGCCGAAGCCGCCGTCGGTGGACGCCGAGCCGCCGAGACCGATCAGCAGCCGCGACGCGCCCGCGTCCAGCGCGGCCGCAACCGTCTCGCCAGTACCCCGGGTGGTCGCCGCCAGCGGACGCAACTCGCCGCCCAGCAACGGGAGTCCACTGGCCACCGCCAGCTCGACGACCGCCGTACCGTCCGGCAGCAGGGCGAACCGGCCGGGCACCGGCCGCCCGTCCGGGCCGGTCACGTCCGGGACGTCCACCAGCCGCGCACCCGGACGGGCCGACACGATCGCCGACAGCGTCCCCTCCCCGCCGTCGGCCATCGGCACGCACCGCACCTCGTCCGCCGACCGGACCGAACGCCAGCCCGAGGCCAGCGCCTCGGCGGCGTCCGCCGCGTCGATCGTCCCCTTGAACGAATCCGGCGCCACGACGATCCGCATCCGCCCACCTCCGCCTCTCTCGACCCGGTCCCGGAAACCGGCCCGGCTGCCACCCAATTCAACTCAACCGGACCGCACCCACCCGCACCACCACGACACGGCTGGCGGGCCGACCGGTCACCGGCACCGGTCGGCCCGCCCGAGGGCCGCACCCCACCCGACGCGCACCGGCCGCGCCAGGACGGCTCGGCCGGCGTCGTCGGCGGGCACCCGACGCGCCTCAGCCGCGCGACGACGTCAGCGGCGCACGATGCACCCCAGGCACGCGACGTCAGCGGCGCACGGCGCGTAGGAACGCGGACGTCAGCCGCGCACCACGTATCTGCGGTGACGCTCCTTCAGCTTCGCCAAGGTCTGCTCACCCGGGGTGTTCCACACCGTCTCGTTGAACAGCTCCACCTCGATCCAGCCGTCGTAGCCGGCGGCCGCGACCCGATCGGTCAGCCAACCGAAGTCGATGTGGCCGTCACCCACATGACCCCGGCCCAGCAGGGCGTCCGCCGGCAGCGGCAGCGTCCAGTCGCACACCTGGTACGAGGCGATCCGGCCGCCCGCACCCGCGCGCGCCACCTGCCGCTCCAACTCCGGGTCCCACCAAACGTGGTAGCTGTCCACCACGACACCGACCTGGTCCGCCGGGTGGGCCTCCGCCAGATCCAGCGCCTGGCCCAGCGTGGAGACCACCGCCCGGTCCGCGCAGAACATCGGGTGCAGCGGCTCGATCGCCAGCCGGACCCCGAAGTCGCCCGCGTGCGGCGCGAGTTCACCGATCATGTCGGCCACCTGGCGGCGCGCGCCGACCAGGTCCCGGCTGCCCGCCGGCAGACCGCCGACCACCAACACCAGGGTGTCGGTGCCGAGTTCGGCCGCCTCCTCGATCGCCGCCAGGTTGTCCGCGAACGCCGTCCGGCGGGCCGCCTCGTCACCGGCCGTCAGGAACCCGCCCCGGCACAGGCTGCTCACCGCGAGGCCGGCCTCCCGGCACAGCCGCGCCGCCCGGGCGAGGCCGGCCTCGGCGACCTTGTCGCGCCACAGGCCGATCGCCGGGATCCCGGCGTCCACGCAGCCGCGCACCGCCTCCTCCAGGCTCCAGCCCTTGGTGGTGATCTGGTTCAGCGACAGCCGCTCGCAGCCCTCGGCCACGCTCGGCCCCGCCACCGTCAGCTCCGCCCCGCTCACGCCCGCACCCCCGCCAGCGCCAGGAACTCCCGCATCCGACCGGCCGCCAGCTCCGGATCGCCCAACACCCCGGCCTCGTCGGCCAGCCGGAACAGCTCCACCAGGTGGCTCACCGAGCGGCCGCTCTGCGCACCCGCGACCATGGTGAAGTGCTCCTGGTGCCCGCACAGCCACGCCAGGAACACGATGCCGGTCTTGTAGTGGAACGTCGGCGCCGCGAACAGGTGCCGGGCCAGCGGCACCGTCGGCCCGAACAGTGCGTCGTAGCGCGCCACGTCACCGGCGTCCAGCGCCTGCAGCGCCGCAGCCGCGACCTCCGCGATCGGGTCGAACACGCCGAGCAGCGCGTCGCTGTGCCCGACCTCGTCGCCCCGCACCAGCTCCGGGTAGTTGAAGTCGTCACCGGTGTACATCCGCACCCCGGAAGGCAGTTCACGCCGCAGAGCGATCTCCCGGCCCGCGTCCAGCAGCGACACCTTGATGCCGTCGATCCGCCCCGGGTGGCTGCGGATCAGTTCGAGGACCGTCTGCGCGGCCTCGTCCAGGTCCGCCGACCCCCAGTAACCGGCCAGCGCAGGGTCGAACATCTCGCCCAACCAGTGCAGGATCACCGGCCGTTCGGCCTGCTCGACCAGCTTCCCGTACACCGACAGGTAGTCCTCCGGACCGCGCGCCGACGCCGCCAGCGCCCGGCTCGCCATCAGGATCGGCTGCGCGCCCGCCGCCTCGACCACCGCGAGCTGCTCCTCGTACGCGCCCGAGACGTCCGCCAACGAGACGTCCACGGACGTCAGTTGGTCGGTACCGGCGCCGCACGCCAGCCGGCCGCCGACGGCCTTCGCCTCGGCGCCCGAACGGGCGATCAGCTGCTGGGTCGCCGCCCAGTCCAGGCCCATGCCGCGCTGTGCGGTGTCCATCGCGTCGGCGACGCCGAGGCCCAACGCCCACAGCCTGTGGCGGAACTTGAGCGTGCCCTCCCAGTCCACGGCGGCCGGCGCGCCGGGCGCGTTCCCACCCAGCGGGTCGGCCACCACATGGGCGGCCGCGAACGCCACCCGGGACGAGGCCGGCCCCGACGGGGCGGCGAGCGCCACGGGCTCGCGCAACTGGTACCGGCCGATGCCGGGCAGATCGAGATGAGTCATGGTGTCAGGCCTTGGAGTTCGGGCGATCACACGGATCGGGGGACAACCGGAAGGGAGGCGCTCGGAGTTGGACGATCGGAGGGAGCGATCGGAGGGAGCGACCGGACGGAGCGATCAGAAGGTGGGGAGGCGACCGGGCGGCCCGCCGCACCCGCGCACCCCGGGCCCGCAGCCGGACGAACGGCGGGGGCGGGCGCGGGGGCCGGGCACGGCGGGGGGGAGTGCGGTCGGGGCGGGCGCGGTCGCCGTCATCGACCTGGGCGGCCCCGTCCGTGCGCCCTCCGGGGCGCCCGTTCGCCGCGTGTCAGAGGCTGAGCTCCGGGACGTCCAGGCGGCGGCCCTCGCGGGCCGAACGCAGGCCCAGCTCGGCCAGCTGCACGCCCTTCGCGCCCTCCAGCAGGTCCCACTGGTACGGGGCGCCCGTCACGACGTGCTTGAGGAACAGCTCCCACTGCACCTTGAAGCCGTTGTCGAACTCCGCGTTGTCCGGCACCTGCTGCCACTGCTCACGGAACCGCTCGGTGGCGGGCAGGTCCGGGTTCCACACCGGCTTCGGCGTCGAACCACGGTGCTGGATCCGGCAGTTGCGCAGGCCGGCGACGGCGCTGCCCTCGGTGCCGTCGACCTGGAACTCGACCAGCTCGTCCCGGTCCACCCGGACCGCCCACGAGGAGTTGACCTGGGCGACGATCCCGCCCTCCAGCTCGAACACGCCGTACGCCGCGTCGTCCGCGGTCGCCGGGTAGGCGCGGCCCTGCTCGTCGACCCGCTGCGGAATGTGCGTCGCGGCGTGCGCGTACACCGAGCGGACCGGGGCGATGATGCCGTCCAGCACGTAGCGCCAGTGCGGGAACATGTCCAGGATCATGCCGCCGCCGTCCTCGGCCCGGTAGTTCCACGACGGACGCTGCGCGTCCTGCCAGTCGCCCTCGAACACCCAGTAGCCGAACTCGCCGCGCACCGACAGGATCCGGCCGAAGAAGCCGCCGTCGACCAGCCGCTTCAGCTTCAGCAGACCCGGCAGGAACAGCTTGTCCTGCACCGCGCCGTTGCACACCCCGGCTTCCCGCGCCAGGCGCGCCAACTCCAGGGCCGCGTCCAGGGATTCGGCGGTCGGCTTCTCGGTGTAGATGTGCTTGCCGGCCGCGATCGCCGCCTTGATGGCGGACTCGCGGGCCTGGGTGACCTGCGCGTCGAAGTAGATCTCCGCCAGCGGGTGCGCCAGCGCCTCGTCCAGCGAGGTGGTCCAGTGCGTCAGGCCGTGACGCTTCGCCAGGTCCTCCAGCTTGGCGGCGTTGCGGCCGACCAGGATCGGCTCGGGCCACAGCACCTGGCCGTCGCCCAGCGGCAGGCCGCCCTGTTCGCGGATGGCCAGGATCGAGCGCACCAGGTGCTGGCGGTAGCCCATCCGGCCGGTGACGCCGTTCATGACGATGCCGATGACCCTGCGGGACATGGGGGTCCTTTCCGTGGCGGAGAAGCTCGGAGCGGAAGCGCGGCGGGGCGGGCGGAAGGGAGGGCTGGAAAGCGCTTTCCGCACGAGCCTGCGGAGGCCCGGGAGGCGGGGATGCAGGTGGATGGGAAAGCGCTTGCCAGCTCCCCCGGCCGACCGGCCCGAGGCCTCCGCCGGGAGCGGTGGGTGGGGGCGGTCCAGGTGCAGCGAATCCGCTGCGAGAGCTGGTGGAAAGCGCTTTCCGCGCTGGCCGTCGAAGGACCTTGGAAAGCGCTTTCCATGCGCCGAGGCTAAGCCGCCCGTCCGCCCCGGTCAAGGCACTGCCGTTGCCTCGGCGGTCCGGAGCCGCCCGAGCGGTAACCTGTCCCTCGATCATCGGCGTGCAGGGCAGAGCGAAACGGGGAGTATCGGGTGGCTGTCACTCTCGGGGATGTGGCGCGGCACGCTGGTGTCTCGCTGGCCACCGCCTCCCGGGCCCTGAACGGCTCGGCGCGGTCGGTGACGGAGGAACTGTCGGCGAAGGTCCGGGCGAGCGCCGATGCGCTCGGCTACCTCCCGAACGCGCCCGCCCAGGCGCTGGCCCGCTCGTCCGGCGCGACGATCGGCGTCCTGCTGCACGACGTGGCCGACCCCTACTTCGGCGGGATCGCCCGTGGGGTCGGCGACGCCGCCGCCCGGGCGGGCCTGCTGTCGCTGGTGACCAGCACGGACGGCGATCCCCGCCGCGAGCTGGAGGCGATCCGGATGCTGCACGCGCACCGGGTCCGGGCGATCATCCTGGCCGGCTCCGCGTACAACGACGTCTCGGTGATCCAGGAACTGGACGAGGCGTTGGCGGCCTATCAGGAGCAGGGCGGCCGAGTGGCCGCGATCACCGACCACGGCCCGCTGTACGACACCGTCGAGGTGGCCAACAAGGAGGGCGCCGCCGCGCTCACCCGCGCACTGGTCGGCCTCGGCCACCGCCGCTTCGCGGTCATCACCGGTCCGGAGCGGATGCGGGTCGCCGAGGACCGCCTCGACGGCGTCCTGGAGGCCCTGAGCGAGAGCGATCTGACGCCGACCGAAGGCATGGTCAGGCGCACCGAGTTCACCCGCGAGGGCGGCCGGGCCGCGATGGCCGGCATCCTTGACGTCGCCCGGAAGGGTGGAACGCCGCTGCCCACCGCCGTCATCGCGCTCTCCGACATCTGCGCCGCCGGCGTCCTCGCGGAACTCCGCGACCGCGACATCGCGGTTCCCGACGAGATCTCGGTCGCCGGCTTCGACGACATCCCCCTCGCCACCGACCTGGCCCCCGCACTGAGCACGGTGCGCCTCCCGCTCGCCGCGATGGGCGAGTTCGCCGTCCGCCTGGCGCTTCGCGAGGGCGGCGACCGCGACCGGGCCGACAACTCCCACGCCTCCGCCGAGGTGATCCTGCGCGACAGCACGTCCGCGCCCGGGGTGTACTGACGCCCCGTCGGGCGCGGCCCGGTTGCCTCAAGGCGGCGGCGCCCGGGGGCTGTTGATCGTCGGAGGGCCGTCTTCTTCCGCTGGGTGGTGTATGGGCGGGGGCGACATCCCAGTGATTGCGGATCGGAGGCTCTGGCCACGGACCTTGGTGGTGGGCTTCGACGACATTCCGCTCGCCGCGATGGGCCGGTTCGCCGTCCCTCTGGCGCCGTGTGACGCTGGGCCGTACGGGGGTGCGCTGACGCCCCGTCGGGCGCATGGCCGGGTTGCCTGAAGGCGGTGGTGCCCCGGTGCTGTTGATCGTCGGAGGGTGTCCCGTCTCCGTCTCGCAGATCGGTGCGGTGGCCGGGGTGGTGTGAGACGCGGTCCGGGGGTGGGATCTTGGCGGCCGTCGTCGGCGGGGTCCGGTTGGCCACCGGTCGGGCTTCTGTGCCGAGCATTCTCGGCCGAGGTGGCGCTGCACGCCCGCATGGCCGCGCCGAGGGGTGTGCTGACGACCCATCGGGCATGGCTCGGTTGCCTGGAGGGGGCGGTGCCCGGGCGCTGTTGATTGTCAGTGGGCGTCCCCTCTTGCAGGCCGCGGTGGTGTGAGGCGCGGTCCGGGTAGGGGTCTCGGCGGCTGGTGTGGGCGAGGTGCCATTGGCCACCGGTCGGGTCTCTGCGCTGAGCATTGTTCGCGTTCCGCTGGCCGGGATGGGTGGGTCCGCCGCCTCTGGTGCTGTGCGACGGTGGTGGCCTGCGGTCGGATCGGGGTCGCCGAGGCGTAGCTGCGCGCCAGTGTGGCCGCGCCGGGAGTGTACTGACGTCTGTCGGGGGTGGCTCGGTTGCCTCAAGGCGGTTGGGCTCGGGGGGTGTTGATTGTCGGAGGGCGTCCCCTTGCGCCGGCCGGTGCGGTGTCTGGGGCCTTGGTGTTGATGGGCGGTCCGGTGGGGTAGCTCGGCGGCTGCATCGGTGAGGTGCCACCGTCTCTGCGCTGAGCATCGTTCGCGTTCCGCTGGCCGCGGTGGGTGTGTCCGCCGGCTCCGGTGCTGTGCGACGGGGGTGGCCTGCGGTCGGATCGGGGTCGCCGAGGCGTTGCTGCGCGCCAGTGTGGCCGCGCCGGGAGTGTACTGACGCTCTGTCGGGGGTGGCCCGGTTGCCTCAAGGCGGTTGGGCTCGGGGGGTGTTGATTGTCGGAGGGCGTCCCCTCGCGCCGGCCGGTGCGGTGTCTGGGGCCTTGGTGTTGATGGGCGGTCCGGTGGGGTAGCTCGGCGGCTGCATCGGTGAGGTGCCACCGTCTCTGCGC
>NZ_JBHWDS010000073.1:18676-36106 GCF_042734615.1 Kitasatospora sp. NPDC059646
GCGCTGAGCATTGTTTGCGTTCCGCTGGCCGGGATGGGTGGGTCCGCCGCCTCTGGTGCTGTGTGACGGTGGTGGCCTGCGGTCGGATCGGGGTCGCCGAGGAGTTGCTGCGCGCCAACGCGCTTGGTGTGGGGGTACGTTGACGCGCCTTCGGGCAGCGCCTGGTGGTCCGGCGAAGATGTGTGCCTGCGTAGTGCGTCTCAGGGGTCGGTGGTCACTGGGAGGGCTGCTGGCCGTTGCCCAAGTAGTGCTCCAGGTGTTGCTGGTTGGTGACGAGGCGCAGGCACAGGTGGCGGAATTGGGCGAGTTCGTCGGGGGTGAAGCCGCGGAAGAGTGCGGACATGGCGCGTTGGGTGGGGATTCGGAAGGCGTCGAGCCAGTCGCGGCCGGCGGGGGTGATGGTGACGCGGACGGAGCGCCGGTCCTCGGGGTGTCGGACTCGGCGGGCGAGGGCCTCTCGTTCGAGGGTGTCGACCAGGCCGGTGACGTTGCGGGAGCTGACTCCGGCGGCGCGGGCCAATTCGCCGATGGTGAGGCCGTGTTCGCCGGCGGTGCCGAGCCGGGTGAGCAGGTCGAGGCCGCCGGAACTGAGGCCGCGGCCACCGGCGCCGTGGGCGCGGAGACGGTCGATGGACTGCGACGCGGAGCGGACGGCGGCGGCCGCTTCCAGTGCGAGGGTGTCCTCGCCGAGGGCGAACGCGCTCATCGAGCTGCGCACACCCGGGTCGTAGAGGTGGCCGTCGGGGTCCTGGGCGAGGGGGGAATCGGGGGCGGGCGAGTTATATACGTCCTTCAACATGAAGTAGTACTCTAATTGACGGCGGGCGTTACGTCCAACCGCCGCAAGTGGCCTGACGGACCATCAGTCATTGGCGCTGCAAGGCGTATTGACGGCGCGCCGGGGCGGGTGACTGTTCGGATCGGCGACGCGCCGCTGTCGGATCACCGGATGTGCACGGCGGCAGCCCGCTCATTCGCGTCCGTCGTCGAGGAGGTCCGGCCTCCGACTGTGCGGACGCCCGGGTCACTGCGACGGGCCCCGGCCCCGACGCGGGAACCGACCAGTAGCCGGAACGCTCAGCGGTCCTCGCCGCCCGCGTCGCCCTCGCCGCCACCGTCGTCACCGGCCAGCTGCGGGCGCTCACCGTCGCCACCGACGCCCGGCTGCGCGGCGACACCGGCACCGCCGGGTGGGCTACCGGCTTCAGCGCCGCCTCCTTCTCGGTGGTGCTGCTCGCCTGGCGGATCGCCCCGAACGGCCGCTGACACCAGGTCCCTGCCGGCCCCCGCCCGTGGCTGTCCGGCCCCCGCCCGTGCCGTCCGGGCCCCGCCCGTGCCGTCCCGGCACCGCCCGGCCCCCGCCCGCCCCGTCCGTCCCCGCCCGCCCCGCCCGGGCCCCGTCCGTCTGCGCCCGCGTGCCGGTCCGTCCGTGTCCGGCGGCCGACGTGCGGTGCCCGGAATGTGGTGATACCTCTCGAATGACCTGTGGAAAGGGAGCCTCTCGATGGACGACTATCCGCTGCTCGACCTGTTCTGGACGATGATGTGGCTGTTCCTGTGGATCCTCTGGTTCTTCCTGCTGTTCAAGGTGATCACCGACATCTTCCGCAGCCATGACATGGGCGGCTGGGGCAAGGCAGGCTGGACGATCTTCGTCATCGTGCTGCCCTACATCGGCGTCCTCGCCTACCTGATCGCCCGCGGCAAGTCCATGGGCAACCGCGACCGGGCGCTCGCCGCGCAGGCCGAGGGCAACTTCCAGGAGTACATCCGCAAGGCCGCCGGCACCGACCAGCAGGACGCCGGGGCCCGGCACGTCGCCGAACTCTCCCGGCTCACCGACCTGAAGAACAGCGGCGCCATCTCCGAGGACGAGTTCCGGGCGGCGAAGGACAAGCTGCTCGCCTGAGCGCCGCGCCGACAGGCGGGTGGGAGGAGGACCGGCGGGGTGCCGGACACACAACTGACCCCCGAGGTGTTCGACCGCGCCATCGTGGCGATCGCGCTGACCACCGGACACGACCACCGGCTGGTCTACTACAACGACGCGTTCCGCGACCTGTTCGGCGAACGCCCCCTCGGCGTCCCGGCCCGTGAGGTGTTCACGGAGCCGGGCGCCGAACGTTTCGTCGCCACCCTCGACGCCGTCCTCGCCGACGGCACCGCCCGGCAGGTCACCGCCCCGCGCACCCTCGCCTGCCCGGACGGGGGCACCGTCCACCGGCACTTCGTCTACTCCTGCTCGCCCGCCACCACCCGGGACGGCCCCGGAATCCTCGCCACCGCCATCGACACCACCGCCGAACTGCACTCCGCCCACGAAGCCGAACGCCTGTCCGCCGAACGACTGCAGGCCCTGCAGCGCTACGAGGCGCTGATGACCGCCGCCGCCCAGATGGTGTGGCTGGTCCACGCCGACGGCAGCGCCTGCGAACTCGTCCCCGGCTGGGAGGCCCTCACCGGCCAGCCCTTCGCCGAAGCGGTCGGCTCCGGCTGGCTGGAGGTCATCCACCCCCAGGACCGCGACCAGGTCGCCACCCGCTGGGCCGACGCGGCGCGCGACCTACCCACCGCGTTCGAACACATCTTCCGGGTGCGCGGCGCGGACGGCGGCTACCGGCACGTCCGGGCCCGCGCCGTTCCCATCGCCCGTGACGGCGGGCAGGCCGAATGGATCGGCACCACCGCCGACATCGAGGACCAGTGGCGCAACCGCCTGCGGGAACGGCTGCTCGCCCGGGCCGGCGCCGTCACCGAGGCCGAACGCCCCGAGGACGCCTTCGCCGCCCTCGCCACCACCGTCGTCCCCGACCTCACCGACGTCTGCGCCGTCTACCTGCTGCGCGAACCCGACGCCGCCGGCGGCGAGGTCGTCGCCACCCGGATCGCCTCCGTCGCCCGCCCCGGACTGCCCCCGCTGCCGGCCATCAACCGGCAGACCTTCACCCTCGGCGAACGCGCCCGGAAAGCGCTTTCCGACCGCACCCCCGTCGTGCTCGACTTCGCCGGGGGCGACATCCCCGCCGGCACCCTCCCGGAGATCTCCGCCCGCTGGCTGCGCCGCGCCGGCGCCACCAGCCTCACCCTGCTGCCGATCGTCGTCGACGGCGCCGTGGTCGCCCTCGCCGCCACCGCCAACTGCGAAGGCGCACCCCCGCCGGGGCCCGCCGACGTCGACCTCCAGCACGAAGTCCTGCAACGCGCCCAGGCCCCGCTGCGCCAAGCACTCGCCCTGCAGCGCCTCCGGCACGCCGCCGTCGTCCTGCAGCGCGCCATGCTCACCACCCCGCCCCGGATCGGCGGCGCCGACCTCGCCGCCCGCTACCGCCCCGGCAGCCGCAACGTCGAGGTCGGCGGCGACTGGTACGACGCGTTCACCCTCCCCGACGGCTCGCTCGCCATGACCATCGGCGACGTCGCCGGACACGACCTCGCCGCCGCCACCACCATGGGCCAGCTGCGCGCCATGCTCCGCTCCATCGCCTACACCCGGCCGCACGGCCACACCCCCGCCGACACGCTGCGCGAACTCGACACCGCCGCCGAAGGGCTCGGCGTCGGCAGCTTCGCCACCGCCGTGCACGCCCGGCTCACCCGGCACGGCGCGGACGGCGGCTGGGAGGTCGAGTGGAGCAACGCCGGCCATCCGCCGCCCGTGCTGGTCCCCGTCACCGGCCCGCCGCGACTGCTGGTCGCCGAGGACGCCGACGTCCCGCTGTGCGTCGACCCCGGCCGCCCCCGGGTCACCCACCGCGACCCGGTCGGCCCCGGCGAGACGCTGCTGTTCTACACCGACGGCCTGGTCGAAGTCCCCGGCGAACACCTCAACGACGGCATCGCCCGACTCTGCGAAGCCGCCGCCCAGGCCCGCCACCGCCCCCTCGCCGAGCTGTGCGAACACCTGACCGGCCGGGTCGTCGACGTCCGCGACGACATCGCCATGATCGCGTTCCGTCCCGCGCCGACGGCCCCGGCGAAAGGCAGGCAGCGATGAACGGCACGAACGGCCGGCCGGACCCGGGCCGCCCGGAGCGGAGGCACGGCATGGAACACACCGACCGAACGCCGGCCGAGGTCCACCCCGCGCACGACCCGGAGCGCCGACCCGACCCGGCCCCCGGCCGGGGCGGCACCGACCCGGCCGTGGGCATCGCCCTGCTCGACTCCCTGTTCGAACAGACCCCGGTCGCGCTCTACCTGCTCGACGAGGACCTCCGGGTGGTGCGCCACAACGCCGCCGCCCGGGCCGACCAGAGCCGGGTCGGACGCGAACTCGACGGCAACCCCTGCGACTTCGCGCCCGGCTTCGACGACGCCGAACTCCGGGCACTCGCCCGGCAGGCACTCGACGACGGCGACTGGATCCGCGGCCACCTGGTCCGCGGCCGCACCACCACCGAACCCTGCCGCGACCTGACCGGCGCCGTCTCGTTCTTCCGGATCGTCACCGACGACGGCCGTCACCACCTGGTCGCCGCCGTCGAGGACGTCACCGAACAGCAGGCCGCCCTCGACCGCGTCGACATCCTGCACACCGCGCACCGGCAGATCGGCGCCTCCCTCGACGCCGTCGGCTCCGCACAGGAACTCGCCGACGTCGCCGTCCCGCGCCTCGCCGACATCGCCACCGTCGACCTGCTCGACGAGCCGCTGCGCGGACTGCCGCCCCGGCCCGCCCCGGTCGACCCGGCCGCACCGCTGCGCCGCTTCGCCTACCGGGCCGCCCGCGGCCACGGCCGGCCCGCCGCCGACCGGGGCCCGATCCCGTACGGCGAACTGTCCACGTACCCGGTGCCCACGCCGTACAGCCAGGTGCTGGACGACGCCCGGGCGCGGCTGGTGAGCCGACTCGGCCGGGACACGGACTGGCTGACCGCCGACCCCGACCGGGCGCGGCGGCTGGCCGAACTCGGCGTGCACTCGATGATCGTCGCGCCGCTGGTGGTGCACGACGCGGTGCTCGGCCTGCTCGCGCTCTACCGCAGCCAACGGCCGGAACCGTTCGAGGAGGCCGACCTGCAACTGGCGGTCGAACTCGCCGAACGCGGCGCGCTCTCCATCGACAAGGCCCGCAGCTACGCGCGGGAACGGTCGATCGCGACCACGCTGCAACGCCAACTGCTGCCCAGGGAACCGTCCGAGCTGAGCGCCCTGGAGAGCGCGCAGGTCTACCTTCCCGGTGCGGTCGGCCCCGGCGGCGACTGGTACGACATCGTCCCGCTGTCCGCCGCCCGGGTCGGACTGGCGATCGGCAGCGTCACCGGCAACGGCATCGAGGCCGCCGCGCTGATGGGTCAACTCCGCACCGCGCTGCGCACCCTGGCCGTCCAGGACCTGCCGCCGGACGAACTGCTGGTGCGCCTGGACGACGCGGCCCGGGTGCTGACCGACGAGCAGCGCGGCAGCCTGCCGCCGGGCGCGGACGGGCTGCCCGACGGCCTCGCCTCCTGCCTGTACCTGGTGTACGACCCGATCTCGCGGACCTGCACCGCCGCGTCCGCCGGGCACCACGGCCCGGTCCTGGTCGGCCCGGACGGCATGCCGACGCCGTTCCCGGTCGAACCCGCACTGCCGCTGGGCTGCGGCGACAGCTGCTACGAGACGGCCACCGTCGAACTGGAGCCGGGCAGCGTGCTGGCCCTGTACACCGAAGGGCTGATGTCCGGCCGGGCCCGCCGCAAGGACGACCGGCAGGCGCAGGCGGACAGCCCGGCCGAGCAGCGCGGGGTGCTGGAACGGTCACTGGCCCGGGCCGGCGAGGAGCACCTGCGCGACCTGTGCGACCGGGTGGTGTACGCGCTGCTGCCCGAACGCCAGCGGGAGGACGCCGTCCTGCTGCTGGCACGGACCCGGGCACTGCCCGACGAGCAGGTGGCGGTGTGGACGCTGCCCGACGACCCGGCGGTGGTGCGCACCGCCCGACGGCTGAGCGAACACCAGCTCGCCGCCTGGGGGTTGACGGAGCTCGAGTTCGCCACCGACCTGATCGTCAGCGAGCTGGTCACCAACGCGATCCGGTACGGCAAGCCGCCGATCCGGCTGCGGCTGATCCGCGACCAGGGCCTGATCTGCGAGGTGTCGGACAGTTCGGACAGCACCCCGCACCTGCGCCGCGCCAAGAGCACCGACGAGGGCGGCCGCGGACTGTTCATCATCGGGCAGTTGGCGCAGCGCTGGGGCACCAGGTTCGCCCGGCACGGCAAGACCATCTGGGCCCAGCAGGACCTGCCGTCCACGGACGCGCCGCCAACGGGCCTGCCCGGCGGGGAGACCGGCGGCGAGCTCACCCCCTGACCGGCGCCGGAACCGAGCGCCGGGCGGCACCCGTCCCGGCACCCGCCGGGCGGGGCCGCGGATCCGTGCGGCGCCGCCCGGCGGGGTAGCGGTGGCGGGGTCAGGGGCGCGCCTTGGGGGCGTTCTCCGCCGTCATCGCCGGGTCGAACACGGCCACGGGGGCGAGGATCTCGTCCATCGCGGCGAGCAGCTCCGGCTCCAGCTTCACGCCGGCGGCCTTCACGTTCTCGGTGACCTGCTCGGGCCGGGAGGCGCCGATGATCGCGGCCGACACGTTGGGGTTCTGCAGCACCCAGGCGACGGCCAGCTGGGCGAGCGACAGCCCCGCCTGGTCGGCGAGCGGACGCAGCAGCTGGACGCGCTCCAGCACGTCGTCGCGCAGCCAGCGGGCGACGAAGTTCGCGCCGCCCTTGTCGTCGGTGGCGCGGGAACCGGCCGGCGGCTCGGCCCCCGGCCGGTACTTGCCGGTGAGAACGCCCTGCGCGATCGGCGACCAGACGACCTGCCCGAGACCCAACTCCTCGGACACCGGGACGACTTCGCCCTCGATGACCCGCCACAGCGCACTGTACTGCGGCTGGTTGGAGACGAACGGGACGCGCAGCTCGCGGGCGAGCGCGTGGCCCGCCCGGATCTGGTCGGCGGTCCACTCCGACACGCCGATGTACAGCGCCTTGCCGGAGCGGACCACGTCGGCGAACGCCTCCATGGTCTCCTCCAGCGGAGTCGACGGGTCGTAGCGGTGCGCCTGGTAGACGTCGACGTAGTCGGTCTGCAGGCGGCGCAGCGAGTTGTCGATCGACTCCATGACGTGCTTGCGGCCCAGCCCGCGGTCGTTGCGGCCGGGGCCGGTCGGCCAGAACACCTTGGTGAGGATCTCCAGGCCCTCGCGGCGCTCGCCCTTGAGGGCCCGGCCGAGGACCGACTCGGCGCGGGTCTCCGCGTACACGTCGGCGGTGTCGAAGGTGGTGATGCCCGCGTCGAGGGCGGCCCGGATGCAGGCGGCCGCGGTGTCCTCCTCGACCTGCGAGCCGTGGGTGAGCCAATTGCCGTAGGCGATCTCACTGACGATCAGGCCGCTGCGGCCCAGGTGACGGAATTCCATGAACGGTACGGTACGTCAGCCGTGACGGCAGGTGTCGGTACCATCACCGTGCCGCGGGTGCCGGGAGCGGGCCGGCGCCGGGCGGCCGCGTCGATGCCCCGGGCACGGGCGCGGGTGACGACCTGGACGAGCACGAGAGCGAGAAGTGTGGCGGTGTTGCCGGCGGGGGCGGGCGGACTGTCCGACCGGAGAAGAGGAACCGTGACCCACCCCCCTGCGATGCCCGCCGTCCGGAGGCAACCGACCGGCCTGCCCGCGGAGCCCGCCCGGTGGAACCGGCAGCGGCTGCGCAGCAACAACGAGTGGCTGCTGCTGGAGCTGCTGCGCACCGGCGGGCCGTCCTCGCGGGCCCAACTCGCCCGCGACACCGGCCTGTCGAAGCCGACCGTGTCCGCCGCGCTGGGCTCGCTGGAGACCGCCGGACTGGTCCGCGAGGCCGGCACGCTGGCCCCCGACCGGGGCCGCACCGCCGTCCTGTACCGGGCCGACCCGGGCGCGGGGCACGTGCTGGGGATGGACGTCGGCCGGGCCCGGCTGCGGGTCGCCGTCGCCGACCTGGCCGGCCGGGTGGTCGCCCGCCGGGACGTCCCCAATCGCGGCCGGACCGGCCCCTCCGTCGCGGACGCGCTGGTCGCCACCGCCCGGGACACCCTCGCCGACGCCGGACTCGGCGGCGACGGCCCGGTGGACGGCGTGGTGCGGGCGGTGATCGGCAGCCCCGGCGTGTGGGACGAGTGCCACCGCGTGATGCGGCACGCCGCGCACCTGCCCGGCTGGGCCCGGCCCGGCCTGTTCGACCGGATCGCGGACGGCCTCGGCATGCCCGTCCAGGTCGGCAACGACGCCAACCTCGCGGCGCTCGGCGAGTACACCTACGGTGCCGGCGCGGGCAGTTCGGTCTTCGCCTACCTGCTGGTGGGGACCGGCGTCGGCGTCGGCCTGGTGCGCGACGGCGAGCTGTGGACCGGGGCGCACGGCGCGGCCGGCGAGATAGGGATGCTGCAACTTCCGTCGGTCCGACATGACATGACGGAACGTCAGGACGTCTATTTGGAGCAGGTGGTGGCGGCGGACGCCGTGGTCGGCGAGGCCTGGCGGCTAGGACTGACCAGCGTCACCACCGCCGAGCAGGTCTGCGAGGCGGCCCGCACGGGAGACCCCGCCGCGCGGGCCGCGATCGTCCAGCACGCCCAGCAACTCGCCTTCGCCGTCGCCATGGTGACGGCCGTCGCCGACCCCGACCTGCTCGTGCTGGGCGGCGGCCTCGGCCGCAGTGCGGACCTGGTGCTGCCGCCGCTGGAGGAGGCGCTGCACCGCACCTGCACCCTGCGGCCCCGGCTGGCGGCCAGCACGCTCGGCGAGGACGCGGTGCTGCTCGGCGCGGTGGCGACCGCTCTGGAAGCGGCCCGGCTGGAGGTGTTCGTCCGGCGCACCGCCACGGCCTGAGCGGGCCACGGGCCGGGCGGTCGGGCGGCCTGACCGGGCCACGGGGCGGTCGGGCGGCGGGAGGGGGCTGCCGGGCCGGGCGGTCGGGCAGCGGGAGGGGGCTGCGAAAAAGGGGCGGAGGTCGTCGTGGGCGGGCCTTTGGGCCCTACCGGGACGGCCCGGCCGAGGCGCACGCTCATGCACAGGGACACGTGGAACTCCACGCAGGGACACGTGGCATGCGACGAGGATGCGGCGAGGAGTGATCCGCGATGGCCGAGTCGACGGCTGGTGCGAGGGGCGGGCCGGGCGCAACGCTGAGCGTGCAGGAGCTGCGGGTGCTGGTGGCGGCGGCCGGGGCCGCACCGTCACTGCACAACACGCAGCCCTGGCAGTTCCGGGCGGCCGACGACGGCCACGGGGTACTGGTGTTCGCCGACCCGCAGCGGGCGGTGCCGCTGGCCGACCCGGAGGGTCGCGGCCTGATGCTGTCGGTCGGCGCGGCCCTGTTCAACCTGCGGGTCGCCGCCGCCCGGCAGGGCCTGCCGGTGGAGGAGCTGGAACTGCTGCCCGGCCCCGTCGAGGCGGACTCCCCGGTCGCGGTGGTGCACTTCGGCCCGCGCGGAGTCCCGGACGAGACCGCCGAGTTGGCCGACGTGATCGCGCTGCGGCACTCCAGCCGGGAGCCGTTCAACAACCGGGACGTCCCCGAGGCCGTGATCGGAGAGCTGATCGCGGCCGCGGCCGCCGAGGACACCGCGCTCGACGCGCTGGAGGAGGCCGAGGCGCGCCGCGTCCTCGCCCTCATCACGGAGGCCGAGGCGCAGATCGTCGCGGACGCCGCCCGCCTTGCGGAGACCGGTAGTTGGCTGCGCGGCGAGCCCGCCGCGGACGGCATCCCGGTCGCGGCGCTCGGGCCGCAGGACCACGAAGCACGCGTCCCCATGCGGGACTTCACCGGCCGCGGACCCGCCGGGTCGCAACGCTTCGAGGCGCTCCCGCAGTTGCTGACCATCTCCACGCGCGGCGACACGGCGGCCGACTGGCTGAGGGCCGGACAGGCCATGGAACGCGTCTGGCTGGTCGCCACCGCGAACGGCCTGCGGGTCTCCGTCCTCCACCAGGCCGTCGAACTCCCCGAGACCCGCTGGCGGTTGCGCAACCCCGAGTCCGGAGTCGGCACCGTCCAGGTGGTCCTCCGCGTCGGCTACGGCCCGCCCGGCGCGGCCACCCCGCGCCGCGAGGTCGACGAACTCCTGCACGGGCCCGCTCCCGCGTCCTGAGCCGCGCCGGCGGTCTGTCAGTGCCGGCGGCGATGATCGGCACCGACAGACCTTCGAGTGCGAGTGGACGGAGCGGCCGGATGGCGATCACGAACGAGCGGGCGGCGGGGCACGAGTTCCTGCGGGAGCTGGCCGGGGACGCGTACTACCCGCCGCACCTGGTCGAGCGGGGCCGTGCGGTGCTGCGCGCGCTGTGCGAACGGATCGAGGCCGAACGTCCGGCCGGGCTGGGGGAGTTGTACGCGCTGACCCATGCCGCGACGGAGGAGTTCAACGAGCTGGCCGAGGACTTCGAGGAGGCCGACAGCGAAATCGAGACGGTCGCCCGGGACGCGATCGGCGCCGACTTCGCGTTCGTCGCGGCGGCGTACGGCTTCGCCGAGGCGGATGTGGAGGAGCTGATCGCGCCGCGCGACTGGTGACGGGCTGTCGGGGCGGGGCGACCGGACCGGGCACGCCCCCCACGGCTCAGCGGGTGGCGGTGGCGAGCAGGGCGCTGTGGGGGAGGGCGAGGGTGCCGGCCGGGGTGCGGAAGGCGGCGGCGAGACGGTCGTAGTGGCGGCGGGCCTCGGCCCGGACCCGGGGGGTCTGGGCGAGCAGGGTGAGGCCGATGGTGGCGACGCCGGAGGCCGGGCCGGACCACCAGGCGTCGGCGGTCGCGCGGTGGTCCCAGTGCAGGGTGCGGCAGTTGGCGTCGCGGAGGCCCGCAGTGCCGAGGAGGGCGGCCAGGCCGTCCGGGGTGCGGGGGAAGTCGTCGGCCGGGTCGAGCGGGCCCAGGTGCGGCGGGCGGACGGCGCCGGCCGCCTGGAGTGCCTGCGGGATCAGGGCCTGGCCCGCGCCCGGCGTGCCGGACCAGATGGTCAGGGCGAGGCGCCCGCCCGGCCGCAGCACACGGCGGAGTTCGGCGAGGGCGAGCAGCGGACGGCCGACGTGGTTGAGGACGAAGTTGGCCACCACCGCGTCGAACCGGGCGTCCGGGAAGGGGAGTTCCGGCAGGGCGGCGAGTTCGACGTGCGCGGCCGGGGCGGTGCGGCGGGCGAGTTCGACCATGCTCGGTTCGGCGTCCACGGCGTGCACCTCCGCACCGCGGTCGCACGCCGCGGCGGCGACGGTGCCCGGCCCGGTGCCCACGTCCAGCAGCCGGGTTCCGGTGAACACCCCGGCAGCGTCCAGGAGTTCGGGAACGGTGTGGGCACAGAGCCGCCCGAACGTGGCGGCGTAGGCGTCGGCCCGCCCGGCCCAGGCGGTGCGCTCGTTGGCGTCGAACGGCGTGGTCGGTGCGGCGGTCGGTGACACTTCTCTCCCCCAGGACGGTCGGCGGACAACCCGGCGTGCGGGTGCTCCTCGCGCCCCAGTGAACCGGCCATTCGCGGCGGTGGGCAAGTCCGGGCCCGGCCTGCGACGGAGCGGGGGGCCGGGAGCGTGGCGCCGGGTTCCGGGATGGCCGGGAAGGGCCCCCACCCGTTGACCGGAGCGGGAGGTTCCGGCTATCACCGCAGGGCGAGACCACGGCGGCGCGCACCTCCCGATGGGGACGGTGCGGCCACCGGGGCCTCCGAACCCGGCAAGGAGCGCACCGTCCCGTCCACCGCGCCCCGGCCGGGGCCATCGGGGCGAGCGCCGGATCCATGCGGAGGGATCACGTGTCTCACACATCCGGTACACCCCGCGCCAGCCGATGGGGCGCGCTGCTGAGCGCGGTCGCGCTGGCCGTCGCGGGCCTGAGCGTCGCGGCGGCGCAGCCCGCGCACGCGGCGAGCGGCCCGCTGGCCTACGTCGCCAATGCCGGCAGCAACACCGTCTCGGTGGTCGACACCGGCACCAACGCGACGATCGCGACCATCCCGGTCGGTGTCGTCCCGGCCGGGGTGGCGATCGCACCGTCCGGCCACACCGTGTACGTCGCCAACCAGGGCAGCAGCGGAGGCGCCGGCTTCGGCCCCGGCGGCAACAGCGTGTCGGTGATCGACGCCGGCACGAACACCGTCACCGCGACCGTCCCGGTCGGCAACGACCCGCTCGGCATCGCGGTCACCCCGTCCGGCAACGCGGTGTACGTGGCCAACGCGTCGGACAACACCGTCTCCGTGATCAGCACGGCCGCCAACACCGTCGCCGCCACCGTGCCGGTCGGCAGCGGTCCCGCCGAGGTGGCGATCTCCCCCTCCGGCGGAACGGCGTACGTCACCAACCTGTACAGCAACACGGTCTCGGTGATCGACACCGCCACCAACACCGTCGTGTCCACCGTCCCCGTCGGCCGGCAGCCGATCGGAGTCGCGATCAACCCCGCCGGGACCTTCGCGTACGTGGCCGACCACGGCCCCAACACGGTCTCGGTGATCGACACCGCCACCAACACCGTCACGGCCACCATCGGCGTCGGCAGCAGCCCCCAGGCGCTCGCCGTCACGCCGTCCGGCAACGCCGTCTACGTCGCCAACACGGGTGGCAACAGCATCAGCGTGATCGACACCGCGACCAACACCGTCACGGCCACCATCGGCGGCCGCAGCGGCCCGGTCGGCCTCGCCGTCAACCCGGCCGGGACCGCCGTCTACGCCACGAACGAGAACAACGGCACCGTCTCGGTGATCGACACCGCCACCAACACCGTCACCGCGGACATCGGCGTCGGCAGCGTCCCGATCGCGATCGCCATCGCCGCGCCGGCCGCACCTGCCGCGCCGACCGTCGGCTCGGTCAACCCGAACACCGGGCCGGCGGCCGGCGGCACCACCGTGACGATCACCGGCACCGGCTTCACCGGCGCGACCGGCGTCGCCTTCGGCGGCACGGCGGCCACCTCGTTCACGGTGAACAGCGCCACCTCGATCACCGCGACCGCCCCCGCCGCCACCGCAGCCGGCGCCGTGGACGTCACGGTGACCGCCCCCGCAGGCACCAGCGCCAGCACGGCGGCCGACCGGTACACCTACACCCGGGACGCCACCAGCCTCACCGCGCAACCGCTGCTGTTCTCGCTGAGCGGCGGCCTGAACATCACCCTCCACCCGCAGGCCACGCTCACCGACACCACCACCGGGCTGCCGCTGCCCGGCCGGACCATCACCTTCACCGTCGGCACCCACACGGTGTGCACCGCCGTCACCGACGCCCACGGCGTCGCCTCCTGCACCGGCCTGTGCCCGCTGACCGCGATCCTGCTGAACGGCTCCTACACCGCGACCTTCGCCGGCAGCCCCGCGCTGGAGCCCGCCACCGCGACCGCCGGACTCGTCCGCCTCTGACCGGCCGTCAAGACCCGGGCGACGGGGCCACGTACCCCGCCGTCCGGTCACGCCCCGCGCGTCCGCTCCCGCACCCGGAGCCGGCCCGCGGGGCGGCTGCGTTCAGGCCGGACGGCGCCGGGCGCGGCACTTCCGCATCTTCTCGGCGGGGTCAGCGGGGTCAGCGGGGTCGGCGGGGACGTCGGGGACGGCCGGGGCGAGCGCCGCGCGGGTGAGGCGCAGCGCCAGGTCGAAGTGGGCCTGGCGGGCGGTCAGCCAGCCCTGGGTGGCGCGGCCGTGGGCGGCGTGGACGGCGCGCAGGGCGGAGACCCGGCCCTCCCGCCAGTAGGCGGCGCGGCCGGCGTCCGGCGCCTCGGCGAAGGTGGGGGCGAGGGCGGCGGACGGGCGGCGGGCGTAGTCGTCCTCGGGAGCGGCCAGGCCCCGGGTACTCCTCGGCGAAGTGCCGCCGTTCGGCGATCGGCCCGGCGAAGGTGTCCGTGCAGGAGGGCGTCCGGGACGACCTCGAACGGCTCCGGCGGGACCGGGAGGTGCTCGCCGAAGAGCAAGTCGGGGTGGATCGGGCCGCCCGGCAGGTCGTCGGCGTCCGCGGGGCGGAAGCGGGCCGAGTCCCCGGTGAGGACGGCGCGGGGGAGGGAGTGGAGCAGGTCGGCGGTGCGGCCCTCGTCGATCTGGCGGTCGGGAGGGACGACCACGAAGTCCAGGTCGCCGGGCTCGCGGGCTGCCTCGCCGAACCAGGAGCGGCGTGCCACGGAGCCGCGCGGCACCAGGGGGTCGACCCGGGCGGAGTCGGCGACGGCGGTCAGGACGGCGTGCGTCGCGTGGCGCGGTAGGCGTTCCGGTGCGGCTTGGGCGCGTCCGCGCGGGGCGGTTCGGCGGGTGGCAGGCGGAGCAGGTGGTCGCGGTGGTTCACGTCGTTCTTCGAAGGGCGGGGCGTGCGGGGATTCTGTCAGCCGCCGGTGCCGGCCACCTCGGCAAGCAACCGACAAGAAAATTTGTCTTGACAGGAAAACTGATCGGCGAGATGCTGGAGGCACGCCGGAAGGGCCGGGGGGCGAATGCGGAGGTGGAGAGGTGCTGGACGTCGCTGTGATCGAAGAGCCCGCCGCGGCCGAGTCGTCGCTGGATCCGATACGGTCGCGGATCCTCGCCGCGCTCGCCGAACCCGGTTCGGCCGCGATGCTGGCCGGGCGGCTGGGGTTGCCCCGGCAGAAGGTCAACTACCACTTGAAGGAGCTGGAGCGGCACGGCCTGGTCGAGCTCGCCGAGGAGCGGCGGAAGGGCAACGTCACGGAGCGGGTGTACCGCGCCACGGCGGTGTCGTACGTGATCTCGCCGAGCGCGCTGGCCGCGGTCAGTCCGGATCCGGCGCGGTCGCCCGACCAGCTCTCGGCGCGGTGGCTGCTGGCGCTCGGGGCCAGGCTGGTGCAGGAGGTCGGGTCGCTGCTGACGGGCGCGGCGCGGGCCGGCCAGCGGGTGGCGAGCTTCGGGATCGACGCGGAGGTGCGGTTCGCCTCCGCCGCCGACCGGGCGGCCTTCGCCGACGAGCTGTCGCAGGCGGTGGCCGCACTGGTCGGCCGGTACCACGACGAATCCGCCCCGCAGGGCCGCAGGCACCGGATGGTCGTCGGCCTGCACCAGATCCCCGACCCGCCGGCCCGGCCCGGTACCGACGCAGCACAGGAGAGCCCCCGATGACGCATCCCTTCGAGATCACGCAGGAGATCGTCCTGCCGGCCGACCCGGAGCAGGTCTGGGAGGCGATCGCCACCGGCCCCGGCATCGAGTCGTGGTTCATGGGCCGCAACGAGGTCGAGCCGCGCGAGGGCGGCGCCGCCGTCATGGACGTCGGCGGCAACCGGGAGGAGGCGCTGATCACCGCGTACGAACCCGGCAAGCGCTTCGCGACCCGGACGGGTACCGCCGACGACGGCCGGTTCATGGCCTTCGAGTACCTCATCGAGGGGCGCGGGGGCGGCAGCGCGGTGCTGCGCGTCGTCCACAGCGGCATGCTGGGGGACGACTGGGAGGACGAGTACGACGCGCTGCGCCGCGGCTGGCCGTTCCACCTGCACACGCTGCGCGAGTACCTGGCGCACTTCCCGGGGCGCGCCGGCCGGCCGGTCTTCGCGATGGCGCAGACGGGCGAGCGGCCCGGGCGGGAGGTGCGGGCGGCGCTGGCCGGCGGGCTGTCGCTGCCGGCCGCCGTCACGGTCGGGGCCCGGGCGCACGCCGAGCCGGCGGGGCTGCCGCCGCTGACCGGTGAGGTCACGTGGGCCGACGAGGAGCGCTTCGAGGTCCGCACCGGCGACGGCCTGTTCACCTTCCATCAGGCCCCCGGCCTGGTGCTGATGTTCCACCACCTGTTCGACGCCGGGGCGCCGGCGGGCGCGGACGCCGAAGCCGGGTGGGCGAGTTGGCTGACCGGAGTCCTCGCCTGAACCCGTCGGCCGCCGCACCGAGAACGCACTGAAAACGTCACATCCGTACACCGAGGAGAGCACCACCATGCGCACCCTGATCAGCACCGCCTTCATCTCGCTCGACGGCGTCGTGGAGGCCCCGGGCGGCGAGCCCGGTTACCGGAACTCCGGCTGGACGTTCAAGGACGTCGAGTTCCTGCCCGAGGCGTTCGAGCTGAAGGAGCGCGAGCAGGCGGAGTCGACCGCGATCCTGATGGGCCGGGTCAGCTACGAGGCGTTCAGCCCGGTCTGGCCGGACATGGCGGAGTTCGCGCACTACCGGACGGTGCCGAAGTACGTCGTCTCGACCACCCTCACCGAGGACGGGCTCGTCTCCAACTGGGGCGAGACCACGATCCTGCGCTCGCTCGACGAGGTCGCCGCGCTGAAGGAGACCGAGGGCGGCCCGATCATCGTGCACGGCAGCGCCACCCTGAACCGGGCGCTGTCCGACGCGGGCCTGATCGACCGCTACCACCTGCTGGTCTTCCCGCTGCTGCTCGGCGCCGGCAAGCGGCTGTTCAGCACCACCGACAAGGACGCGCAGAAGCTGGAGCTGGTCGAGCACGCGGTGTACGGCAACGGCGTGCAGAAGCAGGTCTTCGACGTGGTCCGCTGACCAGTGCCGCACCGGCGTAAACCGCCCGCCGCCGACGATCCGTCGGCGGCGGGCGTTTACGCGTGTGGGGACTGTCAGCGGCGGGCGGCGCGGGTGCGGCGGAACTCGAGGGCCAGCGGGAGCAGCGAGAGCGCGACGATGAGCGCGATGGCGGGGAGCAGGTAGCGGTCGACGCTGGGGATCGTGGAGCCGAGGGCGTACCCGGCGAGGACCAGGCCGACGGTCCAGACCAGGCCGCCGACGGCCTGCCAGAGGGCGAAGGTGCGGGTGGGGACGCCGAGGGCGCCGGCCAGCGGGTTGAGGACGGTGCGGACCACGGGGACGAAGCGGGCCAGCGTGATCGCCTTGGCGTGGCCGTAGCGGGCGAGCAGTTCCTCGGCGCGCTGCGCGCCCTCGTGCAGGCGGCGGTTGCGGGAGCGTTCCAGCAGGGCGCGGCCGCCCTTGCGGCCGAGCAGGTGGCCGAGCTGGGCACCGGCGAGGGCGCCGACGGCGGCGGCGGCGAGGACCTGCGGGAGGTCGAGGTGCGGGCCGGAGTGCAGGCCGGGCGTGCAGAGCAGTCCGGCGGTGAACAGCAGCGAGTCGCCGGGCAGGAAGAAGCCGATCAGCAGTCCGGTCTCGGCGAACAGGACGGCGGCGATGCCGAGCGCGCCGAACGCCGCGAGCAGGGAGGACGCGTCGAGCGGGTTGACCGCCAGCAGGGCGGAGTGGGCGTACACGGCGTGGCCTCCGGAGGGCGCTCTGCGTCTACAGGAAAGTAGACCGTCTACGTGACTGTAGACGATTGCGGTGGGGGAGGCGCAAACGCGGGCGTCCGGGGGCGGGAACGCCGGAAGGGCGCGACCGCGGCGGTCGCGCCCTTCCGGACGGGTGGTGACGGGGTGTCAGCCGGCCTTCACCTGGTCGGTGAGCTGGGGGAGGACGGTGAAGAGGTCTCCGACGACGCCGTAGTCGACGAGTTCGAAGATGGGGGCTTCGGGGTCCTTGTTGACGGCGA
>NZ_JBHWDS010000074.1:0-35656 GCF_042734615.1 Kitasatospora sp. NPDC059646
CGCACAGCAAATACGAACGGAGACGCGAAAAGGACGCGACCCGTCAGGATCAGCTGCTTGGTTCTCAAGGGATTGGCCGCCCCGGGACCGTCCACGCAGACGCGTGCTCGGTGCTCCCTGTCAGGCAACTCGAAGAACTCTACACACGTACGGCCTCGGGATCAAGTGCCACCTGGAAGACCAGCACGGCCACGTCGTCGTCGTGCTCGGCGGTCACGCCGAGGGCCCGCAGGAGGCGGGAGCAGACGATGTCGGGGGTGGCGACGGGGCCGGTGAGGGTGTGGGCGAGGTGGTCGATGCCCTGGTCGATGTCCTGGTCCCGGCGTTCGACCAGGCCGTCGGTGTAGAGGACGCCCGTGGTGCCGGGGAGCAGGCGGAGGGTGTGGGAGAGGTGGCCGGCGCCGCCGGTGCCGAGGGGTGGGCCGTTCTGTTCCTCGCCGCGCAGGACGGTGCCGTCCGGCGCGCGGAGCAGCAGGGGGAGGTGGCCGGCGGAGGCGTAGACGAGTGTGGTGGTGGTCGGGTCCCAGACGGCGTAGGTGCAGGTGGCGATCTGGTTGGCGTCGATCTCCATGGCGAGGCCGTCGAGGAGGGTCATCACCTCGTGCGGGGGGAGGTCGAGGCGGGCGTAGGCGCGGACGGCGGTGCGGAGCTGGCCCATGACGGCGGCGGCGCGCAGGCCGCGGCCCATGACGTCGCCGATGACGAGGGCGGTGCGTCCGCCGCCCAGGCCGATGACGTCGTACCAGTCGCCGCCGACGGCGGCGTCGGCTCCGCCGGGCTGGTAGGTGGCGGCGACGTGGAGGTCGGCGGGCTGTTCGAGTTTCTGCGGGAGCAGGCTGTGCTGGAGGGTGACGGCCGCTTCGCGCTGGCGGCGTTCGGCGTCGCGGAGGCGGCCGGCGGCCTGGACCTGGTCGGTGACCTCGGTGGCGAAGACCAGGACTCCGGTGGGGGCGGTCCGATCGTCGGAGCCGAGCGGGACGCAGGCGATGTTGTAGTAGCGGTTGCCGCCGAGGCCGAGGATGCAGCGGGACTTGACGCTCCGTGGGCGGCCGCTGCGCAGGACCTGGTCGAGCAGGGGGAGCACGCCGAGGGCGTTGAGTTCGGGGAGGGACTCGGCAGCGGGGCGGCCGGGGGTGCGGGCGCCGAACAGGTCGCGGTAGGCGCGGTTGGCGTAGCCGAGCAGGTGGTGGGGGCCGTGGGTGAGGGCGACGGGGGCGGGCAGGCGGCGCAGGACGTCGCGCAGGTCGTAGAGCTGCTCGGGGTCGCGGAGGTCGGGGCCGGTGGTGGCGGGGTCGCGCTGGCCGGGGACGGTGACGGTGTCGTCCGCGGTGGCGGGGGTGGCCCGTCGGGGGGCTCCGGTGAGCCGGGCGCTCCAGCGCATGAGGTTCAACGTCGGCCGCTTCCTCGGGGACTGATGTGGGCGGTTCCTGCGGGTCGTTCCGGTGTGATCATCACCTTGTGTGCGTGGGGCAATACTCGGTGTGATGACGTGACGGGGTCGATCCTGTCAGGCTCCGGTGTGATTCCGGAAGTCGAGCCCCCGGTACGGCGCGTTCCACTAGGTGTGCGCCGGGGGTGTGCTTCCGCGCGGCCGTGGTGCGGCGGGGTGGAACGGTCGGCGGACGAACGGTCGTCAACGGCGGAACGGGCGGCGATCAGGGCGGGCCCGGGGTCAGCTTCCGGGGCCGGAGCCGCGACCGCCGGAGCTGAAACCGGACTCGAATTCGGCCCGGGGGTGCTCGATGGTGCCGAGGGAGACGACTTCGCGCGGGAACAGGCCGCCGAACAGCCAGTCCATCAGGACCCGGATCCGGCGTTCCCGGCTGGGCAGCCGGCGCAGCTGGCGGGCGCGGTGCAGCCACCAGGCGCGCCGGCCGGTGAGGCGGGTGCCGCGACTGGTGTGGGCGACGGCGCGGCGCAGGCCGAGGGAGGTGGAACAGGCGGGGCCCCCGGGGCGGTAGTCGGCGAGGGGTTGGCCGGCCAGGTCGGCGGCGAGGTTCTCGGCGAGCAGTCTGGCCTGGGCGAGGGCGTGTTGGGCGTTGGGGGCGCAGGGTTCGCCGTCCTGGCCGGGGACGGCGGCGCAGTCGCCGGCGGCCCAGGCGTCGGCGAGGGGGGTGCCGTCGGGGTCGGCGATCCGGAGGGTGGGCAGGCAGGTGATCCGGCCGGTGTGGTCGAGCGGGAGGTCGGTGAGGGCGAGGACGGGGGCGGGGCGGATGCCGGCCGTCCAGACCAGGGTGCGGGCGGCGAAGCGGCTGCCGTCGGAGAGTGCGATGACCTGGTCGACGGCGGATTCGAGGGTGGTGGAGAGCCGGATGTCGATGTTGCGGTCGCGCAGCTCGGCGAGGGTGTGGGTGGCGAGTTCGGGAGTCTCCTCGCTGAGGATGCGGTCGGTGGCCTCGACCAGGACCCAGCGCAGGTCCTCGGGGCCGAGGTTGTGGAAGCCCTTGGTGGCGGTGCGGGCCATGTCCTCGAGTTCGGCGAGGGCGCCGACGCCCGCGTAGCCGGCGCCGACGAAGACGAAGGTGAGGGCGGCCTGGCGGAGGGCGGGGTCGCGGGTGGAGGAGGCGAGGTCGAGCTGTTCGAGGACGTGGTTGCGCAGCGCGACGGCTTCGCCGACGGTGGCGAATCCCATGCCGTGGTCGGCGAGGCCGGGGACGGGGGCGGTGCGGGAGATCGAGCCGGGGGCCATCACCAGGACGTCGTACGGGACTTCGGTGGGCAGCCGGAGTTCGCCGCGCGGGGCGGCGTCGACCCGGGCGGTGCGGGTGGCGTGGTCGATGCCGGTGACGCGGGCGGTGAGCACCCGGCAGTCGGGGAGCGCGGTGCGCAGCGGGACGACGACGTGACGGGGGTCGATGGAGCCGGCGGCGACCTCGGCCAGCAGGGGCTGGAAGGTGAGGTACGGCTGGGGTTCGACGATCGTGAGTTCGATCCGACGGGCCCTCAACTGCGGTCGCAGCAGCTGTTGGAGGCGCAGCGCGGTGCTCAGTCCGGCGCAGCCGCCGCCGATGATCAGGATCCGAATGGGGCACCTCCGGCCGGCCCTCGGGCTGTGACCCGTTTCACGTTCCCCCTATGACGCACCCGGTGGAGGGTTCTTGTCCACAGTCCGGGCCGGATCGGTCCGAATCCGGTCCGGGGAAGGGCCGTTCGAGGGTGGGTCGGGCGGGTGCGGCGGCGTGGGCAGTAGGGGTTTTGTCCGGAGTCGGGGCAGGATCGGTCCGTTCGCGACGACGAGTGGTCCACTTCTGCGGCGAACTTCCTTGAACTATGGTCGGATTGTGCTTCGGACCGCCGATGGTGCCGGTCCTTGCACCTGCGACCCGGTGGCATCGGTGCGACTGCCCGGGAGCCATCCGGGGAAGGTAGTGCGCGGACGTCGGACCGACCGGTGTCGGCAGCGCGCGCCAGGGGGCGCAGTGACCGTTCGGGTGCCCGGGACGGGGTGCCTCGGGGGAGGTTGGCATGTCTGAGCAGGAACAGTTGGCCGGGCGGGCGCCGAGCACCGCTGTCGCGCGCGCCGCGGTGGACGTGGTGCCGGAGCAGCGCGGGCCGGGTGAGCGGGAGCGGTTCGCGTTCCCGCAGGGCGAGCGTCCGGGCGACGCGGGGCGGGGCACGGGTTCGCGGCTGCGGGTGGATGCCCGGCGGAACCTGGAGAGCGTGCTGCGGGCGGCCCGTGAGGTGTTCGGCGAACTCGGGTACGGGGCGCCGATGGAGGAGGTCGCGCGGCGGGCCGGCGTGGGTGTCGGGACCGTGTACCGGCGCTTCCCCAGCAAGGAGGTGCTGGTCCAGCGGATCGCCGCCGAGGAGGTGTCCTGGCTGACCGCGCAGGCCCGGGAGTCGCTGTACGGCGGGCTGAACGGCCCGTGGGAGGCGCTGGCCGGGTTCCTGCAGCGGGCCGCCGCGTCGGGCGCGGGCCGGCTGCTGCCGCCGGAGGCGTTCCGGTACGCGGAGGAGATCGGCCGGGTGCCGGAGCAGCGCGGCGCGGAGCTGCGGGCGTTCGCCGGGGCGCCGGTGGCGGAGGGCGAGCAGAGCGCGGATCCGCGGCTGCTGCTGCAGTTGCTGGCGGCGCTGGTGGCCCGGGCGGGTGCGGCGGGCGAGCTGCGCCAGGGCGTGACGGTGGCCGATGTGGTGCTGGTGCTGACCGCGGCGGTGCCGGTGCACGCGTCGGCGGCGGTGGCGGCGCGGGACGGCGAGGCCGGGGGCGGTGCCGGCGGCCGGCTGCTGCAGATCCTGCTGCAGGGACTGCGTGCGGCCTGATTCCGGTCGGGGGCGTGGAGTTGACGCACCGTGCGGGGCGGCTGACCGGTCCGGGCGGTGCTGGGACGCGCCGTTCGGGTGACGGGGAGCCGCCGGGCGCGCCGTCCGCGGCGGGCGGCGCGCGGAACTGTCCGGGTACGCGCGGTGCCTGCGCCGCCGGTTCCCGAACACCTCCGCGAGCGGCGGCACGGAAGAGTGGGTCGTGGCCGGTGCGGCTTCCGGCGGGCGCGGCGCTATGCCATTCTTTGCCCGTGGTTGGAGCCATTGTCCCGTTGCGCACCGTGATCGCCGTCGAATTCGAGGGGCGGCCCGTCCGGCTTGCCGTGCGACCGGACGGTGCCAGGTGAGTCCGGAGGAGCAGGCCGAGGGCGCGCCCGGGCACGTTCCGGACCAGGCCGGCAGTCCGGCGCTGGAGTCGCTGGTGGGCCGGGTGCCGGGTCAGGCGCCGGCCGGGCAGGGCGGGGTGACGCCGGAGGCGTTCATCGCCGAGGAGCTCGCGGTGCGGGCCACGGTGCCGCCGCCGGCCGATCCGGTGGACGGTGAACGTCCGCCCTCGGACGCCGAGTTGACGGCGCTGGTGCGGGCCGGCGACGACTCCGCGTACGAGGAGATCTACCGCCGGCACGCGGACGCGGTGCGCCGCTACGCACGGACCTGCTGCCGGGACAGCTTCACCGCCGAGGACCTGGCGGGCGAGGTGTTCGCCCGCACGCTGCAGGCGTTGAAGGCGGGCAAGGGGCCGGAGTTCGCGGTCCGCGCGTACCTGCTGACGGCGGTGCGCAACGTGGCGGCGGCCTGGGCCCGTTCGGACCGGCGCGAGCAACTGGTGGACGACTTCTCCACGTTCGCGGAGACGTCCGCCGCCACCGTCGAGTTCGACCTGGCCGACCCGGGCGCGGACGCCTGGGCGCTGGCGCTGGCGGACCAGCGCATGGTGATGCGGGCCTACGCCGAACTGCCGGAGGACGACCGGGTGGTGCTCTGGCACACCGAGGTCGAGCGGGAGTCGCCGAAGACGGTCGCGGTGATGCTGGGCAAGACCGCCAACGCGACGGCGGTGCAGGCCCACCGTGCCCGGGACCGGCTGGCTGCGGCGTTCCTGCAGGCGCACGTGTCGGGCAGTCAGGAGTCGGGCTGCGCCGGCTACGCGAACCGGCTGGGCGCGTACGCCCGCGGTTCGTTGCGCAAGCGGGCCTCGGCGGAGGTCGGCCGGCACGTCCAGGACTGCACCCGCTGCACGGCCGCGTACCTGGAGCTGGCGGACATCAACCACAGTCTGCGGGCGGTGCTGCCCGGGGGTGCGCTGCTCTGGGTGGGCGCCGGCTGGTTCACGGCCGCGGCGGCCGCGGTCGGTACCGGGGTCGCGGTCACCGGCGCGGTCACCGGCGGCACGGTCGCGGCCGGCGGCACGGCGGCGACCGCCGCCGGCGGCGGGTCGTCCGGCGGTGGGGCGGCGGCCGCGGCCGGGGAGGGCATGGGTACCGCCGCGAAGGCCGGTATCGCCGCGGGCATCGCGGTGGCGGCGGCCGCGGTCGCCGCGTTCGCGCTCACCGGCTCGCCGGAGCCGAAGCCGCCGGTGGCCGCGCCGGCGCCGGTCAGTGCGGTTCCGGAGGCCCCGGCCGCGGTGCCGCCGGCGCCGAGGCCGACGCCGAGCCCGACGCCCTCGCCGACGCCTTCGCAGTCGCCGTCCGCGAAGCCGGCGCCGTCCCCGAAGCCGACGCCCTCCGCCACGCCGTCGCCGACGCCCACCCCGGAGCCGCCGGCGGCGCCCGCTCCGGCGCCGACCCCCACTCCGACGCCCACTCCGACCCCGACGCCGAGTCCGACGGTCACCTCGGTCAGCCAGTTCTGGCTGGACGAGCTGCCGTTGAACCGGGGGCACCGCACCCCGGGCACGCCGTCCATCCGCGGCGCGGGGTACGCCGTGCAGCTGCCCGGGACGTGGATGCGGGGGGACTTCTACCGGCACGTGCTGGCGGCCCCGGTGCCGGCCCGGGTGACCATCGACCTGAACCGCAGCTGCCGGTCGTTCGACGCCGTCGCCGGGCTGGACGACTTCGGGGCGTCATACGGCCGGGTGGTCTTCACGGTGCAGGGCGACGACGGTGAAGTGCTGTGGTCTTCGGGCGAGTTGGCTGCGAATGCCGCGCCGGTGGCGGTGCATGCGCCGCTGGCCGGGCAGAGCTCGATCCGCCTGGTGGTGACGATGGCCAAGGGGTCGGTGTCGGTGATCGACCTGGCGGACTGGGCCCAGGCCCGCCTGACCTGCTGACGGTCCGGCGGGCCCGACGGGCTCAGATCCGGCAGCTGCCGTCCTCGCAGGTGTCCCCGGCCGGGGCGATCGGGGTGATCGTCCGCGCGGTCTCGGCCTCGACCTGGCGGAGGACCTGCAGGAAGGTGTCGGCCTCCTGGCCGCCCTGGACGGCCCACTGGCCCTCGAAGACGAAGGTGGGGACGGCGGTGACGCCGATGGCGCGGGCCTCGGCGAGCGCGGCGCGGGTCTCGGCCTCGCCCTCGTCGCCGGCCAGGTAGGCGGCGGCGCGGTCGCGGTCGATGCCGGTCTCGGCGGCGAGGCCGGCCAGTGCCTCGACGTCGCCGACGTCGACGCCCTCGGTGAAGTGGGCCTTCAGCAGGCGCTCCTTGAGGGCGGCCTGGACGGCGGGGCCGTACTCGGTCTCGGCGAGGTGCAGCAGGCGGTGGGCGCGGAGGGTGTTGACCTCCAGCGCGGCGTCGAAGTCGTAGTCGATGCCGACGGACTTGCCGACCTCGGAGATCCGGGCGTCCATGGCGAGGGACTGCGGCCCGTAACGCTCGGCGAGCCACTCGCGGTGCGGGCGGGCCTGCTCGGGGGCGTCGGGGACCAGTTGGTAGGGGCGGTAGACCACCTCGACGCCGTCCTTGCCCTCGAAGCGCTCCAGGGCCTGCTCGAAGCGCCGCTTGCCCACGTAGCACCAGGGGCAGGCGATGTCCGAGTAGATTTCGACCTTCATGGCGGGGCGGGCTCCTGTCCGGGTGGTTCTCGGCGGCCGGGCGGCCTCCAACGGGAAGGTGAACGCTCAACCATTCGCCGTCATTCCAGCTCAGGCGTCCTCGGCGGGCGCGGGCACCACCAGCACGGGGCAGCTCGCGTGGTGGACGGCGGCGGTGCTGACCGAGCCGAGCAGCAGCCGGGCGAAGCCGCCGTTGCCGCGGGTGCCGAGCACCAGGGTGTGCCGCCCGTTCGCGGCCTGGAGCAGCACGTCCACCACGTTGCCGAGCACCACGTGCAGGGTGAGCTGCCCGGCGTACGGGCGGGCGCGGGCGGCCTGGACGGTGTCGACGGCCCGGCGCAGGCCGTCCGACATGCTGTCGACCAGGCGTTGGACGCTCTCCTGCACCAGGTCGGCCATGCCCGGCGGGTAGCCGGTGGGCGACGGGTTGACCACGGCGAGCACGTGCAGCGGCAGGTGGTGGGCCTCGGCCTCGGTCATCGCCCGGTCCAGGGCCCAGAGCGAGGCGTCGGAGCCGTCACAGGCGTTCAGGATCGCGGTGCCGGGCGGCGGGACGTCGGGGCTGACGGGGAGGGCGGCGGTCATGGCGCGACGCTATCCGCCGGACCGGCCGGGGGCGGGAAGGCGCACCTGACGGCCGGTCAGGTCTCCAGTGCGGTGCGGCGCGGCGCGGGCAGGCCGGTCCAGGCGGAGCCGGGGCGGCGGGCGGTCAGGCGGCGCAGCCAGAGTTCGACGGCGAGCAGGTCGGCGAGCGCGGCGAGGACGGCGGGCGGGGCGTCCTGCGCGGGGTCGGTGGCGGTGGCCAGGGTCTTGCGGACGGCGGGGGTGTCGATCAGTCCGGCCTCGCCGAGCAGCGGCCGGTCGAGCAGCTCGGCGAGCGCGGGGGCGGCCGCGCGGATGCCGTGCCGGGCGGGGGCGTGGCGGTCGGCGCCGGCGGTGCGGCCCCAGTCGGCGGGCAGGTCGGTGCGGCCGGCGCCGGCCAGCACGGCGGCGAGCAGGGCGGGCCGGGCGCCGGGTTGCAGGCGGACGTCGTCGGGGAGCAGGCGGGCGGCGCGGACCACCTGGTTGTCGAGGAACGGCGCGTGCAGCCGCTGGCCGTGCTGTTCGGCGGCCTGCACCAGGGTGCGGTAGTGGGCGGCGTGCCGGTGCAGGGCGAGTCGGGCGCGGCGGGCGCCGGGCGGTTCGGCCGTGGTGCTGTCGCGGGCGGCGGTGCGCAGGTGCTGGGCGAGCGCGGCGAGGGGTTCGTCGGCCAGCAGGTGGGCGGCCGGCCCGGCCCGGAGCCAGGTGAGGTCGGCGGCCAGGGCGCGGCCCATGGTGCGGTTCTCGCCGCGCGCCTGGCGGAGCGTCAGGCGCAGGGCGAGGTCGTCCAGGGCGTCGGCGTACGGGGTGCGGGCGAGGCGGCGGGCGGCGCGGAGCACGGTGACGGGGGTGTGCAGGGTGCCGGTGAGGGTGCCGGCGGTGGCGCGGTCCGCGCCGGCCAGGGCGGCGATCGGGGCGAGCAGGTCGAGCGGGCGGCCGGCCCGGATCAGGTCGGCGAGCCGGGCGGGGTGGCCGTCGAGGACCTGCCGGGCGCCGTGCCCGGTGAGGTGGTCGGCGCCGCCGGCCCGGTGGACGGCCGCGTACCGGGCGGCGCACAGCAGCGCGGGGCCGGGTTCGTCGGTGAGCGGGCCGTCGAGCGGGTCGGCCAGGTCGGCGTACGGGAGGACGGGCGGGACGACGAGGTGGCGCAGCCGGGGGGCGTGCACGGCGAGGGCGAGGCCGGTGGCGTCGCCGAGGGTGACGGCGGGCAGCGTCTCGGGTTCGGGCCGGTCGTCGGCGCCGCGGGCCCAGGAGCCCTTGACCGCGCCGGTCCGGGCGGGCGGCCGTCCGGGGTCGGGTCCGGGCGGTGCGCCGGCGGGGAGCGGGACGGCGGCGGCGAGCAGGGCGACGGTGGCGGACGCGGTGCCGTAGGACAGGTCGACGCCGAGCCGGGGCCGGTCGGCGGGGCCGGTGGCGCGGACCCGGCAGCGGACGGCTTCCAGCAGGGCGCGGGTGAGTTCGCGGACGGCGGGGGCCTCGGCCCTGGTCTCGGCGGGCTCGTCGGGGTGGGCGGTGTGGTGGGCGCGGCCGCCGCGGATGCCGAGGGCGTGGCCGGGCGGCACCCGGCGGACGCCCCGGTAGGGGGTGCGGTCGCCGAGCGTCTCGGGGGTCTCGGGGGTGGCGAGGCGGGCGGCCAGGTGGCCGGCGTCCACGGGGGCGCCGACCAGGTCGGCCAGGGGCAGTGCGGCGGTGGCCCAGGCGGTGCCGCCGGCGAACGGGGTGTGGAAGACCGGCTGGGCGCCGGCCAGGTCGGTGAGCAGCACGGTGGAGCTGGTGCCGGTGCGCAGCACGACGGTGTAGCTGCCGGGCCAGTGGGTGAGGTGGCGCAGGGCGCCGCCGCGGGCGGCGGCGAGGCCGTCGGCGAGTTCGCGGTCGGTGGCGCCGCAGCGGCCGGCGACGGCGAGGCGCAGGGTGGCGGGGGTGTCGTGGTCGGTGGTGTCGGCGGGGTCGCGCGGGTCGAGGCCGCCGCGGACGGCGGCGGGGCCGCCGGGCCGGAGGACGGCGAGGCGCAGTTCGTCGGGCCGCCAGTCGCCGACCGCCCAGAGCGGGTGGGGGCCGCCCCAGAGCAGGGTGCCGGCGATCGGGCGGACCGCGGCGAGCGCCGGGTCGGCGGCGGTCAGTCCGCTCCAGCCGGTGAGCCACCGCATCGCGCCTCCACCTGTGGTGCTGCGGTGCGCGGCGAACGTTGGGTCACCTGCCGGGATGTGGCGCACCGTCAGGAGCCATCGTGCCACCGGGGCGGCGCGGGAGCGCCATGGTTTCGGACGGCGGGTCGCACGGGCCGGGCCACCCCCTCCGGGGCCCGGGCCGTGCGGCTCCTCGAACTCCCGTCCGGGGCACGGCCGGTGGCCGGGCGGCGCGGCGCGGAAGTCGTCCGTGGACGCTGCGAGGCGACCGAGTTTGGCCGAAAGGCGTCGCACGGCCCGGGAGGGCATCCGCATGCCCTCCCGGACGCGCCGCTGCCCGCGGGGATTGAGGCAGCGTCATCCCCCGGCCCGCCGGGTCCTCGGCGGCGGGCCGATCCACAGGCACCAGCGAATCGCCCACCTGCCGCTGCGGCCAGGGAGCACGGATGGCGCACGCGGGCACGGGCCGGGAGCACGGGCGTCCGGCAGGTGCCCGCGCGGCGGTCCGCAGGCCCGCGGCCGCCCGCCGTGGACGCAGCGCGTTCCCGCCAACCGGAATGCGGCCTCTTAACCGTGGGAACGCGGGCGACTACGCTAGGTGCAAGCAGTCCGGTGGCGTACCGCTCCGTCGCGACTCGCCGCCATCCGCGCACGACGTCGCCAGGGGGTGCCACCGCCACCATGACCGTCAGCTCACGAGGGCCGAACGACCGGCTCGGCGCCCTCCTCGCGCTCGCCCAGATCAGCAACGCCGGGCTCGCCCGCCGGGTCAACGACCTGGGCGCGCAGCGCGGCCTGACCCTCCGCTACGACAAGACCTCGGTGGCCCGCTGGGTGACCAAGGGCATGGTGCCGCAGCGCCCGGTGCCGCACCTGATCGCCACCGCGCTCGGCAACAAGCTGGGCCGCCCGGTGCCGCTGGAGGAGATCGGCCTCGCCGACTCGCACCCCACGCCCGAACTCGGCCTGGAGTTCCCGCGCGAGGTCCCGGAGGCGGTGCGCTCCGCGACCGAGCTGTGGCGGGTCGACCTGGACCTGCGGCGCGGCCCCGGCGGCGGCCGGTGGAGCGACAGCCTGGCCGGCACCTTCTCGGTCGCCGCGTACGCCACGCCGGTCTCCCGCTGGCTGATCACCCCCGCCGACGGTTCGGTGGCCCGGGAGACCGCCCCCGACCTGTCCGGCTACCGGGTCGGGCACGCGGACGCCGCGAAGCTCCGGGAGGCCGCCCAGGAGGCCCGCCGCTGGGACTCCAAGTACGGCGGCGGCGACTGGCGTTCCTCGATGGTCCCGGAGTGCCTGCGGGTGGAGGCCGCCCCGCTGCTGCTCGCCTCGTACAGCGACGCGGTCGGCCGGGCGCTGTTCGGGGCGACCGCCGAACTGACCAGGCTGGCGGGCTGGATGGCGTTCGACACCGGCCAGCACGAGGCCGCCCAGCGCTACTACATCCAGGCGCTGCGGCTCGCCCGGGCCGCCGGCGACGTGCCGCTCGGCGGGTACGTGCTCGCCTCGATGAGCCTGCAGGCGTCCTACCGTTCCTTCCCGGACGAGGCCGTCGACCTCGCCCAGGCCGCGCTGGAGCGCAACCGGGGCCTGGCCACCGCCCGCACCATGAGCTTCTTCCACCTGGTGGAGGCCCGCGCCCACGCCAAGGCCGGCAACGCGCCCGCCTGCGGCACCGCGCTGTCCGCCGCCGAGGCCGCCCTGGACCGGGCCCGGCCCGGCGACCCCGACCCGACCTGGATCGACTTCTACGCCTACGACCGGCTCGCCGCCGACGCCGCCGAGTGCTTCCGCGACCTCGGAGTCCCGTCCAAGGTCCGGCAGTTCACCCGCGAGGCGCTGGCCCGCCCGACCGAGGGCTTCGTCCGCTCGCACGGCCTGCGGCTGGTGGTCTCCGCGATGGCCGAGGCCGAGGCCGGCGACCTGGACGCGGCCGTCGCCGCCGGCGAGCGCGCCGTCGAGGTCGCCGGGCGGATCTCCTCGCACCGCAGCCGCGAGTACGTGATCGAGCTGCTGCGCCGCCTGGAGCCCTACCAGAACGAGCAGCGGGTCAAGGAGCTCACCGAGCGCGCCCGCCTGGTCCTCACCACCGGCTGAGGGGCGGGTCGTTGAAGCACGACGTCCAGGTGCTGGTGGTCGGCGGCGGCATCGTCGGCCTGTCCACCGCGTACGCGCTGACCCTGGCCCGCCCGGACGTCTCCGTCACCGTGCTGGAGAAGGAGAGCGCCCTCGCCACCCACCAGACCGGGCGCAACAGCGGGGTGATCCACAGCGGCGTCTACTACCGGCCGGGCTCGCTGAAGGCCCGGTACGCGACCGGGGGCGCCCGGGAGATGGTCGAGTTCTGCCGCGACCAGGGCATCGCCCACGAGGTCACCGGCAAGCTCGTCGTCGCCACCGAGCGCTCCGAGCTGCCCCGGCTCGCCGCGCTCGCCGAACGCGGCCGGGCCAACGGCATCCCGCTGCTCGAACTCGACCCGGCCGGCATCCGCGACCACGAACCCGAGGTCACCGGCCTGGCCGGCCTGCACCTCGCCACCACCGGCATCTGCGACTACACCGCCGTGGCCCGGCGCTACGCCGCGCTCGCCGGCGAGCGGGGCGCCGAACTGCGGCTCTCCACCCCCGTCCTGGGCATCGCCCGGCGGGCCGACGGGGTCACCGTCACCACGCCGTTCGGCGAGATCCGCTGCGCGGTGCTGGTCAACTGCGCCGGCCTGCACAGCGACCGGATCGCCCGGCTGGCCGGCGACGACCCCGGCGTGCGGATCGTGCCCTTCCGCGGCGAGTACTACGAACTCGCGCCCGCCCGCCGGTCGTTGGTGCGCGGCCTGGTCTACCCCGTCCCGGACCCGGCGTTCCCGTTCCTCGGCGTGCACCTCACCCGCGGCATCCACGGCGACGTGCACGTCGGCCCGAACGCCGTCCCGGCGCTGGCCCGCGAGGGCTACGACTGGCGCACCGTCGACGTCCGCGACCTCGCCGAGACGGTCCGCTTCCCCGGCGCCTGGACGATCGCCCGCCGGCACTGGCGCTACGAGCTCGGCGAGCTCCACCGCTCGCTCTCCAAGCGGGCCTTCACCGCCGCCGTCCGCCGCCTGCTGCCCGCCGTCACCGAGGACGACCTGCTGCCCGCCGCCGCCGGCGTCCGCGCCCAGGCCGTCGCCCGCGACGGCACCCTCCTCGACGACTTCGCCTTCGCCGGCACCGGCCGGGTGGTGCACGTCCTCAACGCCCCCTCCCCTGCGGCGACGGCCTCACTGGCCATCGGCCGGGAAGTCGCCCGCCGGGCCGTGGCGGCAGCGGGGTGAACGGACGGGGAGGTGCGGAACCGGCGGTGCGGTTCCCCGCGCCCGCGGTTCCGCACCCGCCTGCCGTCGCGCGTCCCTCGATTTCGGGCTCCCGTAGACTCGGGTGATTGTGACTTCCTCCGCCCCCAGCCCCCAGTTGCCCGCGTCGGCCCGGCTGTCCGCCGCGCCGGCGGCGTACCCCGCGCCGATGTACCCGCACAAGGCCACCGAGGCCCAGCACCGCGAGCAGCGGATCCGGAGCTTCCAGCCGCGCCGTGGTCGGATGACCAAGGCGCAGGCGGGTGCGCTGGACCGCGGCTGGGAGCGGTTCGGCCACGCCATCGACGGCACGCCGATGGACCTGGCGGCGATGTTCGACGGCCGTCCGGTGACCCTGGAGATCGGCTTCGGGATGGGCGACACCACGGCCGCGATGGCGGCGGCCGACCCGTCGTCGGGGATCCTCGCGGCGGACGTGCACACCCCGGGCCACGGCAACCTGCTGCAGTTCCTGGAGCGCGACGGCTCGGAGAACGTCCGCCTGGCGGCGGGCGACGCGGTGATCCTGCTGCGCGACATGCTGCCGGACGCGTCGCTGGCGGGTCTGCGGGTGTACTTCCCGGACCCGTGGCCGAAGCCGAAGCACCACAAGCGCCGGCTGATCCAGGCGTCGTTCCTGGAGCTGGTGCTGCCCCGGCTGGCCCCCGGCGCGCTGGTGCACTGCGCGACCGACTGGGAGCCGTACGCCGAGCAGATGCTGGCCGTGCTGGAGGCGTCGCCGGAACTGGAGAACCTGCACCCGGAGGGCGACGGTTCGCCGTGGCTGGAGCCGGCGGAGCACCCGGCGGGCAGTGTGCCGGGTTACGCGCCGCGCCCGGAGTGGCGTCCGGTGACGAAGTTCGAGCGGGCCGGCCTGGCCAAGGGCCACGTGGTGCACGACCTGCTGTTCCGGCGGCGCTAGGCCTTGTCGCGGCCCGCCGAATCGTCCCTGCGCGGGACGGCGGCGGCGCCGCGTTCGCGGATCTCCTGGACCAACCACACCTGGTAGTCACGGAGTTCGTCGAGGGTGTCGAAGCCGCGGGCGAACCGGTGCGGCTCGGGGGTGTGGACGGTGACCTTGATGCCGTACCGGCGCCGGCCGCGGCCCAGCCGGACCAGGAAGGCGACGAAGACGCCGACGGCGACCAGCAGGTAGAGCACCACGCCGACGACCGCGCCGGCCGGGTCGCCGGAGGCGAGGCCGCCGGGGCCGAGGTCGACCGTGGCGAGGCCCCTGACCGTCATCTCCACCCGGACGCCGTCCGGACCGGTGACGTCCCGGTAGCCGGGGCGTTCGGACGCCTGTGCGTTCTCCCCCATGGCGAACAGGGTAGGAGCCACGGGGAAGCGGTGTCCGCCGTTTCGCCTTGCTGACGGAGCGTCACCCCAGGAGTACGGATTGTCGTCTCCACTCCCCTCGGAGCGGAGCATTCGCCTACGCTTCTGCGGGTGAGCAGTCCGCCCGGCGGCAAGGCCTCCCCCAGCCTGCCCGTAGGGGCCGCCGCCATGGCCGCCGATCCGCCGCCGTCCCCCGCCGGCGCTCGACCGTTCCCGGAGCCGAGGGCGCCCCGGTCCGGCGGGCTGCTCCGGGTGCGGCTGCGTCCGGTGGCGGCGGGGCGGATCCCGGGTCAGCGCGGCGGCCGGATGGCGAAGGCCGCGCCGTCGCTGGTGCGCCGGCTGTGGCCGCTGCGGCGGCCGGCGCTGCCGTCGGCGGTGGCCGCGCTGGCGCTGGCCGGGTCGGGGGTGCTGATCCTGCACCTGGTGCAGCGGCAGACCGGGACGACCGGGCTGCTGGTGGGCCTCGGGCTGTCGCTGCTGCCGCTGCCGTTCGTGCTGGGGGCGCTGGCGTGGCTGAACCAGACCGCCCGGGTGCCGATCCGGCACACGCTGTTCTGCCTGGCGTGGGGGGCGTGCGCGGCGACCACGGTGGCGATCATGGCGAACGGCTGGGCGAGCGACTTCCTGATCGCGCACCAGGGGGCGCGCGGGGAGACCTTGGGCGCGGAGTTCGCGACGCCGCTGATCGAGGAGGTGGCGAAGGGCTCGGCGCTGCTGATGCTGCTGCTGCCGTTGCGGCGGCGGCACCGCTGCGAGGAGGGCCGCCCGTGCGGCCGGCTGCGCCGTCTGGTGTGGCACCGGCACCGCGACGGGGAGGGCCCGGTCGCGCACTTCCGGCCCGCGCCGGCGGGGCAGCAGCGGGCCCGGTCGCGGCCGCGCACGCTGGCGGCGGGGGCGGTGCTGGGCGGGGTGACGGCCTGCGGGTTCGCGTTCACCGAGAACGTGCTCTACCTGGGGCGGGCGTTCACCGCGGACCGGCAGGCCCGGCTGGACGCGATCGGCCTGGGCCGGACGCCGAGCCTGCGGGACTTCGACGGGACGGTGCACACCTTCGTGCTGCGGGCGCTGCTGTCGCCGTTCGCGCACCCGCTGTTCACCGCGCTGGCCGGCATCGGCCTCGCCGTCACGCTGACCACCGGCCGCCGCTGGGCGGCCCGGCTGGGCGCCCCGGCGGGCCTGCTGCTGGCGATGGGCCTGCACGGCGTGTGGAACGCGGCCGCCGGGCTGGGCACGGACGGGTTCCTGCTGGTGTACGGGCTGGTGATGGTGCCGTGCTTCGCCGCGCTGGTCTGCTTCGCGGTCTGGGCGCAGACCCGCCGCACCCGGCAGTCGGCCAGACCGGGCTGAGCTGCCCGGATGCGCCGACGGGAATCGGATTTCCTTTTCCCGCGGGCTTCCCGTAGAGTCGTGTTCACCGACGCGGGGTGGAGCAGCTCGGTAGCTCGCTGGGCTCATAACCCAGAGGTCGCAGGTTCAAATCCTGTCCCCGCTACTCAGTAGCACGAAGGCCCGGAGGCAATCGCCTCCGGGCCTTCGTCGTGTCCGCCGACGGTTCGCCGAATAAATCCGTTGCCCGGCCCGGGGGGCGGTGCCTACGCTGGCAGCACACTGAAAGGAGGTGATCCTGAGTTATGAGTTCCTTCAGGATGCGTGAGGTGGCTGCTCGCTAGAGCCGCCCCTGCCTGTGGCAGTGACGGGGCCCCGCGGCCTCGGCCTCCGGCTCAGGCGAATCCCAAGCAGTCACCCGGCCCGTGGGCTCACCGGTACATCCCCGGTGCCTCGACCGCCGTCCCCGCCCTGCGGGGCCCGGCCCGAGGAGCAGCCCACGGGCCGTCTGCATGTCCGGCGCCGGGTGGCCGGTCACGGCCGCTTCGGAGGGAAGCCGTGGCGGCGGGCCAGGGCGACGACGGCGAGGACGGGCAGCAGCAGGGCGAGGGCGAACCGGGCGAGGGCTCCGGGCCCGGCCAGGTCGAGCAGCAGTCCGCCGACGGCGCCGCCGAGTCCCATCGCGGTGTTCCAGGTGGCGACCAGCAGGGTCTGGCCGCGGTCGCCGCCCGCGTCGGCGACGGCGGTCTGGAACAGCGGGGCGACGGCGCCCCAGCCGAGTCCCCAGAGCGCGGCGGCGAGCAGCACCGGCGGCGCGGCGGGTGCGGGCATCAGCAGGAGTCCGACGGCGGCGAGGACGGTGGCCGTGGCGGCGAGCGTGAGGTGCCGCAGCCGCCGGTCGACCAGGGCGCCGGTGACGGCGAGCCCGGCGACCGAGGCGATGCCGAGGACGAGCAGCACCAGGTCGCGGCGGTCGGCCGCCCCGTAGTGGTCGAGCAGGGCGGCGATGTACGTGTAGAGCACGTTGTGGGCGAGGACGAACGCGGCGACGACGAACAGGACCGGGCGGACGCCGGGCAGGCGCAGCGCGCCGGTCAGGGTCTCGGCGCGGTCGGGCCGGCGGCCGGGGGCGTCGGGGACGACGGCGGCGATCCACAGCAGCAGGGCGGTGGCGACCACCGCGACCAGGGCGAAGGTGGGCCGCCAGCCGATCAGCCGACCGGACCAGGTGCCCAGCGGGATGCCGAGGGAGAGGGCGAGCGGGACGCCGATGCCGGTGACGGCGATCGCCCGGCCGTGCAGCTGCGGGGGCGTCAGGCGGCGGGCGTAGCCGACGAGTTCGGCCCAGATCGCGGCGACGGCGACGCCGGCGGCGATCCGGGCGGCCATGGTGAGCGGGTAGGACGGGGAGAGCGCGGTGACGGCGTTGGCCACCAGCAGGACGGCGACGGCGGCGAGCACCAGGCGTTTGCGGGACCAGCGGGCGGTGGCCCGGGCCAGCGGGACGGCGGAGAGTCCGGTGGCGAGGGCGTAGCCGGTCAGCGACTGACCCATGGCGGATTCCCCGACCCGCAGGTCGTGGGCCATTTCGGGGAGCACCCCGGCGGGCAGGGCCTCGGTGACGATGCCGAGGAAGGCGGCGGTGGCGAGGGCCAGCAGCGGGGACCAGCGGAGCGTCGCGGAGCGGTCGGCGGGGGCGCGGAGTTCGGTGTGGACGGTGGCCATGCGGGTATCCTCGAACCCTCACATCGGTGTGAAGGTCAAGTCCTTCCGGCGGGCGGGAGACGCGGATGCGGATCGGCGAACTGGCGGACCGGGCGGGGGCGTCGCCCCGGCTGCTGCGCTACTACGAGGAACAGGGCCTGCTGAAGCCGGGGCGTTCGGCGAACGGCTACCGGGAGTACGACGAGGCGCTGGTGGAGCGGGTCCGGCAGATCCGTTCGCTGCTGGAGTCGGGCCTGTCGACCCGCACCATCCGGGCGGTGCTGCCGTGCCTGGTCGACGGCCAGTACCACGTCCGGGGCGCCACGCCGGAGACGCTGGCCGCGCTGGAGCAGGAGCACCGGCAGCTCACCGACCGGGTGGAGTGCCTGTCCCGCAGCCGGGACGCGGTGGGCGCGTACCTGCGGGCGGTGCGCGAGCTGCGGGACGCTCCCGCGGCGGCGGGCGGCTGCTGACGGGGCGTCAGCGGCGGGGTCCGAGCGCCAGGACGCGGTGGCCCGGGGCGGTGGTCAGCACCCGGCTGGCGATGCGGTGGTGCCGGAGGGCGGCGCGGAGCTCCGGCAGGTGCGGACAGGGGCTGCCGACGTGGTCGTGCAGCGGGAAGACCCGCACTTCGCCGTCGGGGGCGGTGACCCGGGCGAGTTCGCGCAGCGCGCGGAACTGGTCGGCGGGGGTGAACAGCGCCGGGTAGGCGAACAGCAGGTAGGAGCTGAGGGTGAGCGCGAAGCTGCCGTCGGCGAACGGGAGCCGGGGCAGCGCGGCGGCGGCGTAGTGCCCGGGATGGGCGGCGGCATCGGCGGCGAACAGGCCGCGGGCGCGGTCCCAGCTGCGCAGGTACTTGTCGGGGCGGCGGCGGCCGTGCCGGGCGCGGGGGAGGTGGCGGGCGGGGTCGCGGCGGATGGCGCCGGCCATGGTGTCGCGGCCGGCGGCGGCGAGTTCGGCGAGGCGGCGGGGGCCGAGCGCGTAGCCGGGGTCGACGGCGACCACCCGGCAGCCGAGGTCGCGGGCCTCGGCGGCGAACGCGGCGGCGCCGCCGGGGCAGTCCAGCAGCGGGCCGTCCAGGCGGCGCAGTTCGGCGCGGGTGAGGCCGAAGTAGGCGCTGTACTCGTCGAGCGGGCGGGAGGTGATCAGCACGGGCGGGGCGGCGGGGGTCCGCCGACCGCCGGGGCGGGTGCTGCTGGCCTGGCTCATCGTCAGTGGCCTCCGGGCGTTCGGCGGGCCCGGGGTGCGGCCCGGGCCCGGGGTCATCCGACCACGGGCCCGGGGGCGGCGCATGTTCAGCGCCCGGCCAGCAGGGCGCGGGCGGCGAGGCGGTTGGCACTGGTGAGGCCGTGGATCAGCAGCGGGGTGAGCAGCACGAAGGCGAAGCCGAGCAGGCTGACGCCGCCGATCTGGAACGGCGAGTTCAGCTCGTAGACGTGGTGGACGCCGTGCGAGTCCGTCCAGTCGGCGATCCGGTAGCCGTCCCAGTCGGTCCAGCGGCGGAACACCCACTGGTAGACGGGGAACAGGACCAGGACCCAGCCGACGGTGAAGAAGACGGTGGAGAGCACGAAGCTGAGGATCGCCCAGGGGAACATGACGAACTGGTACAGCGCGCCCTTCCAGCCGACCGGGTCGGTGAGGCGGGCGGTGATCGCGCCCCAGACGCCCTCCCGACGGGCCGTCACCTCGCGCGGCTCGGGCAGGTCGAGGTCGAGCAGGGTGCGGATCCGGTGGCGTTCGGCGAGGCCGAAGCCGCGGCCGGTGACGGTCAGCAGGGCGAGCACGGGCAGTCCGAGCGCGGTCGGGAAGAGGCCGAGGCCGACGCTGAACAGGCTGGTGACGAGGGCGAAGCCGAGCAGGCCGATCGGGAGGCCGCTGAGCGCGAAGCCGAACTCGCGGAAGGTGTACCGGGAGAACGGGGCGCGCCAGAACCCGGGCCGGGCGGAGGGGTCGGCGGTGGCGGCACGGTACGCAGCGGTGGACATCCGCGGTCCTTCGGGTGGGCGGTGGTGCCGCCGGTCGGCGGCGTCGGGCACCCTTCCACGGTGCCGGACCGCGCCGGCCGCCGGAATGATGCCTGCTGCCCGATCGGGGGTGGGGTTAACCCCCGGACCGCCACTCGGGGGCGAGCAGGGAGTACTGGAGGGCGTCGTGCCAGGCGCCGCCCCAGTGGGACTCGGCGCGGATCCGGCCCTCGTACCGGAAGCCGGCCCGGGTCAGCACCCGGGCCGCGGCCGGGTTGGCGGGGTCGGTGCGGGCGTACAGCCGGTGCAGGCCGAGGGTGTCGAAGCCGAGGGCGCACAGCAGCGAGGTGACCTCGCCGGCGTGGCCGCGGCCCCAGGTGTCGCGGCGCAGCACGCAGCCGAGCTGGGCGGCGTGCTCGCCCTCGCGGGTGAGGGCGGCCTGGCCGATCGGCCGGCCGTCGGCGTCGTCGACGGCCAGCCGGTAGTGCACGCGGGGTTCGTGGTCGAGCTCGTCGAGGTAGAGCTCGATCTGGTCGGCGCACTCCTCGAAGTCGGCGGCGTCGAACGGGAGATGGCGGACCGTCTCGGGGTCGCCGTGGACGGCGTGCAGGGCGGCGACGTCCTCCGGGGTGTGGCCGTACTCCCGCAGGGTGAGCCGGGGGCCGGTCAGCCGGACGGTCTCCATGAGGGTCGACCCTACCGGGCGGCCCCGGACGGACCGGCTAACGTACCGGGGTGGACGACGAAGACCTGCACCTGCTGCCCCGTACCCGAGCCGCCGACCTGCTGGAGTGGGCTGCCGAGGAGGGCCTGGAGGCGGTGCCCGAGCCGGCGGTGCGGACCGTCCTGACGCTGTTGGAGCTGGGCGGCGCCCGGCTGCACGACGGCTTCCCGGAGCTGTCCTCGCCGGTGCTGGAGCACCTGCTGTACGAGCAGCTGCACCTGTACGTCCAGCCGGACGGCGACGCCGGGGCGTACCCGGCGGCGGTGCGGCTGCTGATCGAGCGTCAGCGGGCGGCGCGGCGGCTGAACGCCAAGCGGCTGGAGAAGCTGCGCGAGGAGGCGGACTGGCAGGGCGAGGTGCTGGCCTCGCTGCTGCGCCGGGCCGACCTGGTGACCTGGCCGCGGCTGTACACGGCGCTGTTGCGCGCGGACGGGGTGCCGACCGGCGAGCCGGAGCAGGTGCGGGCCTGGCTGGAGGCGTTCCGCGAACTGCCGGAGGAGGAACGGTTCGCGGTCTTCGAGCAGGCGCCCGGGCTGGACGGGGACGGCGGCTGGGGGCCGGGCCGGGCGCTGCTGGTCGGGGTGTCCACGGACGGGGCGCGGCGGCTGCTGGAGCAGGGCCTGATGCGCCGCAGCTACCGCAACCTGGCCCAGCTGAACGCCCGGGGCCTGCCGATGCCGGACGAACTGGCCGGGGAGTTCGAGGACTTCGAGGAGGCGGTGGCGCAGGCCGCGATCGACCTGTGCGGCGAGTGGACCGTCCCGGGGCTGTCGCGGCTGCTCCTGGAGGAGTTCCCGGACCTGGCCCCCGAGACGTACTGAGGGTCGCGGGCCGCCGGGCCAGGGTGGAGCCATGGACCTGATGACTCCCGCGGCCGCCGGTCTGCGCCACCCTTTCCGCCGGGCCGCCGCGTACGGCGCCGCGCTCTGGTCGGCCTGGTTCTCGCTGGTGCACCTGTACTGGCTGCTGGGCGGCCGGCTCGGTCTGCCGGGCGGCCTGTCGGTGCTCGGCAGCCCGCCGCTGCTGGTGATCGACGTCGTGGCGGTCCCGCTGTGCGCGGCGGCCGCGGCGCTGGCGCTGGCGCTGGTCCGGCCGTGGGGCGGCGGGCTGTCGCCCCGTCTGCTGCTGACGGCGGCTCGGGGCACGGCGGCGCTGCTGCTCGTGCACGCCGCGCCGTCGGTGCCGGACTGGGCGGCGCTGGCGGCCGGGCACCGGACGGTGGCGGGGATGGACGCGACGGACCGCTTCGCGACCGTGCTGTACGAGCCGTTCTTCCTGGCGGGCGGGCTGCTGTTCGCCTGTGCGGCGTTCGGCCGCCGGCTCCTGGCGGAGCGCGGCGGCCGGCGGTGAGCGCGGTGGGGCTGCGGCCTACGGCTGCAGGCCGAGCTGCTGGAGCCAGGGCAGCGGGTCGACCGGGGCGCCGCCGCCGGGGCGGACCTCCAGGTGCAGGTGCGGGCCGGTGACGTTGCCGGTGGCGCCGACCGCGCCGAGCAGCGTGCCGGGGGCGACCGGGCCGGCCGCGGTGGCGATCCGGGACAGGTGGCAGTACCAGAGTTCGGTGCCGTCGGGCAGGGTCTGGATGACCCGGTAGCCGTAGGGGCCGGACCAGCCCGCCGAGGTGACGGTGCCTCCGGCGACGGCGACGACGGGGGTGCCGGTGCGGGCGGCGAAGTCCAGGCCGGTGTGCAGGTGCGCCCAGTGCGCGCCGGACTGCGCGAAGTGCGCGGTCAGCTGGTAGCCGGCCACCGGGAGGGTGTGGGCGGCGCGTTCGGCCTCGGCCTGCTGGGCGGCCCGCTTGGCCTCGGCCTCCTGCGCGGCGGCCAGCCGGGCGGATTCGTCGGCGGCGGTGCGCTGGCCGTCGGCCTGCTGCTGGATGCGGGCGGCGAGGGCGAGCCCGGGGTCGGCGGCGAGCAGCCCGTCGGAGGCCTCGTCGGCGGCGGTGACGGGTGCCGGGGCGGCGGCCTGGGCGGGGGCGGCGGCGAGGGCGGTGGCGCCGAGCGCGGCGGTCATCGCGGTGACGCCCAGCAGGGGCGCGCCGGTGCGGGACTGCCGGGGCAGCCGGTGCCGGGCGGCTTCCGGCTCGACCGGCGGGTCGAGCAGCTGGGTGCCGAAAGCATCGGTGTAGGTCGACGCCACTGGGGCGTGCTCCTTCCTTCCCTGTCGCCGACCGGGTTAGCTGACGGGTTCGGAGGTGGAAGGTCTCCTACGGTCGGGCCCAGGGCCGTCCCGATTCACCCCGGTGGAACGTGGTTCCCCGGCTCCTGGGACTCCCCGAGGGGCGTGCCCAAGTGGATTAGGCGTGGCGCACGGTGCCGCATGGTTACGGCGTTGCCGACCGCGCTGCGTTATCAAACGTTAATCCTATGGACCCCATGATTCCAAGCTCCTCCCGGGAGACAGCCAAACTTTCCTGACGACCTATGGGCGATTTGTGACGATTCACCAGGTGGACCCGGGTGGAGCATGACGGATGGTGACAGCGCGGTTGAGTATTCGTACTCACGACCCGCCCGCGGCCCGGCGCGACCCTGGTGCCATGACCGCACCCGTGCCGCACCGGACCACCTCCGCCTACTTCCTGCAGGCCGTCGCCTCGTTCGCGCTGGCCGCCGTCTCGCTCGCCCTGGGGATCGCCAACCTGCCGGTGAGCGCCTGGGTCCGCGCCTTCCTCGCCATCGGACTGCTGTACGTGATCACCTCCGCGTTCACGCTGGCCAAGGTGATCCGGGACCGCCAGGAGGAGGGCGCGATCACCAGCCGGGTCGACCAGGCCCGGCTGGAGAAGCTGCTGGCCGAGCACGACCCGTTCAAGGTGGATGGCGTCTGACGCCGCGTCGGGCCGCGCCGGCCGCGCCGGGTTGACGGCTAAAGCTATTAGCCTTAGCTTTATGGCTATCGGCAGTCGGCCGGGCCTCCAGCGCCCGGCGCACCGCAACGCCCGCCCAGGAGGCCCGCGATGAACAGCACCCTCGGCACCACCCGCTACCTCGACGTCACCGGCGGCCGGATCGCCTACGACGACACGCCCGGAGCCGGCGTCCCGGTGGTCCTGCTGCCCGGCATGCTCGACAAGCGCGCCGTCTACCGGCACCTCGCGCCGCTGCTGAGCGCCGCCGGGCACCGGGTGATCACCATGGACCTGCGCGGGCTGGGCGAGTCCTCCACCGGCTTCACCGACTACAGCCCGGCCGCGATCGCCGACGACCTGGTCGCCCTGCTGGCCCACCTCGACCTGCACGGCGCCGTCCTGGTCGGCAACTCCTACACCGGGGCCACCGTGGTCCGCGCGGCCGGGCTCGCCCCGGAGCGCACCGGCGGCATCGTGCTGATCGACGCCTTCATCGAGAACCTCCCGCTGAACGCCTTCCAGAAGGCGGTGTTCGCGGCGGCCGGCCCGCTGGTGGCCCGCTTCCCGGGCCTGTGGGGCGCGATGCAGAAGTTCTACTACCCGACCGAACGGCCCGCCGACTTCGACGCCTACCGGGCCGGCCTCGCCGACATGCTGCGCGAGCCCGCCCGCCGGGCCGCAGTGCGCGGCTACCTCGCGGGCGACTCCGCGCCGGTCGGCTGGTGCGCGGCCGTCGACACCCCGGCCCTGGTGCTGATGGGCTCCAAGGACCCCGACTTCCCGAACCCCGAGCTGATCGCCGACCGGCAGGCCGCCGCGCTGCGCGGCCGTAAGGTGATGATCGAGAACGGCGGCCACTACCCGATGGCCGGCCACCCGCAGGCGGTCGCCGACGCCCTGCTCCCCTTCCTGAACGAGGTCGCCCGCTGATGGCTCGCGCCGGACTCTCCCCCACCGCGGTGGTCGACCACGCCCTCGACCTGATCGACGCCCAGGGGGCCGGGACGCTCACCCTGGCCGCCGTCGCCGCCCGGGCCGGGGTCGCCACCCCCTCGCTGTACAAGCACGTCGCCGGCGGCCTGCCGGAGCTGCGCCGCCTGGTCGCCGTCCGCACCGTCGACGAGCTCACCGACCACCTCTCCGCGGCGGTCCTCGGCCACTCCCGGGACGGCGCGGTCGCCGCACTGCTCGCCGCGTACGCCGACTACGCCGTCCGGTTCCCGCGGCGCTACGCCGCGCTGCCGCAGGCGCCCGACCCGGACCCGGAGCTGACGGCGGCCGGCGAGCGGCTGGTGAACGTGCTGTTCGCGGTGGTGCGCGGATACGGCCTGGAGGGCTCCGAGGCGGTGCACGCCGCACGGACGCTGCGCGCGACGGCCCACGGATTCGCCTCGTTGACCACGGCGGGGGCGTTCCAGCTCGCCGAGGACCGGAACGTGACGCTGGAGCGGCTGACCCGGGTGCTGGTGGACGGCCTGGCCGACTGGCCGGGTGCGCGCGGGGCGTGACCTGAGGGGGGCCTGCCGCGTTCTACCCGGTATGAAGAAGCGCAGCCTGCTCGCCTTTGCCTCGCTCGCCGTCGGCGTGGTCGCCTCGCTCACCGCGCCGAGTGCGCACGCCGCCCACGAGGACGCGGGCGGCACCGCCCCGCACACCGACACGCTCTCCGCCCCGGACCGGCCGCTCGCCGAGAACGTCCAGGAGGACGGCTCGCCGGCCTGACAACGGCGCCCGCCTGCGCACCCCTCCCGCCGCGCGCCCCTCCTCACCGTTTCGCAACCTGTCCCCCACCGTTCCGTCACCACCGGTGCGTAACACTGTCCTCCGGTCGGGAAGTCATACCGCGTAGAGACCTTCCACGGGTGTGACCGACAAGCACGGAGGACAGCACAATGCCGCAGGCGACGCAGCACATCCGGCCCGGCACGGGGCTGATCCCCGCCCCCCGGACCGCCCCCGACGGAGCCCTTGCGATCCCGCGGGCCGACGCGCCGCAGCCGGAGGGCTGGGGGGCGGCGCTGGCGCGCTGCTTCACCGTGGCCCGGAGCCTGCGTTCGCTGCGGCCGGTGCCGGCGAAGCAGCCACAGCCGTACGGCGAGGTCGACGGCCAGTAGCGGCGGGCCGCGGCGCGGGCGGCGACCTCCCCGCGCGAAGCGCCACTGACGGCGACGAAGGTGACGGAGCGTGAGTTCCGGTGGGGCGACGCGGCGTTGCCTCCGCCCCACCGGGCCGCTGCCCATGCGGACGTCCGGCTCCGCCGGTTCTGTCCAGTATTGACGCGCTCTGAACAGCAATGCTTCGATCAGTTCATACGTCAGTAGGAATACCACCCTAGAATTCGCGCGTGACGACCACTCAATGGTGCTTGGCAGCAGCCGCATTGCTCGCTCTTCTCGCTCTCGCGGCCACCGCTCGGTCCCGCGCCGTCACCCGCACCCTGCGCGGCCGGCTGGCCGACGCCGAGGGCGAGCTGGCCGGCCTCCGCGACCGGCTGGCCGCCGAACTGGCGGACCGTCAGGCGGGTGCCGAGACGGCGCTGCGCGAGCAGGAGATGAACGCGGCCACCCGCCGCGCCTTCCTCAGCGTGGCCCGCCGCATCCTGGTGATGGCCCACGATCAGCAGGCCGGCCTGGACGAGATGGAACGCACCCACGACGACCCGGTGCTGCTCGAAGGACTGCTGAGGGCCGACCACGCGGCCGCCCAGCAGGCCCGCCTCGCGCAGACCCTGGCCGTGCTGTGCGGCTCCCGGGCCGGTCGGCACTGGCCGGAGCCGGTCGCGCTGGAGGACGTGGTGCGCGGCGCCCAGTCGCGCATCCTGCCGTTCCAGCGGGTGGTCGTGAACAGCCGGGTGGACACCGCCGTCCTCGGCGCGGCCGCGGAGGCGCTGATCCACGCGGTGGCCGAACTGCTGGACAACGCGACCCGCTACTCGCCGCCCAGCTCCCAGGTCTACGTCACGCTGATGCCGGTCCACAACGGCGCGGTCATCGAGATCGACGACTGCGGCGTCGGCATGACCGAGGTGACGGTCGCCAAGGCGAGCGCCGCCCTGGCCGGCGGCGGCTCGCTGGAGGTGTCCCGGATCGGCGAGGTCCCGCAGCTGGGCCTGGCCGCGGTCGGCCGGCTCGCCGAGCAGTACGGCTTCCGGGTCACCATCAACTCCGCGCCCTCGCCGTACGGCGGTGTGCGGGTGGTCGTCCTGCTGCCGTCCGCGCTGCTCACCGACTCGCTGCCGGGGCCCGCGAGCAGCACCCCGCGCACCGAGCCGGTGGCCGTCCGGTCGGCGTCGGCGTCGGCGGCCCCCCGGCCGTCCGTCGCCGCGGACGCCGGCCGGCCGGCCGTCCCCCCGCAGGGCGGCACCCTGCCGCGGCGGGTCAACCGCCGGGGCAGCGCCCCGCAGCAGACCGGGTCCCGGGCCCCGGAGCAGCCCGCGCCGCCGCCGCGCTGTGCGCGCGAGGCGCAGACGTTCATGTCGCTGTTCCAGGCCGGGACCGCCAGCGGCCGTTCGGCCGCCCAGCAGGACCGGCGGCCCGAGCAGGGCCGCCACGACGCATTCCCCGCTTCCCCTCAACTTCCCCAGCGCTCGGGAGACTTCCATGACCACAACCCCTGACCTCGGCTGGCTGCTGACCGACATCGTCACCGTCCCTGAGGTCCAGCACGCCGTCGTGGTGTCCAACGACGGCCTGGAGATGGGCCGCAGCCCGAAGATCGGCCGGGACGACGCCGAGCGGCTGGCCGCCGCCTGCTCCGGGCTGCAGTCGCTGTCCCGGGGTGTGGCGCAGGGCTTCGGCGACGGGCCGACCCGGCAGATCATCATCGAGTTCGGCGGCGGGTACCTGTTCGTGGTCGCCGCCGGCGCCGGGACTCACCTGGCGGTGCTGGCCACCGAGGCGGTGGACGCGGGCCTGGTGGCCTATCAGATGCAGACGCTGGTCGAGCGGATCGGCAGCCACCTGACCGCCGCACCGCGGCAGGAGCACGCCACCGCCGGGGACCTGCGGTGAGGCGGGGGCCGGTTCGGCCTTACGTGATCACCGGTGGGCGCAGCCGGGCCAGCCGCAACGTGCTGGAGTTCGAGAGCCTGGTGCGGACCGTGCCGGGGGCCGCGGTCGATCCGACGGCCTTGAACCGCGAGCAGCAGGCGATCCTGGCGCTGTGCCGGGAACTGCTGTCGATAGCCGAGGTGGCCGCCCACCTCGGCCTGCCGATCAGTGTGCTGAAGGTGCTGGTCGGCGATCTCTTGGACCTCGGGGCCGTTCAGGTCCTGCCGCCGGTGCGGCAGGCCGAGCAGGTCCCGCTCTCACTGCTCGAGGAGGTGCTGGTTGGCCTCCGTCAGCTCCGTTGAGCCGACCTATCTGCCGTCCACCGTCCAGGGTGCGGTCAAGATCCTGGTCACCGGCCCGTTCGGGGTCGGCAAGACCACACTGGTCGGTGCGCTGAGCGAGATCGCTCCGCTGCGCACCGAGGAGACCATGACCACCGCCGGCGCCGGGGTGGACGACCTGACGGGCCGTCCGGAGAAGACCACCACCACGGTGGCGCTGGACTTCGGCCGGATCACCCTGAACCAGCACCTGGCACTGTACCTGTTCGGCACGCCCGGCCAGCAGCGGTTCTGGCCGCTGTGGGAGGACCTGTCGCGCGGCGCGCTCGGCGCGATCGCGCTGGTGGACTCGCGCCGGATCGAGGAGTGCTTCGACGTCCTCGGCCTGCTGGAGGAGCAGGGCATCCCGTTCGTGGTGGCGGTCAACGTCTTCCCCGACACCCCCGACTACCCGGACGAGGAGCTGCGGGCCGCCCTGGACCTGCTGCCCGGGGTGCCGATCCTGTCCTGCGACGTCCGCGACCCGGACGCCGCGCACCAGTTGCTGATCGCCTTCGTCGACCACCTGCGGGCCGCCGCCGAGGAGCTGACGTGACCGTTCCCGACCACCGGGAGGCCACCGGCTGCCCGTACACCCGTGCGCAGGGCTCCCCGCTGTACGGGGCGGCGGTCGCCGAGAACCCGCACAGCCTGTACGCCCGGCTGCGCGCCCAGCACGGGCCGGTGGCGCCGATCGAGCTGGAGCCCGGGGTGGAGGCCTGGCTGGTCCTGGGCTACCCGGAGATGCTCGAACTGACCCGCAACGAGCAGCTGTTCTCGAAGGACTCGCGGCGCTGGCGGGTGCAGCGGGAGGGCCGGCTGAGCGCCGACTCGCACCTGATCCCGATGACCACCTGGCGCCCCACCCTGCAGAGCATGGACGGCGCCGCCCACCAGCGGCTGAGCAGCGCCGTCGCGGACACCCTGGCGAAGATCGACCACCACCGGCTCCGGGCGACCACCGAGGACGCCGCGCTCCGGCTGATCGGGAGCTGGGGCCCGGACGGCACCGCCGACCTGGTCAGCCAGTTCACCAAGCGGCTGCCGCTGCTGGTGTTCACCCGGCTGCTCGGCCTGCCGGCCGAGGACGGCCCGCACCTGGTCGGCCTGATCACCGACCTGGTCGACAGCAGCAAGGACTCGCAGCGCGCCGCCGCCGAGTTCTTCGGCCTGCTCACCGACCTGGTGCTGAGCCGCCGCGAGCGGCCGGGCGCCGACCTGGCGTCCTGGCTGATCACCCACCCCGTCGGGCTCAGCGACGAGGAGGTGGTGCACCACCTGATGGTGATCCTGGTGGCGGGCAACGAGCCCTGCATCAACTGGATCGGCAACACCGTCCGGCTGCTGCTCACCGACCGGCGCTTCCGCACCACCCTGACCGGCGGTCGGGCGACCGTCGCGGACGCCCTCGACGAGGTGCTGTGGCGCGACCCGCCGGTGCAGAACTTCCCCGGCCGGTGGGCGGTGTCGGACACCGTGCTGGGCGGCCAGTACATCAGCGAGGGCGACATGCTGGTGCTCGGCCTGGCCGGTGCCAACGACGACCCGGCGGCGCACGGCCCGGACGGCATCGCGGGCAACCGGGCGCACCTCGCCTGGGGCGCGGGCCGGCACGTCTGCCCCGCCCAGGACCCGGCCCGGGTGATCGTCGAGACCGCGATCGAGACCCTGCTGCACTGCCTGCCGGACCTTCAGCTGGCGGTACCGGCGCACGAGTTGAGGTGGCGTCCGTCGCCGTGGTCGCGCGCCCTGGTCAGCCTGCCGGTGCTGTACAGCGCCTTCGTCCCGCCCCGCCCCGCTTCGCCCGAGGAGACCGCATGGACACCACCGCCGACCAGCTCCAGCCCGTCGGGCTCGACCCCGTCGGGTCCGATCAGCACGCCGAGAACCGGCGGCTCCGCGCCAACGGTCCGGCCACGCTGGTGGAGCTCCCTGGCGGGGTGGTGGTCTGGGCGATAACCCACCACGACACCCTGCAGGAGCTGCTCGCGGACCCGCGGGTCGCCAAGAACGCCAAGCACTGGAACCTGTACCAGGAGGGCCGGCTCCCCGAGGGCTGGCCGCTGATGACCTTCATCACCGTGCCCGGCATGACCACCTCGGACGGCGCCGACCACCGCCGGCTGCGCGGCCTCGTCTCGCAGGCGCTCACCCCGCGCCGGATCGCCGAACTGGCCCCCGCCATCGAGCAGCGCGTCGCCCGCCTGCTGGACGGGGTGGCCGCCCTGGACGGCGACTTCGACCTGCGCACCCACTTCGCCTACCCGCTGCCGATGCAGGTGATCGGCGAACTCCTCGGCCTGGCCGAGGAGCAGCAGGACCTGCTGCACGAGCTGTCCAACACCCTGGTCAGCTCCTCCGCGACGCCCGGCGCGGGGGCCACCGCCGCCCTCAACCTGGGCGGGCTGCTGGCCCGGGTCACCGCCGCGAAGCGGGTCGAGCCGGCGGACGACCTGACCACCGCGCTGATCGCCGCCCGCGAGGAGCAGGACCGGCTCAGCGAGGAGGAGCTCATCGGCATCCTGATGCAGCTCGTCGTGGCCGGCCACGAGACCACCCTCAACCTGATCTGCAACGCGGTGCGCGCCCTGCTCGCCCACCCCGACCAGCTGGCGCTGGTGCTGAACGGCGAGGTCCCCTGGTCGGCGGTGGTCGAGGAGACGCTGCGCTACGACGGCCCGGTCGGCCAGTTCCCGATGCGCTACGCCCTGGAGGACATCCGGGTCGGCGACGTGCTGATCCGCCGCGGCGAGGCGATGCTCGCCTCCTACGCCGCCGCCGGACGCGACGACCGCCACTACGCCGACGCGGACCGCTTCGACCTGACCCGCACCGGCAACCGGCACCTGTCGCTCGGGCACGGGCCGCACTTCTGCATCGGCTCGTCGCTGGCCCGGCTGGAGGCCGAGACGGCGCTGCGCGAGCTGTTCACCCGCTTCCCGGGCCTGCGTCTCGCGGACGGGGCGGATCCGAGGCCGATCGCCTCGTTCGTCAGCAACAGCGTCAGCACGCTGATGGTGCGCACCTCCTGATCCCCGCTCGGGTCGCCGCCTCCGCCGGGTCAATGCACGTGACCGGGCGGGGGCGGTTCTCGTTGCACCTGCCATGAAGAAGCTCACTGCACTCGGCGCCCTCTCCCTGACCGGGCTCGCCCTCGCCGCGGCCCCCGCGAGCGCCACTCCGATCGTCCAGACCGGCAGTCTCTCCCAGGCCCACGGCGTGGAGACCGGCTACCACGGCGAGATGCCCTCCAGCGCGGAGCTGTGCCACCGCGACCTCGCCCAGTACCCGGTCGTCGGCCCGCTCGCGGACGAGGCGACGGGCACCTGCGAGGCGCTCGGAGCGACGCTCGACGGCAAGTAGGCGGAGCGCCACCCCGCTCCCCCCGTTTTCGCACCCCCACCCGATATCGTGCCAAATGTCCGTTTCTTCTCCGGCATGAGGTGATCCCGTGGGCAGCGTGGCCGACCAGATGGTGGAAGTGCTCCAGCAGGCGGGGGTCGAGCGGGTCTACGGGGTGGTGGGGGACAGCCTCAACCCGGTGGTGGACGCGATCCGGCGGGCCGAGGGGATCTCCTGGGTGCACGTCAGGAACGAGGAGGCGGGGGCGTTCGCGGCGGCGGCGGAGGCCGAGCTGACGGGGCGGTTGGCGGTGTGCGCGGGCAGTTGCGGTCCGGGCAACACGCACCTGATCCAGGGGCTGTACGACGCCCACCGCAGCGGCGTCCCGGTGCTGGCGCTGGCGTCGCACATCCCGTCGGCGCAGATCGGCACCGGGTTCTTCCAGGAGACGCACCCGGAGCGGGTGTTCACCGACTGCAGCGGCTGGTGCGAACTGCTGTCGAACCCGGCGCAGTTGCCGCGGCTGCTGCGGGTGGGGATCCAGCACGCGCTGGGCGCCCGCGGCGTCTCGGTGCTGGTCTTCCCGGGCGACGTCGCGGCGTTGAGCGCCCCGTCGCCGACCGGCCGGTCGACGTTCCTGACCGAGCAGGCGGTGGCCGCACCGCCGTGGTCGCAGGTGCAGGCGCTCGCCGAGGCGCTCAACGCGGCGCGGACGGTGACCGTCTTCGCGGGCGCGGGGGTGCGGGGGGCGCACGAGGAGGTGATGAAGCTCGCGGGCGTGCTGCAGGCGCCCGTCGGGCATTCGCTGCGCGGCAAGGAGTGGATCCAGTACGACAACCCGTACGACGTCGGGATGAGCGGGCTGCTGGGCTACGGCGCGTGCCACGAGGCGCTGCACGAGGCCGAGTTGGTGCTGCTGCTGGGCACCGACTTCCCGTACGACTCGTTCCTGCCGCAGGCCCGCACGGTGCAGGTGGACCACGACGCGACCAGGCTGGGCCGGCGCACGGCGCTGGAGCTGGCGGTGCACGGGGACGTGGCGGCGACCCTGCGGGCGGTGCTGCCGCTGCTGGAGCAGAAGACCGACCGGTCGTTCCTGGACGGCCTGCTGACCCGGCACTACCGGGCGCTGGAGACGGTGGTGGGGGCGTACACCAAGGGGATCGAGAAGCACCGGCCGATCCACCCGGAGTACGTGGCGTCGGTGCTGGACGAGGTGGCCGCGGAGGATGCGGTGTTCACCGTGGACACCGGCATGTGCAACGTCTGGGCGGCCCGCTACCTGACCCCGAACGGGCGGCGGCGGGTGATCGGCTCGTTCCTGCACGGCTCGATGGCGAACGCGCTGCCGCACGCGATCGGCGCCCAACTGGCTTTTCCGGGGCGGCAGGTGGTGTCGATGTCGGGGGACGGCGGGCTGGGCATGCTGCTGGGCGAGCTGCTGACGGTGGCGAAGCACCGGCTGCCGGTGAAGACGGTGGTGTTCAACAACGGGGCGCTCGGCATGATCAAGCTGGAGATGCTGGTCTCCGGCTATCCGGAGTGGGAGATCGACAACGGGGACGTGGACTACGCGGCGATCGCCCGGGCCTGCGGGATCCCGGCGAAGCGGGTGACCGATCCGGCGAAGGTCCGGGAGGTGCTGGCCGACGCGCTGGACCGCCCCGGCCCGGCCCTGGTGGACGTGGTGACCGATCCGAACGCGCTGTCCATTCCGCCGCGCATCACCGCCGGCCAGCTCAAGGGCTTCGCGCTGGCGGCCGGGCGGACGGTGCTGACCGGCGGCGTCGGCAAGATGGTCGATCTGGCCCGGTCGAACCTGCGCAACGTGCCCCGGCCCTGAGCTTTTGCCTGTGGGGCAAGTTTGTTGCCCGTGAGGCACGAAGGGTGTGGACTGGAGCCATGACAGACAGTCCGTTCGGCGACGACCAGGAGGTCGCGGGCCTCGGCGCGCGGCTCCGGGAGCAGCGGATCTCCAGCAGGCTCACGCTGGAGGCCGCGGCGGCCCGGGTCGGCCTGTCCCCAGCCTACTTGTCGCGCTTGGAGACCGGGAGGCGGCAGCCGTCGCTGCCGGTGCTGCTCGGCCTGGCCCGGGCGTACGGGACCAGCGTGTCCGGGCTGCTCGGCGAGCAGGCGGCCGAGCCGGATCCGGTGATCCGCGGCGGCGTGGTCGAACCGGGCCGGGCCGGCGGCTGGGGGTACCGGCGGGCCGGTGCGCCGGGCCGTGCCATGCAGGCCCTGCGGGTGCACGTCCCGCCGGGTTCGCAGGACGCCGTGGTGCGGGTGCACCCCGGCGAGGAGTGGCTGTACGTCACCAAGGGCCGGATGAAGCTCACCCTGGGGGACCGGGTGCACCTGCTCGACGAGGGCGACTCCGCGCATTTCGACTCGCTGACCCCGCACTGCATCGCCGCGGACTCCGGGGCCGGTCTCGACCTGATCTTCGTCCACACCCTGCTGCAGAGCCCGGCCGGCGACCTGTGCCTCGGCGACGCCCCGCGCCTGTAGCCCCCGAACCCGTCCGCCACCACCGTCAGGAGACCGCCATGGCCGACACCGCCAAACCCGCCGCCCACCCTGCCGTCCCGCAGTACAAGGAGACCGTCGACGCGGGCTACCGCGCCTCCAACCGGGTGTGGATCCGGGTGTGGATCTACATCGTGTCGGGCCACGGCTTCGTGGGCTTCCTGTTCCTGCTGTTCTACGTCGGCCGGCACGGCCACTGACGGCCCGTCAGGCCCCGAGCAGGGCGCAGAGCGCGTCCAGGGCGGCCTCGAAGGCGTGGTCGGGCGGCGTGCCGTAGCCGATCACCAGGGCCGGGGGCCGGTCCGGCGGCCGGGTCGCGCCGTCGGCCCGGCTCCAGCCCAGGGTGTGCAGCCGCAGGCCCGAACGGAGCGCGCGGGACCGGAGTTCCTCCTCCCCCGGGGAGCCCTCGGGCAGTTCCAGGACGGCGTGCAGGCCCGCGCTGATCCCCGTCACCCGCACCTGCGGGGCGCGTGCGGCGAGCACCTCGACCAGCCGGTCGCGGCGGCGCCGCAGCAGTTGGCGGCTGCGCCGGATGTGCCGGTCGTAGCCGCCGGAGTCGATCAGTTCGGCGAGGGTCAGCTGTTCCAGGGCGCCGCTCTGCCCGTCCGCGAGCTGCTTGTGCCGCGTCACCGGCTCCACCAGGGCGGCCGGCAGCGCGAGCCAGCCCAGCCGCACGCCCGGGGCCAGCGACTTGGACGCGGTGCCCGCGTACACCACCCGGTCCGGGTCGAGCGCCTGCATCGCCCCGATCGCGTGCCGGTCGTAGCGGAACTCGCCGTCGTAGTCGTCCTCCAGCAGGTAGCCGCCGACCTGCCGCGCCCAGTCCACCGCCGCCGCCCGCCGGGCGGCCCGCAGCGGCATCCCGAGCGGGAACTGGTGGGCGGGCGTCAGCAGCGCCAACCCGGCGTCCGTACGGGCGAGTTCGGACGTCACCGCGCCGCCCTCGTCGAGCGGCAGCGGGCGCATCGCCAGTCCCTGCGCGGCGATCACCCGGTGCTGCGGCGGCAGCCCGTACGCCTCCACCGCGACCGCCCCGAGGCCCTGCTCGCGCAGCGCCGCGCAGACCAGGCCGAGGCCCTGCTGCACACCGGTGCAGATCAGCAGCCGCTCCGGGTCGGTGCGCACCCCGCGGGCCCGGGCCAGGTAGCCGGCCAGCGCCCGGCGCAGTTCGATCCGGCCGCGCGGGTCGCCGTACCCGAAGGCGTCGTGCGGGGCGGTCGCCAGTGCCCGGCGGGCCGCGGCGAGCCAGGCGCCGCGCGGGAACCGGCTCAGGTCGGGCGAGCCCGGCTTCAGGTCGTGGCGCACCGGCGGGGACGGCCGCAGGCCCGGCGGCGGATCGGCCGGCGCGGGCTGCGGGCCGCGCTCCGCGACCACCGTCCCCGAGCCCTGACGGGACATCAGCCAGCCCTCGGCGACCAGCTGGGTGTACGCCTCGGCGACGGTGTTGCGGGCGATCCCGAGGTCCGCGGCCAGCGCCCGGGACGACGGCAGGCGGGTGCCGGAGGCGAGGCGTCCGTCGCGCACGGCGGTCCGCAGCGCGTCCTCCAGGGCCGCGCGCAGGCCGAGGCCGCCGGCGCGTCCCGCGTCCAGGTCGAGGTGCAGATCGCCGCCGAAAGTGGCCCAGGAACTCATCCTTCAAATGAACCACACCGCCGGGCCAACTCCCGCCTAGCGTGGTCCTCATGACCGACGACAGCACTGTTCCCGCCCCTGCCCAGCGGCTGGCCCCGGCCCGCGTCGCCCCCGAGTTCCACCGCGCCCTGCTCGGCCTGTCCCGCACCGCGCAGGCCGGTCTGGCGGACCCGGTGGTCGCCGAACTGGTCAACTTCCGCGCCTCCCAGCTCAACGGCTGCGCGTACTGCCTCGACGCGCACGCGCGGGACGCCCGCGCGAAGGGCGAGGCCGAGCACCGGCTGCACGCGCTGTCGGCCTGGCGCGAGACGCCCTTCTTCACCGCGCGCGAACGCGCCGCGCTGGCGCTCACCGAGGCCGTCACGCTGGTCGCCGACACGCACGTCCCCGACGCGGCCTACGACGACGCCGCGAAGCACTTCTCGGAGACCGAGCTCGCCCACCTGATCGGCCTGATCGCCGCGATCAACGCGCTCAACCGGGTGGGCGTCGCCACCCGGATGTCCCCGGCGCCGCGGTGACGCGCACGGATGCGAGGACCCGCGCGGAGCGGGAGGCGCCCGCCGCCCGGGCCGCGCGCACGCGCGGGTCGTCGC